>CAZVMT010000056.1:4391-14335 GCA_964628765.1 uncultured Candidatus Bathyarchaeia archaeon | reverse complement strand
TGACCATGATCAAGGGATTGCCTACAGGCTACTACCAGGACCTCCAGCAGACAAAGATCGCTTTGTGGCGTGCATTCGACACCACGAGGACCAGCCTTGAGGTGCTCAATGGCGTCATCGCTACGTTGACGGTGAACGGTGACAAGATGCTCGCCCAGGTTAAGGGTAGCTTCATCTTCGCGGTTCAACTCGCCGAGACACTTGCAGAGGATCAGCTTAGCTTCCGTGAGGCATACAAGGTAACCGCTGGTGTTGTGAAGAACCTCATCGATGAGGGCAGGACCCTTGAAGACTTGAAGCCTGAGGATGTCCAGAAGGTAGCCAAGGAGCTATACGGTAAGGACATCAAGGTGAGCAGCAGCATAGCTGAGAAGGTTGCCGACCCCAAGAAGGCTTTGAACAACCTGAGGAGCCCAGGCAGCCCCCACCCAGCTGAGATCAGCATGGCTGTGGAGAACCGGTTGGAGCTCAGGGAGCGTTACTGGAAGGAGCTTGACTTCTTGAAGATCAAGCTGGTTATCGCCGGTGATAACCTCAAGAACGCCATCGCTCAGCACACTTCCTAAAATCCTTTTAGAGAGTACCCCTCTCCTATTTCTGAACACATTTGAAGCGGAGCTATGTAATTGCTTGGGTCTTCATTATATTGGCCTCGACTCTTCTCATCGAGTACTATACGAATATGAGATTCCCCACGCAGGAATACCCCTTCATTGGGGTGCCTGAGTTGGCTATCGGTGAGACCCATACATTCTCCTACGTCAAGGCGCTGGATCAGGTGGGAACCTACAGCTATACCATCTCTGGGAAAGAGGGTGGATTATACACAATGGTTAGCACAACTGATGTGAGCTTCGAGGGTCAGAATATACTCTTGGAGAGTAACTTTGTCTTCGATGAACAGTACAGACCAGAGGAGTATAACCTCACGGTGCAGCAAGCAGGAGACCTCAACGAGATCCATGTAACCTTCACGGAGGGAGACGTGATCGCGACAGTCTCCTTCCAGAACGAGACAGTAACCTTCTCAGATGAGTTCCCAACGAGCGCCTTTATGGCAGAAAATAATATGCCTGGTATCTGGGAGATTTTGTTGATCTCCGCTGAGTTGGAGATGGGCTCCAGGTATACTGCTCAGGTCTATATCCCTCAGGGTGGGGCCATGTTTGATCTAGAGTTCTATGTCCAGAATACGCCAAAAACGATCACAATAGATGGCGAGCAGTTGAGCTGTATGGTCGTACAGGAGACAAGTCTTGAGCTACGCTTCTACCTGCACGATGGCAAACTGGTCCAGATGCGGAACAATGACCAAGACCTCATGTTCACAAGAATCAACTAGATATACATGGCGAGAGCCAATGCCCCCATTATCACGGCGTCGTGCCCGAGGGGCGTCATCTTGATCTCTGGCACCCTGTTTATGGTGTGTTTGTGGATGTTTTCTTTGATGGGTTTCAGTATCTGGTCTGGGTTGTTAACCGCTATGGAGCCGCCGATGGTTATCAACTCAGGGTCGAAGGCGTTCACGATGTTGGCGAAGCCTATGGCGTTCTTGAGCCCAATCTCATGGACGATCATCTCTGCGTGCTCATCCCCTTGTCTCGCTGCTGTGAAGATGTTCTGGGCGCTCAGGTTCTCTGTTTTCCCCCCTGTTAACCTGTGTAGTGCTCCGCCACCCCAGTTAACATCACGTAGCAGCATCTCCGCGTAGGCTGGGATGTTCTTACCGCTGCAGAAAGCCTCCCAGTGCCCCCTGCAGCCACAACCACAGAGCATCTCAGAACTTGGATCGATGGTAAAATGCCCCACCTCTACGGCGTTACCATCCTTCCCCAGAAGCAGGTTATCATCAACTATGGCTCCACCCCCCAGCCCAGTGCTGATGGTAACATAGACAAGGTCGTCAAGCCCCTGACCCGCTCCAAAAACCTGTTCCCCCAGCACAGCCGCGGTGCAGTCATTCACTATGGTTACCGGTACCTTGTACTGGTCTATGAGTGGCTCTGTGATGGGTATGTTGTTGAATGGGTAGTTCGGTGTGTTAGTTATCATGCCCTCTTCATGGTTTATGGGTCCGATGCTCCCTATGCCGATGTTAGTAGGCTCCTCGTCTCTAATGGAGTCGATGAGCCTGATGATCTGTTTTGATACACCTAATGGGCCACGCCTAGTCTCCGTTAGTTCCATTACCTTCCTCTTGATCCCGCTATGGTCACCAACAGCCACCCTGATGTTAGTGGCGCCGATATCGATGGCTATGTAGCTCAACTTAGTTGATATGGTGATGTATAACGGAAAACAGTTGCTATTCAGAGCACCTTGAAGCTGTATTTGAGTAGCTGGTCTATTGTCTAAATACTTTTAGTTTGTTTATAGAGGTAAAATAATAGTCTTTAATCCCAGCTTGTTAACCAGTCTTAAATAACTCTTAGTGTATTTAGGCTAGATTAAATTGGCTGAATTTGTTGGAGAACTTAAACAAGTCTGGCTACGCCAGAAGAAAAACTGGAGAACAGTAGTCACTCGCAATATATTCAACAGGTTCTTCAACGAGATAACCCTCCAATACGCCAACATATACATCACCCTGCTAGGAGCAACTCCAGTCCAGCTAGGAGCCGTAAACAGCGCCCTAGGAGTCGCTCAAGCCCTTATCTCACCACCCCTAGGCATCATACGAGACCGTTATAATATTAGGAAAATCTTCCTCGCAGGCGTAGCCCTGCTTGTTACGGTGCCATTAATCTATGCTTTGGCGAATGATTGGAGACTCATCGCGTTAGCTATACTTATCTCGGGTCTAGGAATGATGATAGGCTCATGCGTAATCATCTGTGACCTGTCTCTTCCACCACAAGACAGAGCCACAGGGAAAGCACTCTGTGAAAGCATTGGCGCATTACCTACGATCCTAGCTCCCACCGCCGCAGCGTTAATACTAACTTATCTGGGAGGAATCACGGTCCGAGGCATCAGGGGGCTCTACTGGATACAGTTCGTTGCCCGGATAATCCTGTTCATATATGTCTATAGAAACCTCACAGACATCGAGAGAGCGCCAAGAACCACGGAAAACGGTAACCTACTCGCAGACTTCAGGGAGGTTTTCCAGCGTGGAACCGCTATCAAGCGCTGGCTTCTCTTCATGACCCTCAACATGTTCACCATGAGCATGCTCACAACCTTCAGGTATAACTATGCCTTCGAGGTGAAAGGCGCAACACAGTTTATCTTGGGGGGCTTCGCCACCGCCATGCTGATAACAGAGACGCTTTTCAGCACAGTGATAGGAAGGATAGCGGACAAGATAGGGAGAAAGAGAGCATTTTACATACTCACACCGTTATTCAGTCTCGCAAACCTGGTATTGATCTATGCACCAAACCCATACTGGCTTCTAGTGGCTGGGTTCCTCATGGGGTTCAGGATGATAGCCGGTTTCAGCTATGGTAGCATGACGCCTGAGCTGGTCCCGAGTGACTGTCTCGGCCGCTGGAGGGGGTTGGTGGGTCTCGTAACCGGGTTGGCTTCTATCGCTGCTCCTGTGGTGGGTGGGTTGATTTGGGAGAATTTTGGGCCAGAGTGGATATTCATTGCAATAATCCTCATCGACGTATTGATACGTCTACCACTACTATCCAGTGTCCCAGAGACTCTGAAAAACAAATAGAAAGAGGGTATTAACCTACTCTTTAGAAACGATCTTGGTTCGTAGCTCACCGACGCCCTCGATCCAGGCGCGAAGCGTGTCACCTGGCTTCAGGAACAGCTTGGGGTCGGTCTTGCCATCGATCCTAGGCGTCTGATCCATTGCTGTACCACTGCAGGTACCACCACAGATAATGTCGCCGGGGTAGAATGGCACATCCCTGCTGAGCCAAGCGAGCCACCACTCATAGCCCCTGATTATGCTGCTCATGCTGCCATCCTGCCTGAGCTCATCGTTCACCCACTGCTTCATCCCCAGTTTATAGGGGTCAGATAGCTCATCCTTGGTGACTATGCATGGCCCCATGGGGGCTGAGCCATCGAAGTTCTTGGCGAAGAAGAAACCATCTGGTCCTCCGCTCATTCCGCCGTCCCTGATGGATAGGTCGTTGAGGATGGTGTAGCCATAGATGTAATCCATGCCATCCGCCTCCTTGGTGTCCTTGGCGTATTTACCGATAACCGCGCCGAGCTCCACCTCATAGTCCAGCCTCTGAGTCTTCGCAGGGTAAGGAGTCTCGGTGTCCGGGTCCCTAACCATGCCTGATTGTTTCCAGAAACCCCAGGTCCTATACACTCCCTTCTCCACCTGAACCTTGATTTCATCGATGGTAATGCTTTCACCCCTTAGAGACTTGGTGGCGTCCCTACTATGGTCGTAGAAGTTGGCTCCAGCCATGGCGATCTTTGTCGCTGGACTCGGTAACGGTGCCCTGAGCTTGTACTCACCCTTCTTGAAGACCAGTTTCTCGCCATTGGCGCCACAACACGCCCCAGATTTAACATAGTTAACCGCCTTCTGGGCGTTCTCTATTCCAGAGTCCCCCTCTTTAATGAATGCAAGCAGGCAGCTGGGTACCTTTGCGTCGGCTTTTCGTTGGGGGTTGGCTGCTCCCTTCGAGTGTTTATAGGCTGCATATGCGTAGTTGAGGTCTATTACGCTCATATCTTCCATGAGGGCTCCAAGCCTGCCCTCGTTATACTTTACTAGCTTCAAATCTAATCGAGAAAAAGACGTA
Source organism: uncultured Candidatus Bathyarchaeia archaeon (assembly GCA_964628765.1). Classification (GTDB taxonomy): domain Archaea; phylum Thermoproteota; class Bathyarchaeia; order TCS64; family TCS64; genus RBG-16-57-9. Next base: position 9,605 of record CAZVMT010000056.1, on the reverse strand, counting down.
TTACAGGCATTTAAGACATAGCAGAGCCACGGGTTTTCCTGTTGAACAAGAGTATCTGGGGCACTATCGATGATATTAGCTTGTTTTCAGCCTTATTCAGGTGCTCCTGCAGTGTTGTCCGTGGAACCTTTACCCTATCCGCTATCTTCTGCACGTTAACGCTGCGGGGCGTCTGATAGTAGCCATTGTTGTATGCCGCTATCACAGCGTCTATCTGCTTCTCGGTGAGGTGCGAGATCATGGTGTTCAACGGTATCAGGTTATCCGAGACCATCCCGATGAAGGGAACCATCTCATCAACCTTCAACTCGAAACCCATCTCCTCGCCCCGCCTCAGCAACTCTGTGAAAGCCTCATGCTTGAAGGCTATGAAACGGTAATGGTTCCACCCACCCTGGCTATACACGGGCATCAGGTTCAGTACCTCAAGCTCCTGAATGTTATCGTGGAGCGTGGTCTCCTTGCTGCAGATGCATCTCTGGGTTATCAACCGTACGCTGTTAGAGATGGGTGTCTCCTCCAGTACATCATAGTGTTCCCTGAACTCTTTGAGGGCTTTTCCTAGTTCATCCTGGTTGTCATCGGTTACCTCGTGGATGTCGTTCTGGAAGTTGCACCATGTCCAGATCTTCAGGCTTGGATACTTCTCTGTCAAAACATCTATCGGGTTCCCGATCTTGGCCCTTACCTGAACCTCGAATGCCGGCATATTGATCAATTGAAAAAAGGTGGGAGAGGCTTATTGAGGCTTGCCCAGGTTGCTCATCATATCTTCTGGGTTCAGCTTGTAGTTCTTCCAGAGGTCATTGAGCTTGGCGCAGGCAAAATCACTGCACCCTCCACAATTAGCTACCTCATGCTCCAAAGCGCAGCCACGGACACCACACGAGCGCGCGTTTTTAAAGACCACATCGCTCATGCATCCATTGCACTGCATATCCTCGACTGTTAACGGGTTCTCTTGGCTGCCCCATGACTTGGCTAGTTCGGCTAGTTTCTCATTATCTTTGGCCTGTGTTGCTTTGAATGCCTCACATCCACTGCATTTCAAGCCACATGCTCCTATTACTTGCATGGTGGTGATATGCTGCCATGCATGCTTAAGGTTTGTACCGTCATTTGACGGCTCTATAAATGTGTAAAATGATTTAAACCATAGAAGAACGGTGCACACTTATGCCTACGCATAGACACCATGGACCACGAAACAGCATAACCGATGTACAGGGAATAAAGATAGGCAACCACAGTGACATGGATATCCTCACCGGGGTTACAGTGGTAGTCCCTGATGAACGTTGTACCGCTGGCGTCGATGTGCGGGGTGGCGCACCCGGGACCCGTGAGACTGATCTGCTTGACCCTGTGAACCTTGTAGAGAGAGTGGACGCAGTTGTGTTGAGCGGTGGCAGCGCGTTTGGGCTCAGTACAGCTGATGGTGTCATGAGGTTTCTGGATGAACAAGGCAGGGGTTACCCAGCCAAGAATGGAGTCCATGTCCCCATCGTTCCAGCAGCCATCATCTATGACCTAAACCGCGGAAAGAAACAGGGCAGGATTAACGCAGACATGGGATACACTGCATGCGAGAACCTGAGCTATGAATGCCATAATGGTAACGTGGGCGCTGGAGTTGGTGCTGTTGCTGGGGGTATCAAGGGTGGATTGGGTACAGCCAGCGAGGTCCTACACAACGGAGTCTGCGTAGGCGCAGTCGTTGCTGTCAACAGCGCAGGCTATGTCGCTGACCCATTGAGTGGCGGATTATATGCTCGCTACCTTGAGCTAGACAAAGAGTATGGCGATGCTCCAGTGTTATCCATTCATGGGGATATGCATACCCCGCTCTCGGTGAGGCTAGGAGAGAACACAGTCATCGCTGTGGTGGCTACAGACGCAGCCCTCACCAAGACAGAGTGCAGCAAGGTGGCTCAGATGGCTCATGACGGTATAGCTCGTGCTGTGAGACCCAGTCACACGTTGTTTGACGGTGACACGGTTTTTGCCTTATCCACAATGAAACATGTCATGAAGAATGGGCGTGGATCAATCGTCTCCCTGATAGGCTCTACCGCTGCTGATGTTTTATCTCGGGCGATAATTCACGGGGTTATCAACGCGGAAACGGTGAATGGTATTCCGTGTTACAGGGACCGGTTCAGTGACTCATCAAACCCCTTATCCCAAAAATAGATATGCGTTGGGGAAAAAGCTCGAAAAGTAAACAGGGGTTCACTTCGCGTAGAAACCACTCATTATTCCTTGATAATTACTGATTATACTGCCTTCAACTCGCATTGAATAAGCATATAACCTAGCTTATTCTATCATCGTTTCAATAGGTGTAACCAGACTTGATGGAGATAAGATTCCACGGCAGGGGAGGACAAGGAGCTGTCACGGGCACCAGGATCCTAGCCACTGCCCTATACTATGAGGGAAAATTCACGCAGGGAATCCCCATGTATGGCACAGAACGACGAGGCGCACCAGTAGTAAGCTTCCTCAGGATAGGCGAGGAACGCATCAACGAACGCGACCTAGTTCATGAACCCGACATGGTGATAGTCCTTGATCCTCTTCTCGGCAAGAGCGTCCCGATCACTGATGGGCTCAAGAAAGGGGGAATCGTGCTCATCAACCACCCTCACAAGGGTAGGGAGACTGGGCTGGGAGGCGACTTCAAGGTTGCAACAGTTGATGCGACTAACATCGCCTTGGAGACCATCGGTCGCCCAATCACAAACACAGCCATACTGGGCGCCTTCGCCAAGGTAACAGGCGCTGTTAGCATCGCGAACATAGAAAAAGCGATCAGCGAGCAGTGGAGCGGCAGGATAGCCGAGATGAACATCAACGCTGTTCGTAGGGCATACGAGCAAGCCAACGAGCCAGTGGATGTCAGTGACCTTCCACCCCAGAAGGTGGAGCTAAAGCGCGGTGAACGAGACGTATCCAGCTGGAGAGTATTCACTCCTGTTCTGGATAAGGAGAAATGCATCGGATGCAGGCGTTGCTACATTCTCTGCCCAGAGGTAGCCATCAACATGGTGGATGAGAAAGCTGACATCGATTATGGTTACTGCAAGGGATGCGGCATATGCGTCGAGGAGTGCCCAGTCAAGGCGATAGACTTCGTACAGGAGACCCTATAGGAGGAACATGAAATGGCAAAGAAATTCGAGGTTATGGTTGGAAACAAGGCAGTAGCATACGCAGCCAAGCTAGCGCGGGTCAAGTATGTGAGCGCCTTCCCCATCACACCCCAGACAACAATAGTCCAGTACCTAGCGGACATGATCGCCAACGGCGAGATCGACGCTGACTACGTCACCATGGAGGGCGAGTTGAGCTGTCAGGCATCAGCCATCACAGCCAGCACCACGGTCAGGAGCTTCACAGCCACAAGCGGACCCGGTTTGCTCTATATGCATCACCCGATGCACATGACTAGCTGGGCACGGCTCCCACTTGTGATGGCTGTTGTCCACAGGAGCACCAAGGGTATGCAGCCAGACCAGATGGATACCATGAGTCAGCGTGACACAGGGTGGCTCATGCTGGAGTGCCAGAACAGCCAGGAACTCCTAGATACAGGCATCATGAGCTTCAAGATCGCTGAGGACCCAAGGGTTAGACTGCCATTGATCTTCGCGGGTGACGGGTACATCCTCAGCTACACGTCTGAGCCGGTGGAGATACCCGCACAGGAAGAGGTGGACGCATTCCTCCCACCATACAAGCGACCATATCCCATGTTCCCGGAGGAAGCGGAGGAGGCTCGGGCTCTCTTGGGCGAGATGTGGAACCCCTTCGTGGACCCGCAGAAGGTGTGGGCTGACCAGCAGGAGGCAGCCATGAACGCCAAGACAGTCATCAAGGAGGTCAACTCGGACTTCCAGAGATGGTTCGGCAGAAGCTATGGTAATGGCTTGGTTGAGGAGTACAAGTGTGAGGACGTGGATGCTGTGCTGGTAGCCATGGGCACCATCGCGTCAACAGCCAAGACAGCCATAGACCAGCTGCAGAGGGATGGAAAACGAGTAGGCTTGGTAGCCATCAAGAGCTTCAAACCCTTCCCCGAGGAGGAGTTCCAGCGCATCGCCGGGTACACCAAAGCCATGGGGGTAATCGATAGAAACGTCTCCACAGGCACCATGGGTGGGATCACCTTCACAGAGATCAGGCACAGCCTCTATGATGTGGATGAGAAGCCTGCCACCCTCAACTTCCACGCTGGTATGCGTGGAAAAGAGGTAAGGGTCGAGGACCTGAAACGCATGGCTGAGAAGACATTGAGAGCTGCTAGGGGTGAGAAGGTATCACCATTGGTGGAGTGGGCGTAGGAGGAAACAAGGATGAGTAAACCAATACCACTAAACAAACTAGACGAACAGGAATACATCACACCAGCCAACAGCGCATGCCAAGGCTGCGCAGGAAGCATCGTCGCCAGAATAGTCTCCAAGATCATAGGCAAAGACATGGTAAGACAGGAGGTAGCATGCTGTGGACCAGCATTCGGTAACATCACCCAGCCAGCCTTCTATGGAGAGATCTTCGAGGGCGCAGGTGCCATGATGACGGGCTTCGCGAGGGCATTCAACAGGCTTGAACGAGACGACATCAGGGTCACAGGCATCATCGGAGACGGTGGAACCACAGACATAGGGTTCCAGGGATTATCAGCGGCAGCCGAGCGTGACGAGGACATGCTCTGGGTCTGCTACGACAACGAGGCATACATGAACACGGGTGGGCAACGTAGCAGCGCGACAACAAAGTACGCAGCGACTACTACCACACCCATAGGTGAGTTCAGCCGAGGAAAAGTCGAGCAGAAGAAGCCACTACCATTACTGGTAGCCATGCACAGGGTCCCATACACAGCAACAGCCAGCGTCGCCTATCCAGAGGATTTCATCGGCAAGCTGAGCTACGCGAAGCCAGTCAAGGGATTCAGGTTCATCCAGGTATCGGCTCCTTGCCCAACCGGTTGGAACTTCGATCCAAGGTACAGCGTCAAGGTTGCCAAGGAGATGGTTCTAAGTGGATTATGGCCGCTCTATGAGGTGGTGGAGGGCAACCTGAAGTTGAGCCTGAAGCCAAAGGAGCTGAAGCCTGTTAGGGATGTTCTCAAGATCCAGGGGCGGTTCCGTCACATCACGGATGATGAGGTGGATGAGATCCAGGCTTGGGTTGATGAGAACTGGG
>CAZVMT010000056.1:0-4291 GCA_964628765.1 uncultured Candidatus Bathyarchaeia archaeon | reverse complement strand
ATTTTCATGTTCCAGATTCGTTCACAGAACCTGTCAATGAGAAGAAGAACCTGCTCATCCGCGAGGCTATAATACCGTTTACGGCCATCCCTGCGGACATTCAGCAACCCGATCTCCTCTAGCAATAGAAGATGAACACTCACGGTGGGCTGCAGTATCTCGAAGAAGGGAAGCAACTCCGATACACATTTCTCCCCATCCATGAGCAGATAAATCAGTTTGAGGCGGTTGGGGTCACCCAGCGCCTTGAAGACCTCGCTCCTGCGCCCAAGATCATCCTTGGCTGTAATGACCTCGGGCTCATATTCAATAACCTCGACTGCCTCGTTAAACAAATAGCTTCACTTTTCCTCTACAACCCGAGAAACGGTGATAATAGTATGTGTGTACTCAGCCTCTACACTTCTATGCCAACCCGGGTTATGGCTCATGGATTGATTTTTACCTATTTTTTATTATAGTGTGATGGTTCCCTGCTATAGATCATGAATTTAGATTAGCTCTAAAATAACCAAACTAGGCGGTCAGACCCTTTAAAACCTCGGGGAGCTCAGTGAGCTCAACAACCTTGGGGCCATCCCAATCAGAGAAACCGTCATCCACGAGAATGGCTCTCATACCCGCCGCGAGGGCACCTTTCACATCAGCTTCCAGGCTGTCTCCCACCATCACAGCCTCACCTGCTTGTACTCCCAGTAGCTCCAGGGTGAACTGGAATATCCGGGGGTCCGGTTTGGGTATCCCGATGTCGAAGCTGCATACCATGGCGTCGAACCATCTCCCATATCCATGTTCAATCAATGATTGTCTGGGGGCTTCGAGCCATGAATTACTCAGGAGAGCCAGCTTGTAGTCCATGGATAGCTCCATGAGGAGTTCATCTAAGCCTGTGACGAAGTCGGTGTACCCTTCATCGTTCACGATTTGTTCAAACTCGTCAGTATGGTCTGCGTCTGCTGTGTATCCTAGTTGGTCTAGGGCGTGGTTGAAGAACTGATATGAATCTATCTCGACCCCTGTTTCATGTAGACTCATTCGGTATTCTATCGTCTCCTTGAGGGCGTTTTCTAGCTCCACTGGGTCGATGTTGACATCCTCCAGCTTGTATCTTTCAGCGATCCGTTCAGCGACGATCTCCCAGGAGGTGCTGGTCTCCGCGAGGGTGCCACCGAAGTCAAATAATATTGCCCTGATCATGGGGTAGTCTAGATGGTTTGGGAATTTAACCTCTTCAGATCGCTAGTCGTCCGGTATCTTGGTCCTGACCATGGGTACTATCTTGAGGTCACCGGAATAGTTGTGGTAGAATGATAACACGTTCCTGCCCCTATCTGTGATCTGCCGTTTATCTGGTATGTCTTCGATTAGCTCCCACTCGTAGAGCATATCCAGTAGCTCCTCAACATAGTCTGGACCCAGCTTTACGTTGTCGCAGATAACATCCAGCTCGTTGTCCTCGTTGTAGATGCAGGTAAGAACATCCAATGACCTGTGAAATAGGGACCTATTACGCATACCCGATGCAAGCCAGCCGAGTAATTAAGGAAAATCTAAGATAGATAACGACCATTACACGCGAACCAAGTTACTTAACAGGCTTCTAGGATCATCATCGTCGATTGTTTTTTACACCCAACCGAGAATTAACTGTGAATAGATTTGGATACGAAAGAAACCTGCGAACCAGAGACCATATCTGAGTTCACAGCGGAGATGGAGAAACATCCAGGATACTTCACATACTACTGGGACCCGAAGAAGGGAAGGCTGCTGCTAGAGGTCGATAAACTTGAGACAGAGTTCTTGTATGTTAATAGCTTGAAGGCTGGGTTGGGAAGCAATGACATCGGGTTGGACCGGAACCAGCTGGGCTCTACCAAGGTTGTGAAGTTCCAGCGAGTAGGACCCAAAGTGTTACTCACCCAGGTAAACTATGGGTACAGGGCTGTCAGCGATAACCCCAAGGAGCGTGAGGCAGTCGAGGATGCTTTCGCTAAATCAGTGATAGGTGGATTCACTGTCGGGGCAGAGGAGAATGGTGTGGTGTTGGTGGATGCCACTGATTTCTTCCTACGGGACGCCAAGCAGGTGGTCCAGCGCCTCAAGGAAAAGGAACAAGGAGAATACGAGCTGGACCCCAAGCGCTCAGCCATATACCTGCCAGCGACCAAGAACTTCCCCAAAAACACCGAGGTTGAGGCGATTCTAACCTATCAGGGTAAGGACCCTGGGGATTGGTTGAAGAGCGTAGCCCCGGACCCAGAGAACATCACAGTCAGGCAGCATCACAGCCTCATCGAGCTACCAGACGATGACTACGAGCCACGGAGATTCGATATACGGAGCAGCTACTTCGCAGTCAAGTACAATGACTACGCTACACCAGTAACTGAACCACTGGAGAAACGGTATATCTGCAGGCATAGGCTCAAGAAGAAGGACCCAAGCGCTGAGGTGAGTGAGCCAGTGGAGCCCATAATCTACTACGTGGACCCCGGTGTACCCGAGCCAATCAGGTCAGCGCTCGTAGAGGGTGCCAGTTGGTGGAACATCGCCTACACGCATGCTGGGTACAAGGATGCCTTCCAGGTGAAGATATTGCCCGATGATGTTGACCCCATGGATATCAGGTATAATGTGATTAACTGGGTTCACAGGAGCACCCGTGGCTGGAGCTACGGTATGACTGTAACCGACCCACGCACCGGAGAGATCATTAAGGGGCATGTGAGCTTGGGTAGCCTCAGGATCAGGCAGGACTTCATGATCGCCATGGGGCTCAAGGGTGAGTACTTGGGGGCGATGGATAACACTGGTGAGGCGATGGAGATGGCGTTGGCTCGCATCAGGCAGCTCAGCGTCCACGAGGTGGGGCACACCCTCGGATTGGGGCACAATTATGCTAGTAACATCAACGGAAGATCCAGCGTCATGGATTACCCAGCCATGCTGGTCAAGGAAAAAGACGGGGAACTCGACCTCAGCGACGCCTACAAGACAGGAGTAGGGGAATGGGACCTCGTGAGCATCGATTACGGCTACCGAGACTACCCTGATGGCGTTGATGAGGACGAGGGGCTGGATAAACTACTGAATAGCGCCTTCAGCCGAGGACTCCTTTTCCAGCCCAGCAGGGACGCTGGACCGGGGAGCCCAAGCCCATACGCGGCTTACTGGATAAACGGAGTTGACCCTGTGGATGAACTCTACAGGATGATGCGGGTACGTAAGATTGCCTTGGATAGCTTCGGTGAGAAGAGAATTAGATACGGGACACCCATGGCGAACCTTGAGGAGCCACTGGTTACCACATACCTTTTCCACAGGTTCCAGCTGGAGTCAACAGCCAGCGTACTCGGAGGACTCTACTACCACTACAAGGTGAGAGGTGATGTACAGGAACACCCCAGAATCGTACCAGGTGATGTCCAAGCAAAAGGACTCGATGCACTGCTTGAGACCATCACACCAGAGTCTTTGGAGTTACCCGTGAAGCTCCGAGACCTGATGCCACCAAGACCACAACAACTAGAACAGACCCGAGACCTATTCCCGGGAAGGACAGGACTGACTTTTGACCAGATGGCTATGGCGGAGACCGCTGCTGGGATGACTGTGGGCTTGATTCTTCACCCTGAGCGAGCAGCTAGGATTGTGGAGTACCATGCCAGAGACCAGAGTGTTCCTGGGCTTGGTGAAGTCGTTGACCGGTTGTTTGAGGCTACTTGGTTGACGGTCTATGAGGATAGCTACCATCAGGAGCTGCAGCGATTGGTTAACCACATCGTGCTCTACTATATGGTGGAACTCATCAAGAACAGTGAGGTTCCCGCTATTGTACGGAGTCTGGCTCATCTGAAGCTGGTTCAGTTGAATGAGCAGGTAAGCGAGTTAGAGACAGATGACGAGGCACAGCTAGCCCAGTACATACAACTAGGCTTGGTGCTGGAGCAGCTTGAGGAGAACCCTGAATCAGTCAAACTTACATCACCAGCGGAGCCATTTATGGGGGCACCGATCTAACCTCTTTTATCCTCTGTAATCTTTTTCTGTTCACATGGATAGACGGGTACTCATCGCCATACTGTTGGGCTTATCATTTCTCAGCATGTATGGCGCCCACCGGGTGAACACTTGGAACGGCGGGATAAAGGTAACCAATGTCGTGATACCTGGAGAAAACACTGTCAGCGGTGTCTTATATGAGCCCAAAGAGATCACAGGTCAGACAACAGGAGTCTTACTCGCCCACGAAATATCAAACAGCAAAGAACCCTTCAGCGGCGCTGCA
>CAZVMT010000055.1:0-14478 GCA_964628765.1 uncultured Candidatus Bathyarchaeia archaeon | reverse complement strand
TTGAATGTCTATTAAGGTGTTATTGATGAAATAGACTCAAAAACCGGGTTTAAATTAGAAAGGTTAAAATATTGTTTCTGTGGCTTTGTGCTAACCCCAGATTTAACGCCGACAGCGCTCAAACCTGGAGCTAGGAATGAGCGATATGATTAGTAAAGGCGTTAAAACATGGTTGAAGATCAATGCATTAGCGATACTAGTTGGTATAGTAGGTGGACTAGGATCAGTAGTATTCAGGAAAATGATTGACTTCTTCCACTACCTGTTCTTCGACATAATATTACCTAGAATAACCTTCATGGTGAGCGGATACAACCTCGGCATATTAGTGCTACCAGCGATAGGCGGGTTAATCGTTGGACCCATAATCAACAAGGTAGCCCCAGAGACAAAAGGACACGGCGTACCAGAGGTCCTCGAAGCAGTCACGATGAAAGGCGGCGTAATCAGAGCAAGGGTAGCCGCAGTAAAGATATTCGTATCAAGCCTCACCATAGGCTCAGGTGGAAGCGTCGGCAGGGAGGGCCCTATAGCCCAGATCGGGAGCAGTTTCGGCTCATTCCTAAGCCAGCGCTTCAACCTGGAGGAGTCTTACTCCAAGCTCATGGTGGTCTGCGGCTTATCCTCGGGTATATCAGGGACCTTTATGGCGCCACTGGGTGGGGCCATCTTTGGTATCGAGGTGATCTACAGGGGGGTGGCTCCCTATGATATAATTCCCGTTTTGCTCTCATCTGTGGTGGGTATGTTTGTTACCGCTGAGATGTTTGGCATGGCACCCGCTTTCTCTCTACCAATGTACCGATTCAGTAACCCTCTTGAAATAGTCTACTTCATACCTTTTGGCCTGTTCTTTGGCTTATTGTCTATTGGCTGGACTCGTGGGCTCTACAAGTTTGAGGACTTTTTTGATGAACTCGATATCCCTGAATGGGTGAAACCCGGGATCGGTGGACTATTCACCGGGCTTCTTGGTATGTTCTTCCTCGACTATGGGATACTGGGAACCGGGTATGAGGGCTTGGAGCAGGCGATTTTAGGCAACTTACCGTTAACTCTTCTCCTCCTTTTGGGGGTCGTCAAGTTTCTCTCCACCAGCGTTACTATTGGCAGCGGCAGCAGTGGTGGGATATTCGCGCCTAGCCTGTATATCGGCGGGATGATCGGGGGCGCCCTCGGGTTAGTATTAATCAACCTACCATTAGCGCCAAGTGAGCCCTTCGTCTATATCCTCGTGGGTATGGCTGCCTTGTTTGCTGGTGCGGCTCATGCGCCATTAACATGCGTTGTTATGTTGCCTGAGATGTCTGCCAACTATTACTTGTTCCCGCCTCTTATGCTCGCATGTGCAAGTAGCTACTTTGTATCCATGCTGCTCATGAAGGATAACATCTATACCCTCAAGTTGAAGCGCCGAGGCGTCAACGTCGCCAAAACAGTCAGCCCGCTTCAACTCGTGTATGTCTATGATGTTATGACCCCCATCGAGAACGTGGTGACCGTAAAACCCGATACCCCCGTGAGTGTGGTGAATTTCATGATATGGGAGACAGAGCATACCGGTTTCCCTGTTATAGATGAATCAGGATACTATGGGATGATCACCATGGAGGATATCAGTCACATCCTCGAAGAGGAAAGAGAGCTTGTTGTGACGAGGACTTTTGCGAAGAAGGATCTACCAAAGGTGTTTCCCTCTGATAACATCTACTCGGTTATGGAGAAACTCAACGAGAAGGGGAACGAGATATTACCCGTGCTTGATCCCTTCAACCCTGATAGAGTAATCGGCGTCATCAGTGATAGCGATGTGCTTCACGCCTTCTCCGTGGGCCAAGACAAGATGAGGCTATTCGACTAGACTAAAATTCTATTACAACACGAATCGACTCAACCGAGTATGAGCCATATACCCTAATACTCAGAGCTAATAATAAAGGTCCAGAGATGCATCGCCTGAGTACTAGTGAGGGAGACGTTCCAGACAAGCAAGCTCAGACTACTTGATTAGATCCTTTCTGTTCAGGCTCTTGTCGCAGTAGTGGCAGTTTTCCTCATACCACGAATAGGGTTCTCCGCAGGAGTCGCATCGCCAGTGTTTATCCTGTTCTTCTAGGTATTTTTCTGGGTCTGCCATTATCTTGACGAGGTTCTGTCTGATGTTTTCGCCTCTCCTGACGCAGAAATCCTCTAGACTAGCGTAGCTATCGCATCTGTAGTTCCAGAATGAGTCGCATTCATGGCAATAATCTAGCCCCTTCTCTTTGAGGCATTTCCATGGTATGCATCTTCTGCAGTTTTGCCATTTTTCATCCTCTGGGGCGAAGCAGCCATTGCATTTTACGTCCTCTAGTCCTACGTTTTGCCACTCAGCTACTTCCCTCAGGAAGTTGCCACCGTCCCTCTCTGCCCTGTAAACATAACAGGCTCCACAATAGATGCCGCACCGCGACAAGAGGGAGTGATTCTGCATGGCTCATAGACCAAGCTTTTAACATATAATATTATGTAACAAAAATTGTGTAGAACCCAAGATCATTGCTTAGTAGCTCTTGGGCTCAGGGTCCCTGATAAGGCTACCAGCTGTGCAGTGAATGCTGCCACTGTTTCTAGGACGCACCAGCGTCGCTACATCGATCTCAACAACATCGATGCCGATGCTCTCAAACCACTTGGTAGCCTTGGGGTTACCCTCGTTTACTAGGATCTTCCTCGGCTCAAGCACGACGCCTGTGTTGGGGGCGCGCTTCACGTAGGGTATCCTGGGGTCTCGTGTGTGGACCTTTACGCATACCTCGTCCGGTGGGTCGATGAACTCCCAGTCCATCTCTGTCTCCATCCACGCCTTCAGGTACGGGTCAACCATAGAGGGGTCCTGTATCGATGTATGCCTATCAACGAGGCTGTAATGGCTCGCCGCGATCCTTGAACCATAGCCTGGCTGTATCCTGACATCAACCTCCGGGTCCTGAAGCTTTACGATGTTTGCGAACTGAATGTGCCCTGACTCGTTGGCTCGCATGACCTCGGGTGTCTGAGTGTTGCTTCTTGGGAAATGGACGCCGATGATTAGGTGTTTCTCGTCCATCCACCCTATGCTGCCTCCCTCCGTCATACCCTTGTCCATGATCATGCCTACTACAGGGCATCCGAGTTCGGCCAGTGTCTGGTATGTGTATTTTTCCTCGCCTTTCCTCATCCAGTCATACATCCTGAGTATGATCTGACCATAGACTCCTGGGTGACATACATCATCAGTGTATATGGACTTCACCAGATATGGTGGATCATTTGTCTCTGGTTTACGGATAACCACCTCCACGCCCTCCGCCTTGTAAGTGTCTACCAGGTTCAGGTGATCCTCAACAAGTTCATCCAGTGGTATCTTCTCAGCCATCCTCCATGCTGGAAGATGACTCTCATGGGGTGGGAATGGCGTCTTCTGCCCGATGGTCTCGAACTCGGGGCCTGGCCTGTGCAGGAGCACCATGCGTAGCCTGCCTACGTTGGTGTTTGCCTTCCATTTCCTGCCCCAGACCTTCTCCATCTCATCCCCGAAGCTGCTCAAGACTTGAGGATGATACTTCAAGTACTGTTCCCTGAGGCTGAGACCCGTGTTCTTCTTGAACAAGTCATCGTCTACCGCCATCTCAGCCTGGAACTCGCCTTCACTAAGCGCCATAAAATCAAGTAGTGATACACAGCACCCGTATTAATAATCATCCCGGGTTCTGATGCCCCGAGGGGAGCCCAAAAAAGGGGGTACTAGTTTCGGAAGGAAGAGAGAGGTTTACGCAACTTATTCTCTTCATTGGCTCCTGTCTCGGGGCAAGCAGTGTGAGGGAGGCTACTCATGTCTGAGGGCCTCCACTGGGTTCAGGTTTGATGCACGCCAAGCGGGTTGGAGTCCGCTGATGGGGTGTCCATTGATATACACCTCACCGCTCTAGGTCGGTCAAGGGCCCCGATCATGTTGAGGAGGGTGCTCTTTCCGCTCCCGGATGGACCCATGATAGCCGTAAACTCGCCAGGTTCCACCACCAGGTCTACGCTCTTCAGGACCCTTAGTGGTTTTCCAGCCTGCTGGTAGGTCTTCACCAGGTCCCTTGTCTCTATGATGGGGCTCATAGCCCGGGTTCCCCTGCAATTGGTTTGGGCTTGAATGGTTGCTCCATCACTGTCTTAAGGGCTCGAAGCGCCTGCTTGAGCTGTTCCTTCTTGGCTTTTTTTTCTTGAATCTTCATCTTGATGGGGCAAAAGACTGGATTTTGGTTATAAACGGTTTTTCAAGATTATTACCTAATTGGATCAGAATCATTACATGATCAATAATGGGGATTTAGTAGCATTATAGAGTAGAATTTAAACGCGCAATATCCAATTATGCGTAGCTGGTTCGCCATGTCCCAACGGAATCGATACACAAAACACGTGATACAGTGGCTCATCGCTGGCTCACGTGGCGGTGTAAACAGGGGCAAGATATTGACGACCCTCAAGGAGGAGCCCATGAACGCCAACCAGCTGGGTGACGCCATAGGCGTCGATTACCGTACCATCAGGCATCATCTGGAGATCTTGGAGAAGAACGGGATGATCACCAGCATGGGGCCACGGTACGGTACCATGTACTTCATATCACCAAACCTTGAGGATTCGTGGGGTGATTTTGAAGAGATTTGGAACAAAATTGGAACAAACCCTAATAACGATGGTGATTAGCAAGGTGCAGATGAACAGGAAACAACAGATAGCGGTCCTCATAATGGCGGTCTACTTCGTCGTGAACATAGCGGCGAACCTGGACCAGCTCGTGATTAGCGAGGACGAGATACTATTCAGACTATTAAATGATGAACGATTATTGATCGACCCTGATCTTGAGACACTGGATAGGGAGAACCTGAGTCTACTGAGCAGCCAGATCACCACCTATATCAGGGGCAAGATAATCATCTCCGCCGTCAACACCATATTGTTGGTTTACCTGTTCGCCAACTACTTGGATATGTACCGGACGACGAAGAGCAGCTTCACCCTCGGCTTGGTGTTCCTCAGCGCCGCATTACTCAGCTACAGCCTCTTCACGAACCCAGTCTTGCTGAGCTTCACCAGCGGCTCAGGTGGACTGCAGATAATACAGTACTTCAACTTCCTACCGGACCTACTAACAACCATGGCGTCAACGATACTGATCTACTTGAGCCGACAGTAGACGACTCTACCAGTATTTTCAATCTATACCGATCCTTTCATAGCTGTTTTAGGGGTTGTTTAGACTGGAGAAAGGTTTTTAGGGTTGTATCGGTTAACCCCCCTCCCCTAAGTTGTTTGAATCGGTTGCTGAGGGTGACGATAAATCAGTTTAATTTCGGTAGTCAATACTACCGAAAATGGATTCAACCTCTAAAAGCTGGGTTTCAAAGTCGGTAAAATGGAGCATGTTTTTTCAGTATTTAGCTAAAAATAATTCAGGTAGTATTAACTACCGTAATTCAATTGCGACATACCACCGTACATCAGCCCCGTAAATCGTGGCTAATTCCCATACTGCCTTGGCTCCTTTAATGCCTCCATAATAGACGCTATACTGGATGCGCTCACCACCTGCACATGAGATGATGTCTCGCAGGTTGTCCCAGAACCTGTGACTTGGTTTTTCCTCAATAAAATCGTAGGAAACGAGGTATAAGTTGTCGGTCTCTTCTTCGTCTTCTAATTCTTCCAGTATTTTCTTTGCTATGCTTTTTCTTCCTCTGGTCATTTTATTTATGGTAGTTAATACTACCAGAATTAGTTGTCCGAGACCAATATCCAGCCCTTTTGGCTACAGTTTGTACCGTCGGGGGGCGTCTCCCATCGCCTTTAATTTCGGTAGTTAATACTACCGTAATTCAGACGAGGCTAAAAAAAGGCAGGCATTTCCACGTATTCACAGGATTTTGGTGTTAAATAGAACCAGCACAATAATCAATCGAGGAAAATGCCTGAGTACTTAATCGGGGTAGACAGCGGGACCCAGAGCACCAAAGCCATAGTGATGGATGGCGAGACCGGGGCAGTCATCGGTAAGGCTTCAAGAAGCTATGGCTTGATCAAGGGTCTCCCACTGGGGTATATGGAGCAGCACCCCGAGACCTGGATACACGAGACCTTGGTGGCTATCAGAGAAGCATTGGCGGTGAGCAAGGTAGATCGAAGCCATGTGGTGGGTATCGGGGTCAGTGGTCAGCAGCATGGCTTTGTGCCATTGGATAAGAAGGGCAGGGTTATTCGCCCTGCGAAGCTCTGGAACGACACGAGTACTGCTGAGGAATGCGGGTTCATCATGGAGCGTCTCGGTGGATTAGAGGAGACCGTCAAACTCGTGGGCAACCCTATGCTCCCCGGGTACACTGCCCCCAAGATACTCTGGCTCAAACGCCATGAACCAGAAAACTACGCTAGGCTCGCCACGGTGCTGCTTCCCCATAATTACCTCAACTACATGCTCACAGACATAGCGTCCATGGAGTATGGGGACGCCTCAGGGACAGTGCTCATGGATGTGAAGACGCGAGACTGGTGTGATCCGGTAATCGAGGCAATCGACTCTAGCCTCAGGGAGAAGCTGCCGGGTCTGCAGCCATCAGACAAACCTGTTGGTTGTCTAAGCGGGAAGGCAGCACATAGCCTCGGCTTGTCAACGGATGTATTGGTCTCTGCTGGTGGCGGTGATAACATGATGGGCGCCATAGGCACAGGGAATACCTCATCTGGTAAGGTCACTGTGAGTCTCGGTACCAGTGGCACCGTGTATGCTTACTCTGATGAGCCTGTGGTTGACCCCGTTGGTGAGGTGGCTGCCTTCTGTGACTCTACGAACCATTGGCTCCCCATGGTATGCACCATGAATGTCACAGTAGCCACCGAGCTTGTTAGAAAGCTATTCAAACAGGACTACGCTGGCTTAGAGATGTGCCTTAAGGAGGCACCAGTTGGCTCGGATGGGTTGCTTTTCCTCCCTTATCTGACTGGTGAGCGTACCCCAAGCATGCCGGGCTCCACAGGAGTATTGTTTGGACTTACACCGGGTAACTATGTTGAAGCCAATATTACCCGTGCTACGGTTGAGGGTGTGACTCTTGGGCTCAACTATGGTTTGAACAGGATGAAGGAGCTTGGCATCGATCCATCAGAGATCAGGTTAACAGGTGGCGGTAGCAGGAACCGGGTTTGGATGCAGATCTGCGCCGATATTTTCGGGTCTGAGGTTGTTGGCTTCAAGGAGTCTGAGGGTGCGGCTCTCGGGGCAGCGATTCAGGCACTCTGGTGTTATGGTCAGCACATTGGCTCGGGGGAGGCTATCTCGGGTATCACTGATAGGCTGGTTGTGGTGGATGAATCAACGAGGGTCACGCCGAGACCAGCCAATGTTGAGAAGTACAGGGTGATTCAGCGGCAGCATGATAATCTACGCGAAAAGATTTTCAGAGATTAACGCCCAATATTTTCTCCGTATTTCACTTATGGGGTTAATCATTTAACCCCCTGAGCCTGTTCTTTTCTTATGGTTATCAAAGATCTCACCCCCCAGAAGATTCATCGATCAGAGGAAGAGATGTTAAAACACCTCAAAGAAACCACGCTTGAGCCCAAGTACAGCGCCGGTGTCTGGTACTTCTACCCCGGCGCAAGCAGGTTCCACGAACCATATCTGGATAAGGGCACCATTGAGGAGATCCTCAACAAGGTGGCTTGGATGCATGACGAAGGTTACGTTGACTCATCTTTTGGAGTGGAGGCGCATTACCCCAACGAGGTGAACTGGGAGAACCTCCACCTATACAAGGCATTGGAGGAGGAGACAGGAATCAAGCTGCTCACGGCCATACCCTTCCTCTTCTATGAACGCAGATACCAGTACGGCAGCCTCAGCAACCCAGACCCAGAGATCAGGCAACACGCAATAGACCGCACCGAGGAAGCCCTAGAGCTCAACAAGGAGCTTGGCACAGAGTTCGCGGTCATCTGGCCCGGGATAGATGGCTATGAGAACCCTTTCGGGCATGACTTCTATGGGATGTGGGAGCTCTTCGAGGCTGGGCTAGCGGAGGCAATGGACGCCGTACCGGGTGTACGGGTCGCCATGGAGCCCAAGCCCTATGAGCCCCGTGGTAACAATGTCTGGAGAAACACGGCCAACGGGTTGTTGATGTGCCGTGACGTGGAGAAACGCCTCAACGCACCGGAGAACAAAGGGATTCTGGAGAAGGGGCATGCATTGATTGGGTTGAACCCTGAGGTGGGGCATGTATTGATGGGGCACGAGGAGCTAGCCTATAGCTTTGCATCAGTGCTCAGGGAGGGTCGCCTCATGCA
Organism: uncultured Candidatus Bathyarchaeia archaeon; assembly: GCA_964628765.1. GTDB lineage: Archaea > Thermoproteota > Bathyarchaeia > TCS64 > TCS64 > RBG-16-57-9. Next base: position 6,117 of record CAZVMT010000055.1, on the reverse strand, counting down.
CAGCCACTGGAACGCACAGCCCCTGGGTAACTATGATCAGGACCTGAACATAGGGGTGCTCGGCTATGATCAGATGCTCGCCACGCTGCTGGTATTCAAGATGCAATGTTATTCCGGTTACTATGGTATCGATATCAACCCTGAGAGGATGCCAGTAGAACGCGCATTGGTGCTATGCATGAATAGCATGGATGCAGCGTCTGACATCATCAATGGGCTGGATTATGATGCGCTTGTAGAAGCCATGTATCATCCTGATAAATATCCTGGGAAAGTCGAGGATGTCTTGACGAGAGCCTTGGCGCCGGACAAGGATCGCCTCCGACGCGTCCCCTAGTCTTTGGAGCCGGGTGAGGTTGAGGGATTTATTGAGGGTACTGGGTGGGGCCTTGAGAGGATATTAGCCGCCGATGATCCAGCTAACCCTCTCTTTGGGGTCGTCCTCAGAAACTCCTAGTATCTATATTTTTATTTTCGTACCTGTCTCCCTCTTTCTATGCAGCGGGTCGTAGTCGTGGGCACATCTGGCTCAGGGAAGACCACTGTTGCGGCTCGCATCGCTGAGGAACTTGGGCTTCATCACATTGAGTTGGACGCCATACACTGGTTACCCAACTGGACCGAGTTACCCGATGAAGAATTCAAGACCCAGGTAGCGCAGGAGATCACCGTTGATGGATGGGTTGCAGATGGCAACTACAAACACGTCAGGGACCTGTTATGGAGGGAAGCCGATACCCTTGTCTGGCTAGATCTGCCTTTCAGGGTTGTCTTCTGGCGGGTGGTAAAGCGTACAATACGTAGGGTCTGGACAGGTGAAGAACTCTGGAACGGAAACAGGGAGAAGCTCTCAGCCCTGTTCGGGAAATACTCCATGCCTATCTGGGTTATCAAGACATATTGGAGGCGGAAAAGGGATTACCCTGAGATCATTACCAAACCCGAGTACGCTCATCTCCAGTTAATCCACTTGAAAACAGTGGATGAGACAGAGATGTGGCTGGATGGGTTAAAGACGGGTTAATTCATATTTCTTTAAATAACTCCCCGCTGGATATTCAGCGAAAAGGTGCCAGAGATGCGTGTAGCCGTTGTTGACAAGGAACGATGTAAGCCAGACAAGTGTACACAGGAGTGCATCAGGTTCTGCCCCATGGTACGGACCAGACGAGAAGCCATCAGGCTGGATGAGGAAGGCAAGGCATATGTCTCTGAGTTTATCTGCAGTGGCTGCGGTATCTGCGTAAAAAAGTGCCCATTTGATGCTCTACGAATAGTTAACCTACCAGACGAATTGGAGTCCGAGCACCTACACAGGTTCGGTCCCAACAGCTTCACCCTCTACAGGATACCAAAACCACGAAAAGGCAACGTCGTAGGGCTACTCGGTAGAAACGGTATAGGAAAATCAACGCTGCTCAGGGTGCTCTCCGGGGAGCTTGTACCCAACTTCGGTAAATTTGATGACCCACCCACGAAGGAGGAGGTGATTGAGCACTACTGGGGCACACCCCTGCAGGAGTACTTTGAGGGCGTCTACGGTGGAGGCTTCAAAGCTATCCATAAGCCCCAGTACGTGGACAAGATACCCCAGGTAGTCAAAGGAAAGACAGGTGACCTCCTCAAAAAACTGGATGAACGAGGAGTGCTAGAGAAGATCCTAGACGATCTTGAGTTAAACCATCTTCTGGACAGGGACCTAGATGTATTGAGCGGTGGAGAGCTTCAACGAGTAGCCATCGCCACGGCCATCATCAGGGACGCTCCAGTCTATCTCTTCGATGAGCCCAGCAGCTTCCTGGATGTTTATCAGCGTACTAGGGCGGCGCGGATCATCAGGGGCTTGGCTGATGATAAGCGGATGGTTATAGCCGCTGAGCACGACTTGGCTGTACTGGATTATATGAGTGACGAGATATTCATCCTCTACGGTGAACCCGATGTCTACGGCATCGTCTCTAACGTTCACAGCGTCCGTGAGGGCATCAACATCTACATCAACGGGTATATCCCTGATGAGAACATCCGATTCCGGCAAACACCTATAGTGTTCCATGAGAAGCCTCCGCAGGAGAAACAGGCGGTCTACTATAATATTCTGGAGTGGAGCGATCTGGTCATGGATTACGGTGGCTTCAAGCTGGAGGTTGAGGCTGGGGGCATCGGGATGGGTGAGGTAGTGGGCATACTGGGAATGAATGGCATCGGCAAGACTACGTTTGTCCGTATGCTGGCTGGCGTCGAGACACCCACGATGGGGCAGGTGAATAACCCCGAGGTCAAGGTAAGTTACAAACCCCAGTACATCAGCGCCAACATCCAGGGCACAGCTGAACAGGTACTGCGCAAAGCCGCGGGCAAGAAATACGTCGAGAATTGGTATAAGGCTGAGGTAATAGAGCCGCTGCATGTGAAGCGGATGCTGGAGAAAGAGGTTAGCATCCTCAGCGGCGGTGAGCTCCAGCGAATAGCCATCGCGGAGTGTTTGAGCCGTGACGCGGATATCTATCTGCTGGACGAGCCAAGCGCCTATCTGGATGTTGAGGAGCGGTTGGCGGTTGCGAAAGCCATTAGGCGGATCACCAAGATGCGGGGCGTCACTGCTTTTGTTGTTGAACACGATATCGTGACTCAGGACTTTATCGCGGACAAGATCATGGTGTTCGACGGTGAGGCGGGTAAGTATGGGCACGCCGGTAACCCCCAGAGCCTTGAGGATGGGATGAACACCTTCCTTGAGCAGATGGATATCACCTTCAGGCGTGACGGGGACACCAAGCGACCTAGGGTAAACAAGCCTGATAGCAGACTGGATCGTGAGCAGAAACAGAGTGGACGCTACTACTACAGCGCTTAGACTAGTTTGAGGTCAACAAGTGTCCACATTATCTTGTTCATGAAGAAATCCTTTGTCTTCTCAAAACCGCTGTCAACGTACATGGCGCCTATTATGGCTTCAAAGGTGTTTGCCAGTATCTTTGCGTTGTTCTGCTCCGAGTTCTTCTTCTCGCCATCCCCCATAAGGACATGATCCATTATCCCAATGTGTTCAGCTATCTTTGCGAGGGTCTCGTTTTTCTCTATCTCGATTCTTCGTCTAGTCATCTCAGCCTCAGAGTAATCTGTCTTGTTAAACAGGTGGTCGCTGATTATCATCTTCAGCACACCGTCTCCGAGAAACTCCAGTCTCTCATTATCTGAGCGGTCTATTGATGGGTTCTCCAGTTTGTAGCTTCTACGTGTTAACGCTGTCTTTAGGTTGTAATCTGTGCGGAAACTGAAATCGAGTTTCTTCTCAAGCTCCTTTACGCTTCGGTGTAACTGGGTCTCGGGTTCTATTCTAGCCATAAACCTGTCTTACCTAGGATGTTTATATAATTATAGAAAAGTGAAACTACAGATTAATGGGCGTTCAATAGCAAAGCGATTACTGCTACTGCGATCCCTGAGACCACCATCTTGGCGCCGCTGATGATTATATTTTCTCCGCTGATGGTTCCAAGGTAGACCCCCAACGCGAATAATGTGAGCATGCACGCCCCCGCCGAGATGATGAAGGCTGATTCAAGTCCAAGCATCGAAGGCACCAAGAGAAAGGGAACAACTGCGGGTATCGACGCGATAAACGGAGCCGATCCATCTACAAAAGCCGCGAACATCGATACAAACCTGCTTGCCTGCCCATAGATGGTGTCATCTAGGTTGATGAGCATGGCGTCCTCTAACTCGTTGAGGCTGTGGTTGCGCTCGGCGCTCTCGGTCATGTAGGTGCCGCTGAAACCCGATATCATCATGGCGACTCCTCCTGTGATGATGACGCCTACGATGCTCCTTGGGTCCTCTATGTGTCCGAGCCAAGCGCCCATTACCACACCGAGGCTGGTCATGGCGCCGTCGAAGGCGTTCATGGCGAAGTATCTTCTGATGATCTTTGCTGCGCCGGTAACCGTGAAATATTGGTTTATTTCTGATATTTTTTCCCTAATTCCGTGGGCTAACCCGTTTTCATTTTGCCCATCCTCAGAGGACTCGTCCACTAGGTCCTTCCCCTGAGTACTTTCGGAGCCTGTATTAAGCAAGAGGGGCTCTTCATCTGATTTATTGCACTCATCAGCCAAAAACAGTGAGCCAATATAAAAGTTGTGAAGTATGTGCCGACCATAGACTCTTATATCTGCGTGGGGGCTCATGAAAACCATGGTGTTCAACGTTGTCCGCGTGGTCAGGGTTGAGCCCGGGGCTATGCTCGACGAGGTTGTATATGATCAATGGATCTACATCGAGTTCGGGGGCTCCACTACCCCAGTTTTCGACCCAAACATGATAGCGCCAGAGTATGCCTCAGGGGAGCTACATGAGGTGAAGCTGAGCCTGATGGCTATTCACGTTGCGCCAAGCACCAGCAGCAGCTCAGGGGTCTCCGGTAACCGTTACTATGGTAGGGTGGTCTCGGTGCTTGAGCGTGGTGGCTTATTCGATCACCTTCTGAACATCAACGGTCTCAAGGTTCACCTGCTGGAGCAAGAGAATCACTGCGTGGGTGAGTATCTGGCTGTTCAAGGCAGGCTAGACCTAGATGATATCCAGTTGCCCAACCCGAGTGCATGGGAAAACGCTTAGCCTCGATGGGCTTATCAATCCATATGCATGGTTTCACCCATGGAAAAAAGCACTAGGTGCTTCGGTAACAAAGACCCGTTGATGGCTGAGTACCATGACAAGGAGTGGGGGGTGCCTCTGCACGATGACCGAGAGTTATTTGGGTTGATCCTCCTTGAGGGGGCTCAGGCTGGGCTCAGCTGGAGGACCGTGCTCCACCGCCGAGAAGCCTACCGGACGGCATACGATGGGTTCAACCCCGTCTCTGTCTCTGAGTTTACCTCGGAAAGGCTTGAGGACATTAGAGAGAACAGCGGGATCATCAGGAACAAGCTCAAGATCGCCTCAGCCGTGAAGAACGCCAAAGGTTATCTCGCTATTCAACGGGAATATGGCAGCTTCGACAAGTATCTCTGGGGCTACGTGGATCATAAACCCGTGATGAATCATTTTAGCTCCTGGAGGGAGGTTCCAGCCGAGACCCCGATCAGCACACACATCAGTAAGGATCTGAAGAAACGTGGCTTCACCTTCGTAGGATCAACCATAATGTACGCTTACATGCAGAGCGTCGGCATGGTTAATGACCACCTCACCACCTGTTTCAGGTACCAGCAGATCGTTGACATGTACGGCGAGTAGCCTCACCTTAGGTTTTTCTGGACTCTCTCAGCCACAATCTGCGGGGTTACCTCTAGCATCATATCGACTCCGCCATCAGGGTATCGTTTTGCCACCATGTAGCCCTGTTTCTCCCATATCTCACGCAGGGGTCTGCCGGATTCATCCAATTCCTCTGTTGTGAACTTCACTGACCTATACCCCTGTTCATATAGATACAGTAGCTCCAATATGCCCAGTATCCTTCCAATGCCCTTTCTCTCGATCATGGTCGCCTCTGAGTCTGAGAAGAACACGCCCTCCTCCTCGTCATCGTATCCATAGTCGAACCCGACTGGCTCCTCATCCAGGTATGCTACGATGCACCAGAACCCGGTTTTTGATATTCGCTGCTTGAGTTCCTCTTCATCGTATTGGAGTTCTTTCCTGAACTTGGCTGAGTCTATCATCATTATGGCTTTGATGATTTCAGCGCCATTGGTGTGGTAGATTTTGATCTTCACTTCGCCTCTGAGCGTCTCGCTGAGGATCGTCTCTGCTTGCTTTATTGCTTCATTTAGAGTTGGGATATGCAACCTTTGTTCTCGAACCCAATTAAATCGATATGGTATTTGAGTCTATGCTGAGAAAAAGGGTTGGAGAGTTATTTCCTTACTAGCCACCACGCCGCGGCGACTATGGCTATGAGTGTCAGGCTGATTGTTATCCGTTGCTCCAGTGTTATGGCTGTGTATATCTCGCCTCCCACGGTTGGGGGCTCTTCCTTGATGGTGCAGGATGCGTCATCATGGTCTTCCACTGTCAAGTCGAGGAAGTCTGTTCCCGTGGCGTTTGCGTCGTTGATGTAGGTTCCCTGGGGGAGGTTGTAGACCATATGATTTTGCTGGGCGAACTCTG
>CAZVMT010000054.1:0-14697 GCA_964628765.1 uncultured Candidatus Bathyarchaeia archaeon | reverse complement strand
GTCCAATACACTATATTTTGTGCCTATTTGACAGAATCATGGATGTGCTTGTGTGCTCCTGTCAAGAAAAATCTTCTCAACTATACTTGCTAATCATCTGACGAATCTCTTCTTCGCTAAGTGCCGTACCGACACCCAGTTTACGCACGGCTGCGGAGAGATATCTGAATCCGTCGGCCCCGTGGCTGGCAGAATCATGAACGGGATGGTCCAGATAGACCGCCTTTTCCTCGGTGCTCATCGCGTAGTTCTTCCTGCGGCGGTAAGCCTCCAGGCACTCGATTCCAAGGGCGCATTCCACTTCATCGAATTGGCAGTACGGCAATAATTTGCGCACGCGCTCGATTCCCTCGCCCACATCTTTCTCTTTGTTCAATATCGTGACTTTCAGGCCCATATCCGCCGCCGTTTGCCATTGCTCCTTGCCGGTAGCCAGAATGAGTTTCTTGCCATCGTGCGGCCAGAAATGCTTGCCGTAGTGCAACCCCATCCGACGACCTACCTCGTCTACGTGCCGTACGTAATGCTCGATGCCCTCACTGACGCCTTCGTAGTAATGAATGCACCGGACGTCCTTGCCCAGCTTCTGGAAGAACCAGATGGCGGTTGTGTCGCTGCCGCTCTTGCTGGCCCCCAAATCCCAGACGGTATGGGTCGCCGCCGACCTGTCGGGCGCGAATGAACCGATCCTGCCCCCCTTTCGCGCCTCCTGCATCAGCGACAGATAGTACGTTCCTTCCAAGTCGATTTCGTCGTGGCTATTGATAACGAAACGACGATACTTGCGCTTCTGCATCTCGGTGCCATTCGCCATCGACCGCCAGTCCGCCATCACATCAGGCGCGATATTGTGCTCATTGTCGAAACTCGTGGCCTCGATCCCGACGAACTCATCTTGATTGGGACGGTTGGGACTGAGCCATTGCCGCCAAACCCAGTTCTTGCCGTTCGCGTTGGCTATGGTAAAGGCCGTCCGCAGTTCGTTGTGCTCCAGGTACTCCAGGAAATCCACGTACCGCTGGTCCGGCGTGCGCAGCCAGACCTGAGAACAATCGAGGCAGACCACCACGCCATTCTCTTCCCGAAGATTCGCCGATTGACAGCCCAAGCATGTTTTGGCGGTCGAGAGCATTTGCCGTTTGCGGCGCTGAAAGTCGAAGTACCGTCGATTCGGCTTGAGCTTTCTACGCAGACGGCCACGGATCATCTCGAACTGTTCCGCCGTCTCGAATTCTTCAGCCTGCTCGATATAGGCCCAGCCGAGATTGACGTTCTGAATCTGCTTGCGGGTCTGGCCCCCCAGCAATTCTTCCAGGTGGCGGAACATGATGATCGAACGGGACTGGGGAATCTTTACGTCCACGGGCGGCGAATTGGGGATATGAATGCCTGGATAACTCTCCGTGTATTGTCGCATATCCTTCAATGTAGAATTTCCAGACCAGTAGCACGTTCCCTTCCGCCTCACGTAGACGGTGTGATAGGGTTCCGTTTCGACGCAGTAGATATAGCCATCGTATTCAACATCCTTCACGTCCTTGGATAAGACGATGGAGTCGAATGAAACATGATCGTGCGATTGCTCAATCAGGAGATAATCCAAATGCTTCGTGACGATGGCGCGGTCGCCTATCCAACTCCGCCGGCCACGATTGTCCCTGATGTGCATATTCGCATAACTTCCCGCCTTGACGATCAATTCCTGCAATCCATTCGCTAATTCTCTACTGGCCGTGTTGTATCTAGTGGTCGCGCCAAACCTATATCCATCCCCCTTCATAAACGCCGCCAGAAAAATCCTTATTTGCCGGGACGACGCCTCCCTCAAATACTGCGGGATGCGCCTATATGGCTGCTGATGGCCGCAGTGCTCTCTCAGGTGTTTTCCTATCGCGTCGTTGGCAAAGACGATCTTGTCCTGTACTTCACTGACTCCTACGCCAAGCCGTCTGCATACGGACGCTATTTCCTGATACTGCTCTGAATGGACACTCTCAGATTGAGAAAGGCTAATGTGACACGTTCCTCTTTCTGGATATATTCGCACCGACCCTTCGCTCAAATACCAACCCAGAAATTCAAACCAATCATCGGCGGAGACGGTCAGGCCCTTACATCGCGTCGTTCGTGCAGGAAATGTGAAATGGTCAAATTCTCGACCCGACCAGATGAAGTCCTTCTTGAAAAACACAGCTTGCTGCGGTATTGCGTCCCACCGCACCAACTCGAATGCAGTCTTTGCCTTGTGCCCATTCTTCCCTGACGGACGCGCGATGTAGACTTGATGGTTGGGTGTGATGCAAAAATTGATATTGCATTTCTCGTGACACTTCATCACGCCCCGATACGATTGCTTGATGATGCGCTTGATTGCTTGATACGAGGCAACCCCCTGATTATCCAGTGACAGTACCTTGTCTGCGTAGCACAAGTCAGCGAACCGCTTCCAGCCAGTGTCAGTCAAAATGTCCGTCTGATCGTCATAGCAGTCACGCAAGTCAGAGAAGGTTTTACGCACAACGAGACCCAGATTGTTCTCATACGCCTCACTGAGCACACAAGACCGCATGAGCGCCATCATCGTATTGTGCGTGGCAATGAATGAACGTGATACTAGAAACAATCCGTCCGGCGCATCCACGGTAAGACAACGCATCCATACATCGTGTACGATCTCGGCAGAACAGAGCCACCGACTCGCATATCTCTGTTTCATGCTTGACGTGGCCCGGTCCAGCACATCTTGCTTGCGACTTAACTTGAAGACCTTTTCTCTGGTGCTAAAGCAGATGCGGTACTTCTTACTGATGAATCTGCCGTTCAACGTCGCGTCGCCCATCCGCAATGTCGCCTTCAAGCCCAGGCCCAAGGCCAACTCAAAAACGCCTGCGGCCAAGCGCTCGTTGACGGAGACATATTCACAGGTCGCCTGTTTCGCCGTGCCCGGATAGCCGTCGGTGTCCATGAGACCACGCAGTAGCTCCTGGCGTTGCGCTACCGACGCATTCAGATAGTTCTCAGGAATGTGCTTATCGCGCCATACGCCTATTTTGCGAAGAATTCCGGTTAACGTTTCCTTGGCGGAACGGGCCCCATTGGCAATATGATAGATGTTCTTTTGCGAAGGCACCTTGTGTGTTTTGTACCCATCGGCCTCTATGTGACACAGCACTTCTGGATCTTCAGTACAGATGTCCGATGTCCGAGAAGAACCATCACCCAACCAAGCACCGAAGGTATACGGGGCTATCGGCAACGGTTGCTCGGCGGCCACGAAGGGCAAGGCCAACGGAATCCGATGGTTGTTCTCGTAGTCGTTCGGCGTCCGCAATGTATCGACAATCTGTTGAGTCGTCCGTACATAGCCGGCGGCACGTTCCGACATGGTGTTGTATTTCTGTTTGCGGCACGTGGCCACATCGCGTGTACTGACCGTGTACCATAAATGCTCGGGATCAGCCACGATGAACTCGCCCGTATCGAAACCGAGTCTATAGGCGACCGGGACGCGCTCAATGGGATGCGCCATCGCGACGACCGTCTCTTGCCCATCGAAGCCATAGACGATGTCGCCAGCCACAATTTCGCCCATGCGCTTCCAACCGCCTTTGACTTTCACCCATTCGTTGATGTCGATGCGTTTGCCACTGGCCCACCCAGCAACAAGGGCGGGGAAACGGACGCGAGATATCAGAAAATCCCATTGGTAATCATTCAGGAGTTTACGTCCGCTATGACCCTGCGCCTCGCGCACGCACGCTATGAAATCATCGGAGAGCCCAAAGGTCAAAAGCGGGTCTTTCGGGCGCAACGATTTGGGGGTTCCTTGACTCTCTTCAATCATCTTTGCCTCGCAGGAACCAATAGGCAATTGCTGTCCCGGCTATAAGCCCCGCCCCCATCGTCCACCAGAGTAGTCGATGAAAGCCGTGGCAGAGACGGGCCAGGGCGGCGATGGCGTCGTTCATCGTTTTCTCCCTTTCCGCTCTTCGAGCAGGAACTGGACGAGGAACGACAACAGGACCATTCCGACTATTCCGAACAGGATAATGCACGTCGTCATTTGTGGCCTCGCGAACCATAAAAGTGGTGATATTCTTCGAGTCGATGCTTCGTTCGTTCCTCTTCACTAGCCCAAGCAGGATGTCTATGAACGTCGTATTCATCACAGAAAGGCAAGGACACTCGCACAAACCCTTCCAGGGCCTTTCCCGCCCCACCCGTTACCGGGGGCCATTCATGGCTGAGTATCGAGATGTGCATCCGTGCATACCTCTACGTCATATTTCCAGGTGGTTCAGGATATAGGCAAAGCCGTCGCTGTTATCCTGCACCAATCTGGCGAACATGGTAATTCGCTCGGCCAGGGGACATCGTGCTATTTCCGGCTGTTTGCCTGTCTCAGGCTCAGGTGTAGACGGATCCTTTCGACATACAGGGGACAAACGGGCCTCTATGTCGTGCATCTTGGCAGTCAATTCATCTACTGCCTTAGACAATTTGGACATGGCCTCTTCCACTTGTGACTCACGATGCGGTGCATTTTCTTCAGCCATCTGGATTCTCCTTCTGCGTGAACGTTACTCCCAATGCCTCACAGAGCCGGTCCAGGGCCTGCACGGACAGGCCGCCCTTGCCCACGCTGAACCGCCAGAGGGCGATGCGGTGGATGCCGGCGGCAGCCGCGATGCGCGGCAGGCTGCGAGGGTCTGATTTCAACGCTTGGCGAACGCTTTCAACGAGCATAGTTGCCATACTAACAACGCCGTGAACCCACACGCAACACTTTTTCTTCCAGAATCTCGGATTTCCCGACATTTTCTTGTTGACGTAGCGGCAACTAGGCCGTAGGCTGTACGCAGAAAGGAGAAACGCATGAAACCATCCAAGACCAAGACCGCATCTCTCTGTTTTGTCTCTATCGGGATAATCAGTAGCCTCCTTTTGGCCCTAACGGACACAGCTTTCGTCAAAGGATCGTCCGGATTTGTACTCACGCTGATTAACACTACGCTATTCATCGTCATTGTGCGGCATTTTCCGGAGGAATAACCATGAACGCTACCACCATTCACGTTCGGCCACGAAAACACCTCGAACCGCACGAAATCGCCCTATTTCTGGCCCACATGGAGAAAAGGGCACGCCGATGCCGCAGGAAACCGGCTTTCCCAGGCAATTTCCGCAGCGAACGGGCCGCCACCGACTGGCTCATGGCCCAAATGCTCTTCCAATTGGGTCTGCGCCGAGCCGAACTCTGCGCCGTCACCCTCGGCGACCTCGATCCGACCGAAAAAGCCCTCTACGTCCGACGCGGCAAGGGCTCCCGCACCCTACGACACGGCACCAAACTGCCCCACAAGCCCCGCTGGGTCGATGTCAATACCGACTTGACCGAACAGCTACGAGTTTTCATCGCCACCTACCGCTCGCACGCGCCAAATGGGGCCCTGCTCTTCGCATCCCGGGGCGACAATAGCGATTTCTCGGCCCACACGGAGCAAAAACAGACCCAAATCGTCAAATCCCGCTGCCGAATCCTCAATCACAAGCTCGCCACCTGGCGGGCCGAAATGCAGAAAGCCCACCTGGGCGAAGGACGCTGGGATATCCTGCGACCCCACGCCTGCCGCCACTCCTTCGCCACCCTGAAGCTCCGCGCCCTGGCTAAACTCGGGGCCGGGGCCGTAGCCAGCGAGTACCTCAAGAAGCAACTCGGACATAGCACCGACGCCATGATGGCCGTCTACGTCGAAACCGTCGCGGTAGACCGTCACGACTTCGCCAACGTCAAGATGATCTGAACCGAAAGGACAACCGAGATGACCGTCAAATTCGCCAACGTCGAAATCGAACCGCAACTCTTCATGGACCTATGCAAAAACGGCGAGCGATTCTGCATAATCGATGTGGGACGTCTTGGCTTCACGATGCGATCTCGCAAAACGAAGGCCATACATTGGGTCGGCCAAAGTGACGCCGCCGACTACGTCCTGGACTTATCGCGCCCATGGCGCGGACGAAAAGGCATATGCGGAAACAACAAATACGTCGTCCTGCACGTCTGCGCAGATATGGACGGCGAAGAAATCGTAACTTATCGCTCCGATGAGCCAGACGACGACTTCCATGCCGCCGTTCCGCTCCACGAATACTTAGCTCTACCAGGCCAATACTGGGAGGACAAACTTGACGCCTAATCGAAAGGAAACCAGATGGACACCGCCAAAATCGAAGAACTTGCCAATGAAGCTGAACGGATAAAGAGAAGCCTTTCCCAGATGAATAACGGCGAGCCAATATGGATAACCTGGACCCGGCGCGGCTCAATCTGTAACGTCGAGGTCCCGCCCTACGCCCGTCGCGCCGTTATCCAGGCGATCAAGATAGAACTCGAAAGACGCCTGGCAATTATCGAAGCCCACCTACGAGACGCCCTCGAGTAAAAAACCGAAAAGGACAAACCATGAATCGTCCTCTGGAACTCGCCGGGGCCATCTACTTCGGCTTCATCGCCATGCAACTATTCCTGTCACTCGTCGTTGTGCCGATCACCGTTCCACGCCTATGGAGATTGCTCGGATATGAACCAACGCTGGATGACGGAGATGATATCTGCGTGTTCATGCTCTGCACGTTCCTGCTGCCCTTGGCCCCAATAACCCTATGGATCGTCATGGGATGGATCTTCATCGCCGGCAGAGACTATCGCCTGATTAAAAGCCTGGATCGCAACGAAATTCTCAAACTTGAAAGAGAAGGCGGCTTGGATCTCGGGGATATTTACATTGGTTTGGATCACCTTGGTCTAAAGAGAGTATGTCTGGACTTCGCAAAAGAAAAGAAACAGAAACACAAACGGAGAATACCATGACCAACAGCATCACCCACCTCACCCTCCGAGAAGCGCCCGGAAACCACTGGCCCACCCTCAAAGTCGCCTGCGGCGCCAACCTTTCCCCCAAAGACCACCTCTGCGAAAAAACCACCGCCGTCATCGCCCGCCTGAACCGAACCAAAGCCAAGCCCTGCCTCAAATGCCTCGCCGCCGCCCTCGACGAACTCAGACACACCCACCCACTCCGCTGACCACCACAAGACCCCCCGCAACAACCCATCCCCAACCCACAACCACTCAAAGCACGCCACCCCCCTATCTATATTTAAGAGAAATTGTGTCGTGAATACGTGAGCGACCGCTCGACCCCAAACTCCCAATGTCCCGGTCAGGTCAACGATCTACGAATCTTCTTCGCCAAAGCTAGCAACTCCTTCCGGCTGTACTTGCGGCCCGCCGCAAACAGCAGCGGAAGCTTCGCCACCAAAGAAGCATCGTTCTCATAGTCCGGCGGGACCCGACCCGCCGCCACAGCCGCCAGATCAACCATCTCCTGCCACGCAGGCTCTCGTAGACGCAGACCCAAGCCAAACAGCAACCGCCTCAAAGAGTTACCATAAGAGCCACCATCTTGAGGCGGAGCGACCAATCCACGCTCGATCCGGCTCAAATACGCCGCGTCATACCCGCACCGACGAGCAAAAGCCCGCAAACTCTCCCCAAGACCAAGCCGCAACGCCTTCATCCGACCACCAAACGTCGTCATATCGCACTTGCCACAGTTGACCATCGCAAAATCTCCTTATCTGGGACATCAGGAAACCACACTTGGACCAGTGTTGCATAAAACCGTCCACAAAGCAAGGAGAAAATCGCGAAGCACTGAGGAAAGATGCAGGAAACCCACCCCCTACCACCCAACTAACGCTATCCCAGAGAAGAGAAGTCCCTAATCCAAGAGAGGGAAATGTGCGGGAGAGGGACTCCTAACCACCATCTCCCGCCAAAGCATGACGCCAAATGCCGCGATAGCTTCACCAGATCAAGCAAACACCTCCCATCGGCCCCCCATCCCGCGACCAGCCATTGAAGGCGTCCAAACCATCGCATTGCGGAGAAAATATGTCGTGAATCGAAGCGGGGAATCTGGGCGAGAGAGGGGGTCCCATATCCACGCGACGCCGCTCCCCATAAAAAAACCGGCTCCGGTGCGGCTGGGGACCCCTACCATTTGCTCCACGGTTGCGCGTACGGCCCGTGGCTGGACGATCTGTGCCCGGACCATGCCGTCATAGGCAACCACACTACAATCGACTACGCGGGCGTATAGAGCCCTTCTCGCGTGTGCTCGCTGTACTATTCCCAGTTGTGCAGAAGTAGGAACAGTACAGGGCTGTTTGGGTGGGTCAGGCACGCATAGGGTCGAGCATACCACATCTTGGGGGTTGCTGGGCCGTCTCGCCATCTGCCTGTGTTAAGCTGGGCAAGCTGTATCAGGTGATGAACACCCCGAGTTGGGGCTGCCTCTGCCGGTTGTCCGCCTCATAGGCCCCCACCATGCGGTTCAGCTTGTCTAGGTACGCGTTCGCGTTGCTCTCGTCACCCTTACAATCGTTACAACCGGCACAACGCTCATAGCCTTCCTTAGCTCTCTCCAGACACCACTGCGGGTCAATACTGGTATTCTTGGTTAATTCAGCCTTTCTCTTCGTGATAATATAGGCAATCTTATGATTACGTAGGTTGTTGTTGCCTTGGACGCCAAGCACGTTGGTTCCGCCTTTGTAACCGGCGATACGGCAGGCGAGGGTAGCGTTTCCGTGTGCTTGGCCGAGGTACGCGTCAACGAACAGGCTTTGCATGAGGGTCAGGTGGGGTTCGGCTTGTTGTGTTTTGGTATCGGTCGTGTTCATGCTGGGGATTGTGTTCTTGTGGCTCGTGGTTTGTCAAGGGAAATCTGTATAATCCTTGGTTGTCATGCGAATGTTGAGCATACAACCTTTTCAGGCGGCGGGACGTGTTTGTCGAGCCTAACTTGGTGATTTTGCTCGTATTGTTAGTTTAGGCAAGCATTTTCATTTGTTTTTTCCCGGTGGTTAGCCAGCGTCTACCGGGTCCATCTGGTCCGTCCAGGATATGTTTGTGGGCCCATTCTTGCGCTGTTCGGCTGTACAAGTGGGGCTGATTGTTTGGTATCTGTCCGTCTGGTCTGACGACACCGCACCATTTGCCACCGTGTTTTAGTTGGGTGTCTTTGGCGGCGCTGTTGGCTGCTTGGGCTGTTTTGTCGTGGTCGCAAGCATAGGTGCTATCACGGTAGTCTAGGCGGATCCACTCTTGGTCTTGCCAGTCTGGGCGGTCGGTGGGTGGTTCTATGCAGCGTATCCAGGGGACAAGTGCTATGGGCATTGGTGCGGGTTCTTTGGGTTGCGCTGTTGGCTTTTTCATCCTGTTCTCCGTGCGTAGAGTTTGGGCTGGCATTTCCGGCACCAGCCGTAAGTTTGGCCGGTATCGTCTTTACTGGTCCCGTCTGCCGGCTGGCCGCAATGGATACATCGGTGGTTGGTTGTGGGGGTTTCTTCGCTTCGACGGTTCTTCCAGGTACGGACGGCGGCTTGCCAGGATTTCATCGGGGTTTTGCCGACGAGCCATCCTTTGGACTCGTAGTAATCGCAGAACTCTTGTCCGTTCAGGACGAAGCCGATGGTATTGGCGTATGCGGTGACTTCGGCTGGAGTTGGTTTGGTGAATTTCCTGGATGCGGGTTTTTTGCTTGAACAATCCACTTCTCCGAGGAATTCCTTGGAATTCCCGGAAACTCCGGGGACTTTCCCGGAGTGTTGGTTGGTTGGTTGTGTTGTATTGGTTGTTTCTTCTTTGCTACTTTCTTCTTTTTGCAGCCACGCGAGGCGTGGGTCACAGAGGATATTCAAGGCTGTCTGGACGTCCTTCTCGTGTAGGCCCATTGTGAACGACAGGGGTTCATCGGGGGTGTCCTCGACATACCCCCGGCTGTCTCGGTCTCGGTCGCCGGCGATTTCGAGGAATTTGCAGAATATGCCGAATATCATCGGTGCCTCCCGGACACCTGCCACGGCAATCAATTTACGCCACCCTATGCCCTGGGCCCTGCCATACACCTTGAGCCGGATGTAATCCAGTGGCCCGGCTCGCTTGGGTCGTCCGTCCCGGTAAGCGTAGCCCTTATCATCTACCTCGTATCGCTGGTCCCATTCACGGACGTAGTACCGGGCCATTGGCTCCCTCCCGTATTTTATGCCAGCATATGCCACCTCGCTTGAACACGTCAAATCGCTTGCGTTTGCTCAGTGCCATGTTCCTGCCCTCCGTCTGAGGTATCGGCCTCATCTGCTTGCGCCAACTTGATTTTGAACACTTCTGGATCTCGTTTGATTCTGACCTGTTTTACCGTGATGATATTGTGGCGATAGGCGTAGGCGTAGCATGCGCCACACAAGCCCCGGCAGTAAGCGTCTCTGCCGCAAACCTTACATTTCTTATCGGTGTCCATTGGCAAGCCCTTTATTTTGTTCCAACTATTTTCGTCGTTTTTGGCACTGTATCAACGATTTTGCACACTGTCAACATTTTTCATTGGACATACCGCATTTTCTGCCGTATATTATAGACGGATAGATGACACGCTCTCTGACACTCGCATATCGACGGCCGCCCCGGCAACCGCTCTTGCGTGATCGTCTGCGGACTCCGCCGAGCACTCGCCGCCCGCGACCGTCAACGACAAAGACAATAATCGCCCGTCGGCCGGACCACCCCTTGAGCGTGTTTCTATCCAGCCGGCCGGCGGGCCTTTTCAAGACAAGGAGCAGAACATGGAAACGCACACAAGCACCATCAAACGACTGCGCCGCGAACTTGGCATTGCTCACCTGGAGCGTACCTGTCGCCTCGTGCGCGGCCCGAGTGGTCGCATGGAAAAATCCTGGCGCGTGCCTGGAACGCCAGAGTCCGGCAACTGGGGTATGCTGATGGCACGACTGCACGACGCGATGAGGCGCGAAGCGTGACGGCGCGCGGCGTGACGGCGCGCGGCTGGAAACCGTCAACGCAACCTCAGACAAGGAGCAGAACATGGACCTTCTCGCTTTGACAGATGATGAACTGAATACCCTGCACGATGAGGCAGTGGCGCAAAAACAATACGCTGCCCAAGCTACCTACCACAATGAACGCGTGCGACGGTACAGGGCGGCGCGGACAACGTGGAAGGCGCAGCAGTGGAAGCACGCAGACGAATACAACCGCCGCGCGGAATCTGCTACAGGTCTGCATCATGGTGATCGTGTCGAAGCCACATTCACCGGGCCCTTCATGTCCGTCTCTCATTTCACCGGACGGGTTGTATATGGCCGGGATGGTCGTTTGTATGTCCGCACGGATCACGCCGACGATACCGGGCGACGTCATAGTCCTATCAGTAAGGCATGGAAACGCATCTCCTGACGCAGTGTAGGATGGCCGCGAGGCCGGGAGGTAGAACATGGCAACGATCTATGAATGCCGAGGAGTTATCGACGACTGGAAGCTCATCGTTGACCAGATACGAGCCAAGGGCGTGAAGACCGCCAAGCGTAAATTCCGCCGCCGTTATCGTCGCGTCAAATTTGTGAGGGCAATACCAGTCTCAGACAAGGAGAAGAAACATGGAAACGCAAGAGAAGTGGGTCGCTAAACCAACAGCCGGGCACAAAACACACGGACAGAGCGTTGTCTACAACGCAGCAGACGGCAAGGACATAGCTATAGTATATGACGGTGATGCTTATGCTGCTCTGATCGCCGCCGCGCCGGACCTGTTAGAAGTGTGTTTGGGGATACGGAAATATCAGACTCTCTTGACGAAATCATACCGATTGATGGACGAGGATATGAAAAGACTCGATGCCGCTATCGCTAAGGCGACCGGGGCCGAGTGAACTTGAAATACTGATCTGACCCATTGGATGGCCGCGAGGCCGGGAGGTAGTGAACATGGCGAAGTCGCAAGAATTCAATCGCACCATATCAATCCGGTTCTGGGGATTCAAAGCGAAAATCTCTTCAGACTTGGAAGACGAACTATTACAGGAAGGAGTCTCGCGAGCCGGTGAGATGATTCAAGAAGGATATAGTTCTGGGGAACTGAATTGCCTTCATGTGGGCAACGGCAAGGAGGAAGAAATCCGAGGATGGTGGGAAGTATCAGAAACCGATTGACCTGTTCTACGTAAATGGCCACAGCCTTTACATGCGTTCGGGACGCTCCAGCGTGTGCATAGACTACAACGGGATCAAAGTCGTAGGCTAAAAGGAACAAGTGAAACGCAACCTCAGACAAGGAGAAGATCATGGAAACGAAACACACATCAAGACCGTGGAAAATGGTCAATGACTTCACCGTCTATACCGGGGCCGCACGCAATGGCGCCCGCTGTTACATATGTACAGCCCGCAGCGGAGCCACCGTCGCCGAAGACAAGGCGAACGCTCGTCTGATAGCCGCCGCGCCGGACCTGCTGGAAGCGTTAACAGAGGCCAAGCAAACTCTGGAGACAGCAAGGCGGTATTTCCCCAAGTCCATTAAGAACAGAGACACATTTCACCTTCTGAACGTGCTTGCGAACGCGATAGACCCTGCTATCGCCCTGGCGACCGGGACCGCGTGAGGTGGAAATACCAATCTGACACAGTTTAGTACGCAATTAGCACACTGGATGGCCGCGAGGCCAGGAGGTACAGACAATGAAGTTTAAGCCCAGTAATGCCGCTGAAGTTGCCGCCCTCAAGTTCCGGGACTTCTTCGCGCGCCACCCTGAATCGACCGAGGTAGCGATTTATGTGGGTCAAACACTCACAGATGCAGAGGCTACGTGGTTGGCGCAGCAACTACAATTGACACTTGTGCAGAGACAACCTCTCGGCTATCTGCATGTAGAGCGGCAGCCCGGTTGAGACGCTCCTTGTCGCGGGCTCGTGGCCCGTGTTGTGTGTGCCCTGCCGACGGAGGAACACGGCCGTAGCTGCGAAGGCGCGGTGGGGTGTTGAGTGTAACAGTATGCTCTTTGAAATTCTGAGAAAGTAGTTGACAGGCTGGGGCTGGGGTGCCACAATGCCAACATGCTACGTATCTCAAAGTACAACGTGTTGGCAGATAAGACGCCCGGTATCCCCCCGAGGTACGTAGCAACGGGCGTTTTTTCTTGCGCACCTCAGTTCCCAGTCTGTTTCAAGAAGTCCGACCTGCACCCGCTCCGACAAAATGGGATGCCGACCCGCTGGGCAAGAAGTCACGGCAAAGCCACGACATACCCGGCCACAGCGAGCCACCGACAAAACGGGTAAGATTCTTCTGACCGTCGGCGTTGCGGAAAAAGCAGGTGAAGACAGACGGCTATGACATGCTGGCTTCAACCGTGAACCGGCTGGAACGGAGTTCCCGGTCAAAAACCCGTAAGAAAGTCGGTGCGCCTGGAAATAGTAATTAGTACAACGCCCCACGGGGCAGGATGGCCGCGAGGCCGGGAGGTAACGAACATGGCAACAGACGATGCGAAGAAACTCGATGAAATCCATGCGAGGATGAGCGAGATGGAGTCGCGGCTCGAAGAACGTGGGGGGCTGCGATTTTCGCCCGAAGAACGGACTGAATACGATGATCTGCAACGCGATCGAGATTGCATTGCAGGCCGGATGGGCATTATGTGATTGATTTCTCCCGCGCCCCGGTCCGCGCGACGGGGCGCATCCTGAAATTGAAAGGTGAATCATGGAAACCAAACAGAATATCGACAACCCGCATATCCAGACGATTCTGCGCTGTGCGTATCGTCCGGGTGCCTGTGCGTTGGACCGGGATGGACTGATCGCCGCCGCCGGCGTGATAGACGAACTCATCGCCGCCAGCGCCGCCGTCTGCCGCAACTGGGAATCGCCGCTGCTGTGCGACTACGTGCGGCAGTTGGAGAATGTGCTCGCCGAGATCGAGAAAGGAGCCTGACGCCATGCCGAACAAACTACTAGCCTGCGTTGGACTGATAACGTGCGTCTGGTGGGCCTGCCGTTTGGTTATCTGGACGTGGGAGATCCACCAGAAAATGGACGACATCGAGAAAGGAGAATGACCTGATGGCTACAGACACTCAACCGCAGCCCGCGCCGGGGCAGTTGTGGCGTTTGCCAAATGGGGCGTTAGCCTATATTATCTACATTCGCTATGACGGATCGGTGGTGGTAGCCTCTCCAGAAGAGAATGAAGCGGTGGTGGCGGAATACTCGGGAGCTGGATTTCGCAATCTCAACGCCGTGTACATCGGCGAGATCGCGGCCCTGCCGGAACTGATCGAAGCGTGTGATAGAATAGCGGGCGCAGAGTCATTAGCCTGCCAGCGATGCGAAGGAAACGGACGCCTCTGGGCTGATGGCAGATGTCACTATCCCAATTACGAAAGCCCTACCACTTGGTGCCCTAACTGTCAAGGGGTAGGCCGTATACCGGACATGACGATAGAAGAGATTCAAGAAGTCGCCGCTGCCGCCCTGGCCCACGCCCGCCCGCCGCAGAAAGGAGAATGACGCCATGACGCCACTACGCAAGCAATCCGCTGAGGCACATCCGTGCGCCCCGTACGATTTCCTGAAAGGCATCCTGGAGGGTGTCGTCGCAACCGTCCCGTCCGGGGGCGTTTGGCCCGTAGGCGTGGCCACAGGGCCTGCATTTGGGTGTTGGCGGGCTGTCTCGGTCATTGTCCGCCTCGATCCAGGTAAGCACGTCAGTTCTTCGGCGGTCATATCAGTCTCCATCCACTACGATCCGATCCAGCGTCTCGTCCGGCATACGC
>CAZVMT010000053.1:0-14748 GCA_964628765.1 uncultured Candidatus Bathyarchaeia archaeon | reverse complement strand
TTCAGACCAGTCTCCCAAGTTACCATCTTCTAGGATTTGAGTTGAATAAACATCGTTAGAATAGACAACTGAACCCCTATAATATCCCCCAATTACGTAAATTTTGTTTTGACTCTGGGAAACAGAATGCCCACCTAACCTTCTAGGCATTGGCGTCGTTGTTGACCAACCAGAAACAATTCCATCAGTTCCAATTTTTGCGTAGTAAACTGTATCATGTAGAACGTTTGAGGGGTGCTGTCCTCCAAGTTGGTATATTATGCCATTGTGTACTATACCCCCTTGATCATGTCCTCGTGCTTCTGGAAGAGTGGTGGAATCCCAAGAACTCACGGAACCGTCGGGATTAATTTCTGCATAATAAACAGTATTCAGCCAGTTGTAACCGGTCCAGCCCCCAATAACGTAGATTCTTTTGTTCCACAAAAAGGTCAAGTGGCTATTCATATAATCAGGTAGTCGAACTGTGCTGGTCCAGTTTCCTAAACTGCCATCTGGGTTGATTTCTGCATACCAAACAGTGTTTGTCTCGATGCGACCAGAACCAGGTCTCGAACCACCAATAACATATATTCGGTTATCATAGATTACAGCCTCTTGTTGACTAGACCAAATCCTCCCCTCAGGTAACGGTGTAGTTGAATGCCATTCCCCGATGCTTACATCATCAAGAATTGCTGCATAATACACATCTGCAGAGGGACCTCTGCCGCCAATAACATAAACTCGTTCATCATCGATGCCTATTGCAAAACCTGATAACGGTGTTGGTAGATTTCCAACATGTTCCCACGACTCTTCTTGTGTTTGGGCATAACTTAAAATCGGACTCGCAGTCACCAAGCTCAAAACAACAAGCAAGAGAGAAATATAGCCCCAAACAACTTTCCTCAGTTTTTCTTCCTTCCCTAACGCCAGTTAAAGGTTAATTCAAATTTTACGCGTGTATTTTCATTCAGGTTTATCACTTTCTTTTGGGACGCCTTCATCGATTTTCTGTTTCCACTGAATATTTGGCAGAAGTCCCGAAACTATTGTTAAAATAATACTGACCACGCACAAATATGTCCCTATTGTATATGACGTATTCAGTGCAATGCCACTTGTACTAGTAATTTGCATTGTGCCTGAAATGAAGAGAAGTAATGCAATGAGCAAAAGTCCACCGCTGGCAAACCGAACATTCTTTCTTCCTTTGCCTAGACCAATCAGCAATACGATAGTGGACACGATGTAAAACACAAGAGAAAGCATGAGAGAAAGACCTCCCTCTGATAAGTATTCACTCAAATCTTCACCGGAGGACAATACTTGAAACCAAGACGCGGTATATTGTTCTGATCCTTGAAATAGACCTGACCAATTTGCAGTAGCACCCCAAATATAGATATCCAGCTTAACATTGACGATTAATGCCATAACTCCAAATTGCCACCACGGTAAGGCGTAACCAAAAAGTACTGTTAGAAAAGCTAGACCGGCTAGAATTCTGGAAGTCGAACTGCTTTCTATCATGAAAACGAGTTCAACTCTAGGGGATATAAAATTTGTGTATAAAAAATTGAATATTTGCTGAAACACAAAGAAAATGGAATTAACCAGAGAATTGTGGAATGAAATCTATCTATTCACTCTTATAGCATATACACGCATAATATATGTTCAATCCCTCGGTTTCTTTTATGCCATTCTTCAAAGTCAGCCTACCCCTTCTTTCCTTACCTCTACGCGGTCGCATCTATTGTCTCTCGGAACATTGTACACTCGTAATTTACTTTTTATTAGCTGCGAATATCTCTTTGATTCGATGAGAGGTCTTTGTCCCCGTTGTAAAGAATACCGTGGCAACGAAGGAGATGATGCCTGGGGGATAGATATGATTGATGGAATGCCAACCTGTGCACGGTGTGGGTCTGTTCTGGACGTATTTTGATTAGGTGATCAAATCAATCGGAAAAATCCAAGACGTGTAGTCTATCCGAAGGGAACTACTGGTCATCCGATTAACAACAGTGGGAACCTGAATTTTTTAGTGTCCATCTGGGATTTCGAGGCTGTTCCTCCACATAACGAGAGAAAACATTATGCACGAAACAAGCATCCAGCAAAGATGCGCCCGTCACTCGCATCCGCTATACTCCAAATTTACGGGGAAAGCACTGTCCTAGACCCGATGTCCGGAATCGGCACAACCTTAGTTGAGGCAATGCTGCTTGGGCTCGATTCAAAAGGAATAGAATTGGAGCAGGATTTTGTCCGCCAAGCAAACACAAACATACAGAAGATAAAGAAAGAATTCAAGGGTTCAAAAAACATAGGCAAATCGAACTGTATTCTTGGCGATGCCAGACGAATGAAGTTCAAGGACAACAGTTTCAATTCAATCCTATTCAGCCCACCTTACTGGATTACACTCGGAAAAGGAACAAAAAAGAAATCTTCATCAAAAAGTTTCTTGGAAAAACATAAGGGTCTGCCTGAACCGTATTCACCGAACCCCGAAAACATCGGGAATAAGACACATTACATAGACTACCTCGACGAGATGTTGAAGGTTTACAGAGAGTGCTTCAGGGTCCTGAGACCTGGAAAGTTCATGGCTATAATTATCAAAGACATCCGAAGGAGGAATCTCACTATCCCCCTAGGTGCGGACACAATCAAATTGTGCGAGCGCGCAGGCTTCAGGCTATTCGACATTTTGGTGAATAGACTCTACTTCCTTTCATACTGGCAGGTTTTGCTAGCTATGCGTGACAAAGACAAAGGAATTCCCCACCCACTGAGGACACACGAGTATGTTTTGGTATTCAAGAAACCAGAGAGATGAATATTGAGGAATAGAACATGGATGAACCTGTTGAGATAAAGTTTGTTACGCTGGAATGCGGTCATACGGTCACGCCCGAGGTAGGAGTGGGAGTCTGTAGCGAATGCGGTAAGGTCTGCTGTAGTAAGTGCTTGCAAGTGATTAACAGCGATCTCTACTGTCCTGAATGTTTCGCAGATTTTGTGAGGGATAGCAATGGCAGTTCCTGACTCTGACCTGTGGCAATGTGAGACCTGCAAATCCATAGTCAGGAGAGACCAGATAGACGGTGTGTGTTGGATATGTGGGAAGAGAACATGTGTTTACTGCAAAAGGTTCTGTGAACGATGTAAACGGATCTTCTGTATGCACCACGTCCAAACTAAAGAGGTGTGGAGGCAAGGCTTGATGACTAGACTTGAGCTTTGCGATAACTGTCGCAAGGTGTGGTGATGGTTTCATATGAAATATGTTTGACCTGTGGAAGGCTCACCCAAGGGCAGACAGGATTTTGCAGCTTCTGCGACTCTCCGTTAATGGGTTTCCTTCCTTCACCGAAACCACAAGAAGTCAGCAAAGGGATTTTTCTAGGTTACCTCTCTGGTGGCAACTCGTTCCATTTGCCTACTGATTATTTCGGCTACCACTTTGCTTTTTATGGTGTTACAGGTAGCGGTAAAACAAGGCTTGCTATGAAGTTGGCAATAGAAGCCGAGAACTCTGGCATTAACTTGATCATACTTGATGTTGAAGGAGAATGGAAGAATCTTATCCCCAATTTCAAAGAAAAAACCGAGTACTACGCGACCGAGAGAAATCTGAAAGTTAACCCTTTTGACTTGGAAGACATTGGATTAATAAAATTCTTGCTTAAGGAAACAATCTTCAAAGGAATAGAAGTCGAGTACCAAGAACTCTCTCCACAGATGAATTATGTCCTAGACAAATGCGTTCTCAAAAGTAAGAGCATACCTGAACTCATATCTAATATTACATGTTATCAAGATGAGGACCTCCCTTTCGAATTAGTGAATCTGAACAGAACAAAGACAGCGTTACTTGTTAGGCTAGAGCCTTATCTGACAAATCCTGCACTGAAAGACATTTTCTACTGCAACAGCTCAAGCCTGGATCTGAACAACTTGGGTGACAGGAATATCCTCTTCGATTTTCATTCTCTAGAAATGAAAGTGGCTTACAGAGTTGAGCTAAGACTGCTATACAGTGTTATTGCTGTGGCATACTTGAGACAGGCTCTTGCACGACAGCCAACTGATAGAACCTTCCACATGTTCATAGCCGAAGAGGCTCAGCAGCTCGTACCGCGGATTCTCAGAAAGTTAGTTGTTACTGACACCTGGACTACAACAGAATTTGCCACCCGTCTAAGGAAGAGGGGCGAAAGTTTAGTCATAATCTCGCAGTCCCCGTCAAATATTGAAAACGAGATTAGAAGAAACGCTCAGAACAACTTCTATTTCAGGTTGCAGTCACCTGAGGATATTAAGCTCATAACCGGTGCTCTGGGGCTTACTTGGTATGCTAAAGTCGATTTTTTTACGCAGATTGTTGCGAATCTGAAGCAGAGAGAGGCTGTAGTCAAGACTCCCTTAGTCGTAGAGCCGTTCATGATCGAAGCACCAGAAGTGGAACTGCGTAAGATTACAAAGAAGGAACTGTTACAATACATGCCGAAAGTTCAACATGATTTCAGTGAGGACGAGGAGCAAATCCTTGAGAGCATACATAAGGACCCGTTCATTCCGATGACCGAAAGGCGGAGCATGTTAGGCTGGGATAAGAGGAAGTACCGTAAAGTAATCAGACGGTTGATTGAGAGTGATGTTGTCGAGAAAATCAGAGCGCCTATGGGGAGAGGCAGACCAATTGTTATGTATCAACTGAAGGGAAAGAAGCCAAGCATCAAACACGAATACTATGTTTATTGGATAGTCAAGAAATTGGCAAACAAAGGATACATCTTAAGGACTGGCAAGGTCGGACCAGATATAACATTACCACACCAAAAAGTAGCAATAAATGTAGAGCTGGGTAAATCAGATATTGAGAAGAACATCAAGACAGCTTTGAAAGACTATAACAGGGTAATCGTATGCTCCGACAACAAAAAAGTGTTAGAAAGCATTTCCATACCCGAAAAGATGAGAAAAGGCAGGGAAGTTTTAAAATCGCTTGTCTGGGCTGTTCCAGAGCTTTTTTGATTTAATGGCAATTGATGCCAAGCTTTCGATTTGCTGATAAGAGGGAAAGGCAGTCAGGGGGAGATTTGGTTGTGATTGAGGTGATGTGGTGAATGAACAAACTGATGGCATACCTGGGCTTTACGCTACAGAGCATATCCCGTTTGAAGAGAAAATCATCTATCGAAGGTATCAGCTTAGACAATTGGGGTTCTACTGGTTGATCGCAGAGTTGGAGAATAACCTCGCTTTTGGCTATGCTAACCTGAATAACGATGACTTTGCGGAGTAGGGTTACATCTGTATAGACGAGCTGCTTGATAATGGGGTTGAGCTTGACAAGGCTTGGAAGCCGTGCACATACAAGGACGCTATGAAACTGATCGCAGAAGAGAGGATGAAAGAGGGAAAGCGTTGGGAAAACCGTTGAAACAAAGGAATGCAGGACACGGAAGAAACCTGCCTTTCCCTCTTTTTATGTGTTTTATTGTGTAATATTTAGTTTCTTTAGTATATTTTCCACAACCGAAATTAATTTTACCACTCGCTGATAGTGAAAATTATGCCTTTAGAGATGACGACAGGCAAAGTTAAGCGGGTAATCCCGACTTTGCGCGAGTGTATGGAAGCTATGTATGATATGGCGCTCTCCAATATTAAAGAGAGATTTCAGAGAGAAGCCTTAACTGAGGATGAAGTCCGTCAAGAATTTGGCAAGAATTTGGATAAATTCGTGGAGTGGTACACTGTCCATGGCATTTCGTCATTCGAATGTGTAGATTCTATATTCCATGAATATTTTGACCGTGTGAGACAACTAGAAAACATTCAGTTTGATGAGATTGAATTTACAGTTGATGTTGATGGCATACGAGTACCTTCAAGCGAAATACTTTACGGTGACCCAAAATATTTTGAATCCAAAATAGAATCTATAAAGAAAGCCTATATAACGAAGGCTAATTTGAAACCTATAAGTGATCTTTAGTCGTTAACGATCCTTTAACCAGCAAAGTCAAAATTATTACTATAACTTCGTAAGCTGTAACTTGTGTCGAGTCTGAGCATTCCATTGCATTGAAATTGTTCAGATGATTCGTCAAATATTCAGTTACTTTTTTTCTGTTTTCTCTCGGTATTTCATACACTTCTTTAAGCCACTCACTTAATGCAACCTTACCTGTCGTAATAATGAGCGCTTTGGATAATTGACTTATTCTTTGTTCGATTGTTATCTGTCTATTAATCTCAAATGAAATATGCTGTTTACACATGTCATCTATAAATTCCAAAAATTCTTTTCTTAATCTGTCAACTGGGTAATCAAAACCTGCACCAAATGTCACGTTTAACTTCCCATAGTCTTCCTTAAAGTATTCCAACCAATTGGAATACTTCTTAGCGTAAATGCCTTTATTAAACACTTTGTTGTACGAGTCTTTAGCCTTGGCAATTAACCCTTGTTTGAACCCTTTTTGAATTTGTTGATTAAGACTGAAATTTACTTGATGTTTTCTCAAGAATTTCAACGCGTTATGGAATGGTTCGGCATTGTTTAATTTAATATAAGCTATCAAGTCTGCTCTAAATTCATCGATTTCAGATACGGGTTTTCTAAATGAAAGCGTAAACATTTGCAGAATCTTTTTTGTGGCTAAAACTGTGGCTGCGGATGCAATAGCAATGCTGAACGGAAAAAGGTTATTGAAAAAAAGTACAGGTTCACTTGTTCCCGAATTTAATATCACAACCTGAACAAATCTCACAAGAAACCACAAGTACACCGCAATAAATCCGAAATCAAAAAGAGCATATCTCCCGTAGTTCCTTTCGTAGATATTATGAAGGGAATGATACTTAATATCCCACTTTATGTGTGCTAATTCGTGTAAAATTATTGCTTTCGCACTTTGTTCATCAAGTGTCATGCACTTTTCAAAAATCACTATGGTCGCATTGTTCTCCTTCACTCCAAATGAATATGCAACCGGTTCTTTGCTCAAGAAAATATTTGGTGTTTTCAATCCCATTTCAACTGAAAGCTCTTTGCACATATCGTAGAACTTTCCACTTTTCAGTGTCCATGTTGTGGATTTTGAAAGTAACACTTTTGATGAGAAATAAGTTAACGCCGTTGGAATATAGATACCAAATGTGAGATAAGAGAAAACGAGAAGATATGATAATATAAAGGTCGAAAAAATGAGATTCTCCTTGAAAATAGGAATTTCAAAATAAATAATGTATGTTTTGCTAGGAAAAATCAAAAACATTAAAAGAGGAATTGTTAAGCCAATAGCCGTCAGAATGAAAACATAACGAATCGGAGACGTTTCATGTTTCATCTTCGGCTATCTCATTGATTGCTTCCGGCATCTCTTCCATCGTTAAACCCAACAGAGGCGCAAATTGTACCCCATTCATTTCCGGATTGTTCATACAGTCAGGAAGAGGCTTCAAGAGGACGCCTTTATCAGTTTCGATAAAAACTAAAGGAATTTCATTCATTGATCGCCCATATTTTTTCTCATATTTTTTGACAATTGCCTTAGGAATCAAAATTCTGTAACCACTTTGCCAAAAAGGAGTGTTGCAACCAGAAATCTTTTTCATCACAATAGTGATTCTGCTTTCAGGAATAGACATTTTACCGCACTAGTACCGTAGTAACTAAGCAACTTAGATTTAAATATTTTTTAAGATTTTTCACATGTTTGAAGAACCTTAACAAGGGGGTGTTTGGGAACGTCTGAACAAGAATATAAAAAGAGAAGGCGGCAACTACCGCCATTAATCGACCTAGACAAGGAATTTGAAGAGAGAGACCGGATAGAAATGGAAGCGGCGTGTAGGGAGTGGCAAAAGAATCGCATATTGCATTCAGACGAACCTGCTGACAGACTGGCTGTAAAAGCTGTTGCCGCAGGTCTGATATCCTACGCGAGCATCGAGGAAATACACACATCGCACAGCTTCGAGCACAAAAAAGGATTTTTCGGGAGGAGTACAGACCGGGAATCTCATTCTCGAACAGTAAGACGGACAGTGTTGGAGAGATGAACATTGTATGACGACCTTTTCCGAGACTTGGACAGAGCGCTAGTAACTAAACAGGAAATCAACTGCTTCAAACAAAAGTCCAATGGAAAAACTCGATGGATAATCGAAATAGACGATCCGCACGAGGTCAGCAAGTTCGAGGCAAAGCTCTTTGGTGTCCTGAATCGCATAAGGGGGAAAAAGGATGCAAGTCCAGAAAGAACAGCGTAAAACTCACCTGTCACCGTTCGATGCCTTACTAAAAGACCCCTATGACGATGAAGCCTGGAGAGACCTTTTCGGAAATAAACTTGACCGAAAAATCTGTCATGTTGTAATCACAGAGTACGGGATCATCCGGGTAATAACCTGGAAAAACGGCTACCGCCAAGAGGTAATCTGCACAAGAAAAGGAATAGCCTACTGCTAGGGAGGTGTTAGAAACGGTCTTAGGATTCATAATTCTACTGGCAGCCACTGCGGCAGCAATAGCTTGGGTAACCAGCGATGACTCACCTGAAGAGGAAGTTCATCACTATACCAAAGAGACGCACCTGACACATTACCCTGATGGCAGCATCATAGAAGATGAACTGGAGTACTAATCTCCCTCTTTTATTGGAGTGAACAAGATGAGCAGCCTAACACCTCTGCTGGTAACTGCACTCCAGATTGTCATTACGCTGTTCTTCTTAGTGGTTGTTTCCAAATTCGCAAAAGTCAAGATTGACACGCTTTCATTTGCAGTGCTGCTCGGGCTATCGATATTCTTGGGATATTTTCTCTTTTGGGTTGTTGAGGTCCTTGTTGTCTGTTTGGTAATTGCCTTTCTGGCGAGATGCTTGACTAGACGCTCCAAGCAATCACAGAAGCCTCTGTTTGTGCCACCGGAACTCGAAGAATTTAGGAGGTTGCAAGATGAGCGGGAATGGAGAAAAAAACCTGACTGACTTGGTGAAATCCCTGAACGACAGGGTAACAGCGCTTGAGCGGACAGCACAAATCAGTGACCCCAAGCCCTTCTATCGGAGCATCAAGCAGCCGTCACACTATCTTGAAGCAAGCAGTAAAGTGATGACTGAAGACGGGTTGACAACTGAAACAACTGTGCCTATATGTGCGATATGCCATTCCCCACTCGGCGACAAGTATTCATTGTGCCATCATTGCGACCGCGTACTATGCGAGGCATGCTCAGTCCTGCACAACAACCGGACTCATTGCGAAGAGTGTTTACGGTCACATCACCTCGACATATCCAAACGCCACTATCTTGTACTAATCTGCGCGGCTAACGACATTACGAAAACAGAGGATGTGAACCAGTTGACAGCTATACTCCCCAAAGACATTGAAGATTCAATGAAGAATCTGCGGCTAGCCAACCTAATAACAACTGAAGCAAAACTGTTTGGGTTGATCCATGAGACCAAGCTGACCGATGACGGATTTGTAGCCATTAACACATACAGGCAAGTCTACGGTAAGCACGAGGATGTGGCTACTTTTGGACGGAAACTGAGGACTCTCCTTTCTGAAAAAACTGAGGTGTGATTATTGGATATGGACTGGGTTGAAGAGACAAAAGAAAGGGTGGGAAAACTAGGCTGCTATGTTAACCAAGATGCTATGATGGGGCTCCTACAGAACTATATCGTAGAGAATGACCCTGCGTTGAAGAATGACTTGAGGACTGAGATAGACTCTATCCTGAACATCTATGAGCCGCGGTTATGGTCCTCCGATAGACCTGTTATTGAAGCACCACAACAACACGATGTAAATGGTGACATCCAAATAGGAACAATCTACCAAGGTGACGTACCTTCAGGCGATTTCATGATTGACAAAAGACTCATGGTCCGACACTGTGAGCTGGTCGCGCAGACAGGTCATGCAAAAAGCACTGTAATCTATCACATGCAAGACCAGCTAATCCGTGATAGAATTCCCTTCATTTTCTTCGACATGAAAAAGGACGGGCGAGCCCTTCTCCCCCGATTCAAAGAATTAGCAGTTCTGCCGTGGTATCACTTTCATTGGAACCCTTTGCGTCCTCCCCCTGGTATGCCAATTGAAACTTGGTGGGCTAACCTATCACAGATATGTGGATTTTCATTCGGTTGGTTCGTAGCAAGCAGCAACTATCTTCAACAGCATTTAGACAACCTGCATGAACACTACAAAGAAACTAATGTGCTTCCAACACTCGAAAACCTCTATGCTTCCATAGCCCAAACGACTGAGAGTTCAAGAAGGAAATCAGAATACCATGATTCAGTTGAAAACCGGATAAACACTCTTGTCTCTATTTTTGGCAGCAACTTGGATGTTGAAGTAGGAATCCCACTCGAAAAGGTCTGTGAGTTGCCTTGTATAATCGAACTCCACGGCCTAAGGCCAGCAGAAGCCAATTGGATCGTAGAGGTCATACTGAGTTGGATATATTTCTATCACCTTTACCAAGACCAGCGAGGCGAGGAACTCAGACAAGTCATTTTTGTGGACGAGTGCCATCGGATATTTGACAAATCAAAGGAATACCGCCAGACAGCCATAGAGATGGGCACGCCGATTATCAGCATTTTCCCTTCACAGTTCCGAGACTTTGGGATATCCTTGGTCATGAGCAGTCAGACGCCTTCACAGATCATGAACGTTGTACACGCAAACACAGTAGTCAAACTGGTAGGCAACCTCTCAAGCGGGTTGGATATAGAAGCAGTATCAGACGCAATGGGGCTGGACGATGAAACAACGGCTTGCATACACAAGCTGAAGCGTGCACAATGGATAGTACGCATGTCAGATGGCTATACTGAACCTTTCTTGATAGAGACACCTGATTACCCTGTGGAACGGACTGTGTCTGATGAAGAAGTTATTGGTCGCCTAGAGTCCATCTTTTCAGAACACATTACTCGCAAAGAGGAAGAGGTAACAAAAGAGAAAACTAAGCCAGAAATCATTCTCCCCCAACTCTCAGACGATGGATGGGCGCTTCTTTTCGACATAAACACTCACCCATTCAGGGGCTTAACAGGCCGCTACAGAGCCCTCGGTCTTTCGGGGCGAAGAGCCAGTTCTGCTAAGAAAGAGCTTCTCGGTAAAAGACTGGCTAGTGAGGTCAGCGTTGTGCTTGGGAGTTATCGGCCAGTGAAGTTTTTGGTTCTGACCAACCAGGCAATAAACACGCTGCGGAATATAGGCCATGATGTTAGGCTTTGGCGGCATACGGGCCACATGGGCTTTCACCATCAGCTCTACACTGTCCTTATCGGCTACTCCTATAAAAAGAAGAATTGTCCGACCTACATAGAAAAGACCCTTGAAAATGGGCGGAGGGTTGATGTATTAACAATTGTCGATGGGAGAAAGATAGCAATAGAAGTGGAACTTGGTGCAGGAATTGATATTCAAACTAAGGCAACAGCATTGGACGAAGTGGACGAACTCGTAATTGTAACAGACGAGAAAATGAATTTGGGGCTAAGGAGCAAACTGCCAGAAAGAGTCAAACTGTTTCATGTTGCAGACTATCTCCACATTTTGAAGTCTAATTATAATATGGAAGTCAGAGGAAATAACCCCATTAACCAAAAGAAAGCAGGATTGACCTCAGAATCACGGGATAAAGACGGAAATAAGGGGAATGAACAAATTGGTTAAATATAAGCCACAACGCCGAAGTAATTTCCTAAACAAAGCCCCATACAATATTTTAGACCTGTACAAGCTCCTTAACAACTACGACCAACGGTATAAAAAGCACGCACCTTACGATAGCAGATCGGCATTGCGGCGAGGCTATAATCCCCGATTATATTCCCCGAGCCGCAAAAGACCCTACTCATCCACTCCCTACCGATACAACCCTAGAACAGCAACATACCGCCCTAGAATACACTCCCAACCACAACCACCATACAGAATACAACCCAAGCCCCACTCTGTCAGGAGCAACAGTAACCCACAGACTAGACCCCCACGCTACAAACTGCATAACATACGCTACCAACCCAACGTAGAAAAGATGCTCAAACAGCTAGAACACCGCTTTGATGAGAAACTTGAGGAAGACATACTTTGGCGCTTGGAAACTGAATTCAGAGAGCTGAAAGAAGCTCTTAGGGAAAAGAGCGAAGCGGACAAGGACCCGCAAGGACCCACAGAGCGAATTGAAGCAAGCAATGAAGAGAACGAACCACAGCAAGGCAATACGGGAGCAACATCTTTCACCTCTCTGAATATTCCTGATTTTGAATCCGAGAGTGGAACGAAAGACGTGGAAATCCCTGAGATGGAGCTCCAGAATGATAACGGACTCTATGGAATAGGAGACGGGTTTGGCTGGCTCGAAGAGCTTATGGGAGAAACCGCGCTCCCGGGCATAAATGAGCATGAAATCTTCGAGTCAAATCCAGAACCGACAATGGATGATGGACTAGAAACTGTTAAAGAACCTGTTGAACTGTCGCAACCTCTGGACCAAACCGAGCCGATAGAACACCTGCCCGAGGCAATGGACCCGCTTGCACAATCTGACGACTTGGAGCCCCTTTTTGACCAGATAGAACCGTTAGACACAGAATTGGTGCCGCCCATTGAACAAATGGTTATGCCCGAAATCCTGCCCGAGCTCGCGGATGAAGTGCTTGAAGACGCCATGGAGGCTGGAGCGTATTGAAGGCTGTCCTGAAATCCGAAGAGAAATCGCGGGTCAGGATTAACATGATGGTAGAGGGGGAGCCTGCTGAATGGCTGGACGCTTGGAAACGAAGAGGCTTAGTGACCAGCTACACTGATGCAGTGATACAGTCGTTAAGAGCTTTCAACGAGAAGGTTACTGAACAGGATTTGAAGGAAGCCCAGTTGGTGAACATTCAAAGAACAGAGGAATTCTGATACTTATTTTGATGAACGAGCTGGAAAAATTCAAGGGACCTATTGCTTAATATTGGGTCTCCAGCATCTATCCTTTTCTTTTTGTTTTGAAAAACATGTTGTTCTCATGTTACTCTTGAATACGATAAGTAATATGTAAGAAAAGAGTGATCTCTAGCAAGATTTCTTTTATAAACAAGTCTTTCTAAATATTCAATTTAAATTCTAGCTGTGTTCAGGTGAGAGATTATTGACGGCTGAATCATCTGTTACTGTGGTTTCTGTTTTGATATTGACAACACTTCTTTTATCTACTACAACGATACCTGTCTTATGCGTAGGAAACCAAGACTACGTTTCATTACGAGAGGTTTCGCCTTCAACTGATGCACACTTGTCAATTGGAACAGGAGTAACTTTGGTGGTTGTCGTAGACTATCACTTGTTTAATGAATCGATGGGCACAATATTTCTGGAAGTTCTCGATGAAAAAAATGTATCTATCATAACTCCTTCAAATGTGGAAGTTGCACAAGGAAAAGGTACAATATATTTCAGGGAGAATATAGAACTTCCTGACATTTCTGGATTGACCATATTTATTTATTTAATGCCAAAAAATTCTGAGGTTCCTTCAGCAACTACTTCTATACGTTATGAAGTAACTGGATTTTACCTCTCAAACTGGTATGTTTATTCTGCTGTTGTTGAATTAGCTTTGATAGCTATCCTTTTAAGTTTTTATTACTTGGTATTGCGAAAAAAGCAATTTCGACCGCCCTTTCATGTAACAGGACAAAATAAAGGAAAATTGCTTCTTGAGTTCTTTACACTTATCACTGGTCTTTT
Organism: uncultured Candidatus Bathyarchaeia archaeon; assembly: GCA_964628765.1. GTDB lineage: Archaea > Thermoproteota > Bathyarchaeia > TCS64 > TCS64 > RBG-16-57-9. The sequence goes on along the minus strand of CAZVMT010000053.1, from coordinate 966 downwards.
AGGAGCATTCATTTTTTTTCTTATATGGGAAAAACTTATAATTAAAAATTGGTCATCGGTCACATTGCTGACCTTCATATTCCTATTGTTATTTGATGACTGGTATGGTAGTTATAGACGATATTCTGAGTTGCCTTATTATTTAGGACATTTTGTTTTAGACATAATTGAAAATTTCACGTTCCTTTTAATGGCTTATGCTATTGTATCAGAAACTACTCTCGTAGTGGCTACTATTTACATATACGCGTTGCACGGTATTTTATGGGATATTTACTATGCCAGTAGGATAAAAAACAGTTCAAAACGAAAGGATTTAGAAACTTCTCTACATTACGCATCATTGCTTGCCGCAACTTTTGCTTTCCTCCAACTCTATTTCGGTTGGTATCACATGTTTACGACCAGCTGGATAAGTACAATATGTATATTATTAGGTTGGGTTATTTGCAGAGTTTTTCTTCTATATAGACAGAAACAAAGTTTTCCGTTTGCTAAACACATAAAAAATGAAGAAAAATAAGATGAAAAATGCGGAAAACCAGCGTATGACAAGATTTTTTAACTTATGAAGGAATACAATTTATTATGCTTGCTGAATATGTGAGGGCTTGGTCAAAGGATAAACTTGAATTACATGGTCTCCTTTGCGAACCAGAAAAGAAGGCTGAGACAGTAGTCTTACATGTTCATGGAACGGCAGGAAATTTTTATGAAAATCGTTTTATTGATGTAGTTGCTGAAAGACTTATTGTTAATAACTTCAGTTTTTTGACTGGCGATAATAGAGGTCGTGACTACATATCAGACTTTCTTAAGAAGAAAAAGAAAGGCTTATCTTCGGTGCGAATTGGTTCTTCATTCGAAATTTTTGAGGAATCGATTTATGACATCGGTGATTGGATAGATTTTCTACAAAGTAAGGATTATAAACGTATAATACTGGAAGGGCATAGCACAGGCGCA
>CAZVMT010000052.1:0-14921 GCA_964628765.1 uncultured Candidatus Bathyarchaeia archaeon | reverse complement strand
TCTCTACTCCTGTTGAGACATCGACTCCGTATGGCTTGGTTAATTTAATGGCTTCAACAACGTTCTCTGGTCTCAGTCCCCCGGCTATGATTACTGGGTGTGGGGCCACCTGCTCTATGAAGCTCTTTGAATGTTGTAGGTTCTGGAGTATCCCTGTGCCTCCATGCATGTATTTCTTGTATGTGTCTAGGAGGAGAAACTCGTATTTGTTCGCTAATTTTCTTGCTTCTGTGATTGATGTTTTGTGGTTAACTCCCCTGATTATCGGGACTGGTATCTCGGCGGTATCGATGTCATCTCCGTGAAGCTGCACCATATCCGGCTGAATAATGTCTATTGTTTGAAGTACCTCCTGTTGGGTCTCGGGGACCATAACCAAGACTGATTTAACGCTGCTTGGGAGCTCGTCCCTTAACCTTCTAGCGTCCTCGATGCTCAGGTTCCTGGGAGATGATGGCACTCCTACGACGAAGCCCACGGCGTCAGCGCCTGCCGAGGCTGCAGCGTCGAGGGAGCTACTTGATCTGATGCCGCATATCTTAACGAAGACTCCCATTTTGGGTTAGCTCCTTTAATGTCTTGCTGAGGTTGTTTGATCTCATCAACGTGGTGCCTACTAGAAACGCGTCTACTCCAAAGGATTTGAGATACAAGATGTCCTCTATTCCCTTGACGCCGCTCTCGGAGACAACGGGTTTCGTGATCCCGATAGCCTGCTCCATGATCTTTTTCGTGGTCCCCAAGTCTACCTCCATTGTCTTCAGGTCTCTGTTGTTTATCCCGATGAGGTCTGCTTCGGTCTCCATTGACTCGTTGAACTCCTCGACTGTATGGGTCTCAAGTAATACCTCTAAGCCTCTGAGGTGGGCGTGTCGTATCATCTCATCCAAGCTGCACTCGCCGTAACCGCGGTCAAATAGTGTCTTGATTAATAGAACCGCGTCTGCTCCGTTCCTCTGGGCTACGCGTAACTGGATGGGGCTCAGTATAAAGTCCTTCATGAGGATGGGTCCATCAATTACCCTGCGGACATCTTCGAGGTACTTGATGTCTCCCTTGAAGTTCTTGGGCTCCGTCAGTACCGAGATACCCGCTGCTCCTCCATGTATCATCTGCCTCGCCTTGTGTTTTACGTCTATTTTTTCCACTATGTCCCCAAGACTTGGTGAGGCTGCTTTAATCTCCGTAATCACTGCGTTTCCAGTGCAATTCTTTATAGACTCAACGAGGCTGAAAGGCTCCTTCTCCCTCTTGCTCTTGGTCGAGTAATAGCCCGAGTAGATGGATTGCTGTGCGTCCTTTGCTAACTTGTCCAGTATATCACTCATTCTCATATTGCTCCAATCTGCTCAGGTCTCCGCCTGAATGCTTCACTAGCTGCCTCAGTTTCTCGTATGCTGCACCGCTCTCGATGGATTCTCTAGCAACATCCAGACCATCTGTGAACCCATCTGATAATCCAGCCATCCTAATCCCCGCGACGCTATTCACGAGCACTATATCCATCTTGGGCTGCTCAGCGGAGCCATTGAGCACCTTGTATGCGATCTCTGCCCCATGCTCTGGGGTATCTCCCCTCAGTTTAGTGATGGAGGTCTTGTTGACGCCGAAGTCCTTTGGCTTCAATGTCATCGTCTTCACAGTGCCTTCACGTAACCAAGAGACCCTTGTCTCTCCAACGGTGGAGATCTCGTCCATCCCATCCATCCCGTGGACGACCATGGCTTCTTCCACTCCCAGTTTTAGGAGAGCTCTTGCCATGGGCTCTGTTAAGTTAGGTGAGTAGACTCCTAGGAGCTGGAGTCTGGCGTTGGCTGGGTTTGTAAGGGGACCGAGTATGTTGAAGACAGTTCTTATCCCGAGTTCCCTTCTGGGTCCGATGGCGTGTTTCATGGCTGGGTGGAATACAGGCGCAAACATGAACCCGATGCCCACCTTCTCGATCAGTCTCTTCACCTCATCTGGTGTCAAATTTAGCTTTAATCCAAGCTGCTCAAGAACATCAGCGCTCCCGCACATACTCGTCACTGAACGATTCCCATGCTTGGCGAGGGATACCCCTGCCCCAGCTGTCACGAAGGCAGCTAAGGTGCTGATGTTGAATGTGTTCATTTTATCACCACCCGTGCCACATGTATCAAGAAGTTTTCCATCAACCCTCGGGTTGATCCTCTGGCAGCATTCTCTCATGGCTGACGCGAAGCCTGATACCTCTTCCACTGTCTCGCCCTTCATTCTAAGGGCAGTTAGGAAGCAGCCTATCTGGGCGTCTGTTGCTATGCCCGTCATTATGAGCCTCATGGATTCTTGAGCCTCATCGAATCCCAGATCTATTCCATCCACTAGTTTGATTAATACAGGTTTCAGTGACAACATCATGCCTCCAAGAAGTTCCTGATTATCTTCTTTCCCTCGGTGGTGAGGATAGACTCTGGGTGGAACTGAACACCATATATGGGGTACTCTCGGTGAGATATTCCCATTATCTCCCCATCGTCCAGTGACTCCGCTGTTACATCAAAGCAATCCGGCAGCGTTTCACGGTTTCCAACCAAGGAGTGGTAACGAGTTGCCGTGAATGGGTTCTTTACTCCCTTGAATAATCCTTTCTCGTTGTGCCTTACCCTGCTTGTCTTCCCGTGGACGATGTTTGTGGCTCGGGTTACCTCGCCCCCATACGTAGTGATGATACCCTGATGTCCAAGACAGACGCCCAGCGTCGGGATGCTTGGACTCATCTCAAGGAGTATGCGACTGCATATCCCAAACATAGAGGTATCCGCGGGGTGCCCGGGACCGGGTGATAGAACTATCTTATCGGGCTCCAACCGCTTTGCCTCACTCAAAGTTATCTCATCGTTTCTGTGGACGATGGCGCTGCAGCCCTGCTCCTCAATGTACTGGACTAGGTTGTAGACGAAGCTGTCATAGTTATCGATGACCAGAGTCCTCAAGCCAAGACCTCCCCACTAAGCTCAATGGCTCGAAGCAGCGCCTTTGCCTTATGCCCTGTCTCCTCGAACTCCGTTAAAGGGACGCTATCATACACTATACCGCCCCCAGCCTGGATGTAAGCCCTGTCACCTGAACGCATCAAGGTCCTGATGGTGATAGCGAAGTCAGCGTTTCCGTTAAAGCTGAAGTACCCGACGGCACCAGCGTATGGGCCGCGTCTAGCTGGCTCCACCTCATCTATGATCTCCATAGCCCTGATCTTGGGAGCCCCACTGACCGTCCCAGCTGGGAAAACCGCCTTTAACGCATCGTAGCTTGTTAGTCCTTCACATAGTTTCCCGGTTACCCTGCTCACGATATGCTGGACGTGACTGTACTGGTGGACCTCAAGAAAATCAGGAACCATTACCGTTCCAGGCTCAGAGACCTTGCCCACATCGTTCCGCGCAAGGTCAACGAGCATCACATGTTCCGCTACTTCCTTCGGGTCCTCGATGAGTTCTTTCTCAAGCCTCAGGTTTTCCACTGGGTCATCGACAACAGGTCGCGTCCCAGCGATGGGATAAGTCTCAACGCTATTTCCCTCAACCCTCACAAGGGTCTCGGGGCTAGCCCCAACGACACAGCGTTCCCCCATCTTGAGGTAGTACATATAGGGTGAGGGGTTCACTTCCCTGAGTTTCCTGTAGAAGCCTAGGAGGTTTCCTTTTACCTTGAACTCGAAGCGCCTAGAGGGGACTACTTGGAATATGTCCCCTGCTTTGACGTATTCCTTGGCTTTCTCGACTCCGTTGACATAGTCTCTCAGGTTGATGTTGGTGGTGGGGTCGCTGTACTGGTAAGGTTCCTCAGTGCACTCTTTTTCCAGAAGCTCCTCAAACCGGGAGAACTGGTCTTCCCCGATATAGTGATAGTATGTCTCTCCCTTTTTGTGGTCGAAGAATAAGCCATCCAGGTAGATTCCCATCTCTATATCCGGGAAACCGTAGTCATCCCGATTGGTGCTTGGGACTTTCTCCCACTGTTTGATGATGTCATAGCTCAGATAGCCGACAGCTCCCCCGATGTACCGGCGTTCTGGGCTGTCCACCTTATACCTCTCTATAACAGACCTTAGGTGCTTCAAAGGGGGTCCTGAACCTAGCTCTATCTCGTTCCCAGCGTGGTCACATAGCGATGATACACCGTTCTTGGACGTGAAAACACGTCTCGGGTCCAAACCTATGAAGCTGTACTCGACTAGCTTCTCTGGGCCCTCAATGGATTCCAGAAGGAACGCGTATTCGCTCTCCGCCTGAAGCCTGCTGAACGCCGTATAGGGGTCCAGATCCAGCTCCACTTTTCGGAGTATAGCTTGTCGTGGCTCAGTTTCCATGTCTGAGCCTCCTTTTTTTCTCTTGATTGCCAGAGCTTCTGCTGGTTTGATTAACTGCAGTTCTCGCTTGGCATTTTATATAATCTGATTCCTCTCTTACGAGGATTGATTCCAGTTTAGTTGATACACTCTCATTGCCTCCGTGCGAGTTGCACATGAACGTACGATTTTACTTAAAAGATTATCGTAACAAAGTTGAGTAGTTTTAAATCATCACAAAAGAGGCTATTGGCTTCAGGTAGACTTACCCTATAAGTTGTCCATCAATGACCGGAAAAAAGGCTGGTCAACCCTTGAGGTACCCTTGGAGGTACTTGACCATGGGCTTACCTAGCGCTGCCTCGATGGGCTCAAAGGCATCAGCGTACCTGTTACCATCACCTACCAGTATCTTCTCCTTGGGAACATTGACGAGGTAGACAATCTGTCCTTTCTCCAGAGCTGCGCTGGTCTTGGGCTCCCCCTCCTCGTTGAAGGTGGTCATGAGATCCGGGAACGTGGCCAGCCTCTCCCCACCTTTATCGAGGGTCATGTACTCGTTGACATAACTGAGCTCCCAGACATCATCACCACTCACCAACCTCATGACACCGACATCGAACCCACCCTTTGCCTCGATGGCTTTCTCGACAATCTCAGCCCTATAGATGAGTTCAACACCCAGGAAATCAGTGGCAGCCTCGATTCTTTTATCCGGGTCCTCCCCTGCCTCAAAGTATTTGTAGCCTAGGTCTATGGCTTGTCTGATGGCTCCCGGTGCCCCATGCTGTAATGTGTAGCTCACTGGGACCGGGTCCCGTGTCATGGCTATGAGTGCCTTCATGTATCCTGCCTGCGCCCTGATGGCTGCACCCGTGGTCTGGAGGCTCCCCCACGAGACGACCTCGCTCCCCTCAGTGACTCCGACCTTGACGCTATCGTATTTGGTCTTGTGGAGCCCCATGCTGCCCATCAAAGCTGTTGGGTGGGCTCGCCCATCCCCAGGCGTATCCACGACCGGCAGCCCAAGGGCAGCCGCTATGACCCAGCCCCCGAAGCTATTCCGTCCACCGTTCTCAGCCGCTATTATTCCTTGGAACTCTACACCGACATCGCGTAGCAGCTGGGCGGCTCTTATGAAATGCATGGGCTTGGTGTTACCCCTCTGTGTAGGTGCACCGAGGGCTGCACTTGTGATTACTTTCCACTCTGGGTCTGCCTCCTCTGGGCTCCAGAGCTCAACCTTTCCCAGTTCGAGGGCTAGGTTGCCTTCTATGAGGCCGTTCTCGGGTCCTCCACCACCTCCTCCGCCGAGGATCGTGCCACCTATGGCTAAGGCTCTTACATCTTCTTTTGTGATTATCTTGGGCATGCACTAAGTTATGGTGTTTAAAGATTAGAAAATTTTGATAAAAAATGGGTTAAGCTAGAACCATGGAAGCTTGCCCTCTTTATCCAGCTTCAGATAGGTCTCCCAGTCCTCAGAGATGTGGCCTTGGATGATCTCCAAGAGCTCTTCATCGATGTGGCGGAACCTCCTCTGGGGCTCAAGGTACTCCTTCACAGGCTTCAACTCACGTGGCTTCACGTTAAGCTTGAAGACACCGTGATCGATCTCGGCGACAGGCCAAGCACCCGTCTGCACGGCCAATCTACCGATCTCAACCGTCTTGGCTGGGTCAAAGTACCAACCCGTTGTACATGGTTGATGTACCTGGATGTACGCCATTCCCTCACCGTTTCTGGTTATCTCCGCAGCTTTCTGTATCTTCCGCTTGAAGTCAGGTATGTATGCGAGGCTCGTAGAGGCTATGTAGGGTATCCTGTGAGCCGCCATGATCATCAGCATGTTCTTGCGACGCTGCGGCTTGCCCTTCCAAACGCTGCCCACGGGTGTAGTGCTCGTGGCAGCGAACTCGGGCGTGCTCCCACTCCTCTGGATCCCTGTGTTCATGTAAGCCTCGTTATCATAGCAGAGCCAGATGATGGACTCCCCACGCTCAGCCGCTCCGCTGATGCTCTGGAGACCAATATCGTAGGTGCCCCCGTCTCCAGCGTAGCTCGTTACATAGACTTTGTCTGCCTTGCCTTTCGCCTTGTAAGCTCTATAGACACCTGTCTCGTAGGCTGCGGCTGCCGCGAAGTTGCCCAGGACCCATGGGACCTTGACTACTCCACCATAGTTGACGCCGCTGCAGTTGGGTGGGTTGATCACCGTCGTGTTTGGACCCAGCGTGTTCAGCAGTGTCCTGACGATGATGCTTGCCCCACATCCAGCGCAGCCATCGCTACCCGGATGCATACAGCTCTCGTTCTCTATCTCAACAGGTGGCGCCATCCCGGGGAATGGATGCGAGACAAACTCAACTTCCTCTGTCAGCCTCTTGCCCTTGTTCTTGATGACGGTCTTGCCCATCTTATATAGGTCGTCGATGGGTATGTCCTCGCCGCCAAGCCCAGTCACGAAGTTCTGCACAGGCACCCTGATGTCTGTGTTGTATAGGGTTGATTTAACGTCTTGAAATGCCATCCCTCCACCTGTTCCATGCATCACAACACGGTCAACGACTCCAATGCTATCTACCTGTTCTGCGAGCTCGATTAGTTCCTCATTTGGGAAGGGACGCATGTATCTGAGCTTCAATAAGCCAATCTTTTCGCCCTCATTCCTGAGCCTATCGACGGCTCGTCTAGCTGCTGTGGTCATGCTGCCCATGGTTACCATGATGCTTTCAGCGTCATCACACCTGTACTTCTCCACCATGCCGCCATAGCTTCTGCCAAAGGTCTCACCATAGCTCTTGTCTACCTCAGCGATCACCTTCTTTGCGTCGTTGAGTAATCCTTCATACTCTTTTCTCATGGGTGTGTGAAGCTGCGGTGGGAGTGATGCGGTGGGCCAAGCCTTGCTGATTGTTGGATCAACCGGGAAGGGCGCCTTATACTCTGGTAACCATTTATCCACCTCGTCTTGATCCGGTAGGTATACTCTTTCCTGACTGTAGCTCAGGTAGAAGCCGTCTAGGCTTATCATAGTCGGCAATAATACCCTGTAGTCCTCTGCTATCTTGAAGTTCATCAGGGTCATATCGAGGCACTCTTGGTTCGTCTCGACAAAGTTGACCAGCCAACCCAGATTCATCTCAGGCATGATGTCACTGTAATCGGGTCCGAGGCTCCAGTACCATCCAAGGGTTCTGTCTGCTACCGCCATTACTATAGGAGTCCTGTAGTTAACTGCCTGTGCTACTACCTCGTGCATGTACGCGAGTCCTTGGCTACATGTGGCTGTAAATGTTCTTGCCCCAGCCATGGATGCGCCGACGGCGACTGCCATACAGCTGTGTTCTCCCTCGGTGTGCACGTATTCTGCCTTGAGTTCTCCGTTGGCCACGAAGTCGCTGATGTACTCGATGATGGTGGTCTGGGGTGTGATGGGGAACACTGGCACTACCTCTGTTCGTGCAAGACGTACACCGTGGGCAATGGCCTTGTTCCCGGGCATTACATCAAAATCTTGTGGCATTATGCTTCTTCCTCCTTCTTCATAATGATGACCTTCGATGGACACTCATTGGCGCAGATGCCGCAGCCCTTACAGAACCTGTAATCGATCTCGGCCTTGTTGTCCTCTCCCCTGCTTATCGCTTCCTCGGGGCAGTAGCTGATGCATAATCCACAGGCTATGCAATTCTCTTGGTCGATTATTGGCTTGTAGACGCGCCAGTTGGCGACATATTTTCCACCCTTGACGCTGATATCGTTCAGTCCGAATCCACGTAGCTTTGATTTATCTTGACTCATTCATCTATCTCCTAATATTTTTTCACTACCGCCTCATCATAGCCAGCCTGCGCCGCCTTCTTGTTGGGTGCTGCCAGTCTCTCAGGGAATCGCTTATCAATGGCCTTGAAGATGCTCTCCATCTTAAGCAATCCAGTAGTCTTCGCGAAGGCTCCCAGCATAACCGTGTTTGGGATTGGTCTTCCAATCTTCTCGACCGCGATGGCTGTTGCATCCACGACCCCGATGGTTCTGAGGTTCTTCTTGAATACCTCCTTGGTCTCATCTGGTGTCTTGTGGGTGTTCCAGATCACTACGCCTCTATCTTTGAGTCCCTGTGTGATGTCCATCTGCTCTGGCATCAATGGGTCTAGCACAAGCAAGTACTCTGGGTAATAGATCATAGACCGGGTGGCTTCATTTTCCTTCCCTATCTGGGCGAAAGCCAGTACCGGTGCTCCTCTTCTAGCGCTTCCATACATGGGGAAGGCGCGGCAGAACTTGTCCTCATAGCTGGCTGCGATGGCTATGAGTTCCCCGCAAGCGACGACTCCTTGACCGCCCATGCCGTGAAGCCTGATTTCATCTACCAATGTTTATTCCTCTAAAACGCGATGTCGCTTCAAAATGGTTGAAAAGTGTATTCTCCACTTCATCACGACTCTTAAGGAATAAAATTATTCCAGTAATAACACTTACTCTATGTTTTTATCAACAGTAAATACTATAAAGACTATTACCCGGGTCTCCATGCTGATGATTTAAAACCGATGAATACATTGTTGCGGTATGCAGTACACAGGATTAATCCTCGGCTTGGTAACCTTCGTCATGATCGGGTTCCTCCATGTAGCCGTTGTCAAGATAGAACGACTCTGGGGTTCGCAGTTGTGGCCTGGTTTCATTGTTTTAGGATTGTTGTTGGGGGCTGCGAGCCTTTTTGTTGATGATATCTTGGTTTCTGCGTTATTGGGGGTCAATGGGTTTCTCTTCGCATGGTCTGGTCCCGAGTTGAAGAAGCAGAAAGAGCGTGTTGAGCAGAGCCACTCTCACTGATTCCGTATATGCAGCCATGACATTTATACGAAATTAATGAAACAACCCTTTAGGATTCACTGAAATAACAAGTTATATATGTATTTACTGCTGTATTAGCAGATCATATCCTGAAAATTTGTGAATCAGTGGACTCCAGTGATCACAGGAGTCATTGTTCACATCATGGATAACCAAGGTGAAACAATGACTCATCCTGAAACCAAAACCATGTCCAAGGGCCTCCACCCGCGGGACATCCCACGCGTAATCAGCTGGAACACCACGTTCAAATGCAACCTAAGATGCGCCCACTGCTACATGGACTCAGACAGCCAAGTAGAGCTGGATGAATTATCGACTGAAGAAGGTAAACTGCTCATAGATCAACTAACGGAACTCAGTAAACCAGTGCTCATATTGAGTGGCGGTGAGCCCCTCATGCGGAAAGACATCTTCGAGTTAGCCCGGTATGGCACCGAGAAGGGCTTGAAGATGGCCATGGGCACAAATGGCACACTGATAGATGATGCTATGGCAAAGAAGCTCGCTGAATCAGGGGTGCTCAGCGTAGCCATCAGCATGGACTCGGCTCGCCCAGAAGTACATGACGCTTTCAGAGGCGTAAAAGGAGCCTGGGAGAAAGCAATCGAGGGCGTTAAGGCTTGCCAGAGAAACGGGATAGCGGTTCGGTTCAACACCACTGTCACTCAGGAGAACTTTAACGAGATCGAGGACATACTTGAGCTAGCCGATAGCCTGGGGCTGTTAGATGTCCAGCTCTTCTTCCTCGTCCCCACTGGACGCGGCAAGGATGTCGTGGACATCACCCCAGAGATGTATGAGCAGATGATCGAGGACGTGCTGGTAAAGTACGCCGATCACCCAATGACAGTGAAGCCCACCTGCGCCCCCCAGTTCATGAGGATCGCTGACCAGCTGGGGCAAGACATCAGCAGATGGACACGAGGCTGCATAGCTGGGATGAGCTATGGCAGAGTATATCCCCAGGGCGATGTAACCCCCTGCCCATATCTCCCCATAAAGCTTGGGAATATCAGGGACAGGAGCTTCGCTGATATCTGGACAAACAGCCCCATATTGAAGCAGCTCAGAGACTTTGACCAACTCAAGGGACGGTGCGGCATCTGTGAGTACAAACAAAAGTGCGGTGGATGCAGGGCACGAGCCTATGGGCTGACCACCGAGTTTATGGATGCCTGTGGCTCGTTGCATGAGCCCCATGAGTTGAAGGGTGACTTCTTGGAGGAGGAGCCTTGGTGCACTTATCAACCAAAAGGAGAAAACTAGAATGGAGAAATTCAAGACAAAGGAGCTATCACTTATCGCCGTATTCTCGGCGACATGGATCGGATACACGTTCCTATCAAACATGGCCATCGGGCAGATCGCACACGGATTGGACGTACACATAGTACGCTCAGTCCTGCTTGTATTGATCGTCGCCATGATTGGACGCTTCGGCGGAGCGCTCTGGATGACCACAATCGTTGGCATCTTCTACCTGAGCTCAAGAACCCCCTATCCACCGGTGATCATCACCGCAGCCACCATAGCCTCTGGCCTCGCCTACGATATCTACGTCAAAGTAACCGGGTATAACAACTCTACTAACTGGAAGGTATTCCCGATAGGAGTGCTCATCGCAGGACTCGTCCAGTCAGTCACAACCCTCGGAATACTCACAGTGCTGGAGTTCTTCCCCGCTAGGGCAGTTGAAGCAGCTTGGACCGCTGGGCTCACCAAGAACGTCACAGCCAGCATCATTGCGATAGTAATCGCTGTAGCCATCGTCAAGCGTGTGGTTCCCATCTACAAGAACTATGGCTGACCCATATTTCCTTATTTTTTGAAGCCGAAAATAGAAATATTCTAATGGGTTCTACTCATGGGGAATAGTATGGATACAGAGAAATTCTACTCAAAATTAGGCGCATCATATCAACCCGGCGTACTCACCACAGTGGTACTAGCAGCCGAGGACCTGAAGCGCCAGGGCAAGAAAATAATTGGATTAACAGGCGGCATGTACGATGAGGAGAGCTTCCCCTGGAGAGAAGTAAAGGAGATCCTCAACGACGCCACAGAAACCGACTGGAAAGTAATGCTCCAGTACGGTGGCACACGAGGCTACCAGCCACTCAGGGAGCAGCTCAGCAAATGGATGAAGGGACACGGGATCAACGTAGACCCCTACACGGAGTTAATGGTCACGACGGGAAGCCAGGAGGCGCTTGATCTGGTGGCGAGGGTGTTCATCGACCCCGGCGATGTCATTGTTGTCGGTTCTCCCACGTATCTCTCTGCTCTCACAGCCTTCAAGACTTGTGAGCCTGATATCAGGGAGGCTAAGCTGGACAAGGACGGCATGATACCCGAGGAGCTTGAGAAGACCGTAAAGGGGGTTATCGCTGAGGGAAAGCAGGTGAAGTTCGTGTATATCATACCCAGCTTCCAGAACCCCATGAGCAGCATGCTCACCATGGAACGCCGCAAGAAGATCATCGAGCTGGCGAAGAAGTATGATTTCCTAATCCTTGAGGACAACCCATATGGCTACATTAGCTTCGAGGGACCTATGCCCACACCCATAAAGGGCCTGGACGATGATGGCAGGGTGATGTACACCAGCACCTTCAGCAAGATAGTGAGCCCCGGTATGAGGATAGGTTGGCTCTGCGCCCACAAGGAGTTCATAATGAAGATGGCTGAGGCAAAGGGCAGCACCATCATCAGCAACGACTTGATCAGTCAGTACGCCGCGGCCAAGCTCTTCGAGAAGGGAGTCGTGGATAAGCAGATCGAGAAGATGAAGAAGGTCTATGTCAAGAAGCGTGACGTGATGCTGGAGGCCATGGATACTTATTTCCCCAAGGAAGCCAAGTGGAATAGCCCAAAAGGCGGATTATTCCTTTGGGTTGAGTTACCAGCGTCTATCAACTCTACAACATTGTTGATGGATGCCGTGAAGCGTGGTGTCGCGTATATCCCGGGGAGCAACTTCTACACCACCGAGACCCACAACCATATCAGGCTAAACTACAGCCACCCGAGCATCGATGACATCGTAGAGGGCATTCAGATACTGGGTGGGCTCCTCAAGGAGCAGCTCTAGCCAATCTATACTGCAATTATATTTTTTTTTCTCAGTATTCTAAATCTGGGTTAGTGGATAATAATCTTATAATAAGAATTATTCATGTCTTTTTTTGACATTGAGCCCACGTAGATCAAGTTTCCAGATTGCCATTGATGTCTTGACGGTCATAGGTGAGGGAGAAAATAGGCCGACTAGAATCATGTATGCATCAAATCTTAGCTGGAACTCGCTCAAGAGCACGCTTGATCTCCTTGTAAACAAGGGGTACGTTGATGAGGACCATGTCTCAGATCGCAATAAAAAATACTCCATCACCGCCAAGGGGCACGAAGTCCTTGGTTACTATGACCGTCTAGAATCACTGGTCCAAGTTACCACGGACTAAAACAAACGTTTTAGTCAAATTATTTTACTTCTAGCTTCAGGGTACTCCATTCACCAGGCTTCAAATAATCAAACACCGCTGGCTTTACCTCGTATATCGTGAGATTCGGGTCACTTGGGCCACTCCAGAGCTTCCCCATGAAGTCATAGGTCTCGTATAGCTGAGCGATAAGTCCATGATCCACTAGTTTGGCGACTATTCCCTCCACCCTGATGTATCCGTTGTTGGGTGGCTCCTGCCACATTAGTATCAACTCGATCTTGGGGTTTTCCGATAGCTGCTTTACCTTGTTATCGCTGGTCTGGGTGGCGAAAAAGAAGGCGTCGCCGTGGTGAATCAGGGTTACAGGTCTGAGGTGGGGTTGATCTTTTTCGACGCTGGCCAATACAACGTGGTTGGTAGCCTCGAAGTGGCGTAGAATCTCATCTAACCCAATCATAATCAAACCACGTATCTGACTCGACTTATGGCTTTTGGTAAAACCCTATAACCATCCTTAACCCATCTCAATAATGCCCTTCGGAGGCGGACCCATGCAGTTCAACGATAAAGAGCTAGCTTTCCTACGCATAATATGCAGCTCTAAGCATAAACATGTGAGCCAAGACGTGGTACTCAACCAACTCCTAGAATCCGAGACGATCTCCGCTGACGAGTTCAAATCAATCAAAAGGAAACTCCTCTTCTCCGGTGTAATCGGTGTCGTCTACGGGAACATAACCCTTGAGAAGGAGGAGATATCCGAGCTATTCAAAGAAGAATAGGCTCATGGGATTAGCATGGGGTCCTCTTTTAACGTGTTTAGGACCACGTGAGTCTTTGTCCGTACCACATTGGCCATCTTTAGTATAGTCTTGGTGAAGTCGCTGAGTTCCTGCCTTGTCCTGAACTTTGCGATAACCAGAATATCTGAGTCACCCGTTACGTTGTATACGCTGATAGTGTTCCTGATGGTGGATATCTCGTTGCCCACCTCGATCATCATTCCCTCAGAGACTATGATCTCAGTTATCGCCGTCAACTCATACCCCAGCTTCTCATAGTCCAGCTGGGCCGTGTACTTCTTTATTACCCCGGTCTCTTCAAGTTCCTTGATCCTGTTAGCCACTGTGCCGCTGCTTATACCGATCTTCCTAGCAACCTCTCTGAAGCTCTGTCTACTGTCCTGCAGGTATTCTTCAAGCACTTTCTGCGATGTCTCATCTACCATGGGTTGTCTTTTCTCATTTGCTCATGGAGACATATAAATTGATTGACAAGTGTCTAAAAAAGAATAATTTTTGGGTATAAATTTTGGAAAGATCAGTATTCAACTGGGATGGTCTTCATCAACTCAAAGAGCCGTAGGAACGCCTTGCTATACCTGATGATGGCGCTCATGTTTCCCTTGAAGGGAAGCTGCCTAGTCATCAAGGCGCTCTGGGCATCCATCTCGCCCTTGTTGAGCTTCGTCCAGACCTCATATGGGCCAGCAAGAGTGTAATCAGTCTTCTCATCCTCAACGAGCTCCCGTACCTCAACGACCTCTCCATCATTGAACTTCATGTATATCTTGGGCAGCTCAGGCTTGTCGGTTACGCCGTAGGTGAATGAGGCAGTGAATCCCTTTGTCTTGATCCTGAACTCCTCGTCATTGTTTGCTATGTCCTTGACTTTTTTCCAGTATTCTAGTCCTAGATATTGAACCATAGTATACACCTAGTTGCTGTGAAAATAACCTATTCAGAATAAAACACTTACTGATCCCCGTCAATAGGGTAAATACTGGGGCTAATAAATAGAAAAAAGGAGGAATACGCCTACTTGAGTTCCTCGATGGCTTTATCGATGTGCTTTCGAGACTTCTGAATCTTCTTCATACGAGCCTCAAGCTCCTTCTCCATCTCGGCCCTGACCTTCTGAGCCTCCTCAAGCTGCTGCTTTAGCACTTTCCGTGCTTCATCGCTGGCTGACTCAAGCTCCTTACGGGTCTCGGCTATCATCTTCTCAAGGGTTTTCTCTGTCTTGTCAAACTCCACGATCCACGTGCTTCCCGTCTTCTCTATGTCTTCGAGGGTCTTGTGGGCCTGCGTGTTGAATTCTTTCCATTTTTTCTCCAATTCTGCTTTCAATAACTTCACTTCCTACCTCAATCTTCAGTAAAGACTGAGGTTTCCAGTAGTTTCATTAAAATGGCGCTTTTTATAGGTGACCAAAAAAGGATAGACAGGGGTTAATAGACCCCGTACTTCTCAACAGCTGTCTTCAACGCCATGACATTCTCTGGTCTCGCGTTCTCGGGGATACTT
>CAZVMT010000051.1:0-14972 GCA_964628765.1 uncultured Candidatus Bathyarchaeia archaeon | reverse complement strand
TAGAAACCAAGATTAAAGATAAAGATATTTTAACAGACAAAAAGAAGATACATGGAGGGCTCCGCAGAGGGATAATCCATGTATCTTCTTTATGTCTGGTTTATCCAGCTTCATTGGCTGGATCATGGTCACGGGTCTCGTGTATTGGGTGATCGATCCTCCTCCCTTGGGGTAGAAACCGTGGCGTTCAACCGTGATCTTTGAGACCGCATCCATGGACTCCAATGCAGGGTAGATGACGTGCTCCAAAAAAGGAGCCGTTGGAGACCAGTTCACAGCCGTCCCACCCCTAACAGATACCCTTGAAGGCTTATCGCCATAGAATAGAATCGGGTTGATGCATTGAAGAAGCAGTGAAATACTGCCAGCCGTCCCTATATCGAAGCTATACTCGCCTCCCCGAATACGGGTGGGCTCAAAAACTATCTCATCCGAGCCAAGTGATGCACCGGAAAGCTTACCACGCGTGATCTTAGTAGCTGCTTGAAGCGTAGCTAGATGCTGTGGCTTGAGCCCAGGGTCGCTACGCTTGGCTCGGATATTATAGACAGATATTGGCGTATTCAGGATAGCGCTGTAGCTTGTGGCCAATCGGAGGAGCTGACCGCCGCCCTCCATCAGGGAGCCATCGAGTTCGATCATCTTCTACTCTACAGTGCCCCCGCAGAACCTGGGGAGAATGCCTTTCGCCACCATACCAGCCTCGTTGAGTTTGGTCCTTGTGATCCCCGGTGCTCCACACATAAGCATCAACACGTTCTTGGTCTTCAAGGACACCTTGCTATAATCAGCGTCCCTATACGGGTAGATGGCTACCAATCGCTTATCATCCTGGATCACAGCCTCGCCACCGCTAAGGGTAACCGGCGACTTCATGCCTATGCCTAGGAACTGTTCACCAGCCTTGGCCTCCCTCATCAATAATTCTCCCACAAGTAGATCTGAGTCAAAGCTTGCGATGGGTATCGCGGTGGTTATGGAAACCAGATTATATGCATCCACCCAAGTGTTAATCAAGGGAATAGGGTTATCCCTCAACACCCGCCTTATCAACGCCTCTGCAGCTGGCCTGTTCTTTGTCGGGTCTATCCCCAGTTTCCAGAAGAAATCCCTGTATGCCCTGAACTCCGGGTCATCCCTGAGCTTCTCTACCTCCCACTTGCTCTGAGTGTCCTTGTAGACCTCATGTTTGTATTTCTCAAGCTCTGGGTTCTCCCGCTTTACAGTCACATCCTCGAATCTTATAATCTGGGCCGCTAGTCCCGGGAAACGATCTTGAAGACCCTCATCAAGTTTAAGATATTCCATGATTATCATCCTCATAGTTCACGGAATCTGACTTGGCTAGATCCCTGATCCTGTTCTCGCCATCGATCTCCAAGACGATCCTATGAACATCCGGTGGAACCAAATCTCTCCAGTCCTCACCCTTTAGAATCCTGCGCCTTATCTCGGCTGCCTCATATTTACCTCGTTTATACAGGTCGATGGGTCTAACCTCGTAACCAGCCTCTATTAGCAGCCTCTTTGTTAGGCTCTGGTTGCTATAGACGATATCGAAGCGCGGTGTCTGGCTCTCCACGGCGCTCACCCACACCCTGTGGGCGGCCGCGTCCGATATAGGTATGATTAGGTACCTGTCTGTGGGTATCTTTGCTGCGTTGAGGGCGGCTCGGATCATCTCGATTCGTTCTCCCGCCGTGAATGGGTTATCGTGTTGGTGGCTCATCTGGGCGCTGCCAACCACCAGTACAAGGCTTTCACATTCTTCGAGGATAGTCTCTATCGCGTACAAGTGTCCATAGTGGAATGGCTGGAATCTTCCCACGAAAAGCGCTTGAGTCATGGATCTGGGGCTCCTTTTGTCATGGTAAGCCCCTCGGGGCTTATGTGTTTTCCCCCATTTGGGGTGTTCTAAACCCTGAAACGCTTGTTCTAAACGTTGGGATTATACCATGGGCCACTATTTGGTAGAATGTGAAACAAAATGAGTAAAGTAATGAACACGATAATCGCGATAGTGTTAGTGTGTTTCTTCCCAGCGCTGAGCATATACGCTGGCACACTAGGACCAGATTACACAGATGACCAATACGCCCAGATGGCGATCCATTTCATAATGGACTCACCTACGTACAGCTTCGACGGCGTCGAGGGCTCAATTAAGGTTTTAGATAGCGTCGTGCTTGAGAGCTACCCGGAGCAATACGTGGTAACCATCTACTTCAAGTGCAGCCACGCTGGCTACGGTGACAGGACCGATATGGTGCTGGCTCAGGTGATAACAGAGCACACCGCAAAGATCACCATAGTAAACCAAGAAGTCCAGAGCGCCATAATCGATGACACATGGGATGAACTCAACCAACGGGATAAAGACTCCCCTGAGGTTCTATCCCTAGAAGAGGCACTGGACATCATCATAATGTACCTAAAGGAAAACTATGATGAGGCTGAAGCCTTAGAGATGACCGATGAATGGTCTGTAGCCGACTTGACCCCAGAGGGCTTGCTTGGTTCATCAACCATCGAGTACAGCGGCGATGGATGGACCATCACCGCGAGGTACCCTGTGGTCTGGAAGCCAACATACAGCTTCGAGGTCGGGCATGAATCCGGGTTCACTTGGAGTGGAACAGTAAACCAAGATGGACAGGTCACTGAGACCCAGTAAATCCCTCTATTTTTTCTCTTTTTCTGGTATCCCTGACTCGCATGGTACCCCTGTCTGGCAGAAGCCGCACCCGTATCCATCGAAGCCGTAGTGGCGTGGAACATATTGATGGGTCATGTTGACGTATTTCTGGCAGATGACCTTGTTATGTCCCTTCTCTGTGATGGCTCCTATTGGGCAGCGTTCGATGCATTTTCCACAGGTTCCCTCAGTCAAATACAGGCAGTACTCGTTGTGGTTCTCGTAGGGTCTCGGGGTTGGAGGTATCATTGCGTCCACGATCACGCTACCTGCTCTCATCGCCTTGCCCTTTGGGGTGATCAATGCGTCGCTGAGCCCGAAGGTACCGAGACCTGCAGCATAAGCTGCGTGGCGTTCGCTCCACGTCGATGCGAATCCATACTTCTCCGACAAGGCTCTATTCCAGATGGGGCTTATCATGGGCCCAACAGCGTCGTACCCGTTCTCTTCAAGCACCTCTACAACGTGTTCTCTGAGCTTGACGTTGATCTGTTCACCGAATATCCTTGAGCGAGCCCATCTCTCGCTTGGGAAGTGGGTTTCTTTTCTGTGGTCTCGTTTTGTTGCCTCTGTTTGGGGGAGTATCCAGCTGATTACGGTTAACTGATCTGGTTTGTAGTCTCGTTGATACTTGTGCTTCATGAACTCATGAGGCAGGATGTAGAAGTCCCCGATATCTTGTTTGTAGAACTGGTAGAGTGGGTCTGCTCCGCTGCTGAACCCAACTAATGGTTCGGCCCACGCTGGTTCGTTATCCCATTTGCCCATGCTGTTTACAGGACCACTCATGTAGCTCTTGATCTCTTCTGTGATCCACTTCCCCAGGTCTTTGATGCTCATAATATGATGAGACCGTAAGCGCTTTATTTAAAATAGGACTCATCAGATTAACAATCCTGTGGTGTCGAGCTTGACTGAACTCAAATTCCTGTACCTGACATGGGAGGATATACAACGCGCAGCAGAGAAGACAGCGGACATGATCAAAAAAGACGAGTATGAGGCTGATCTCATGATCGCTGTAAGCAGAGGTGGGTTCGACCCAGCGAGGATAATCAGCGACCAGCTCAACATCAGAAAACTCGCGAGCCTCCAGATAATCTACTACAGCGGTGTCGGTGAGAAAAGGGATCGGCCTGAGGTGCTCTTCCCGTTGAATGCTCAGGTTAAGGGTTTGAAGGTGCTCGTGGTGGATGATGTCTCGGATAGCGGGCATAGTTTGATGGTTGTTAGGAAATATGTTGAGTCTCTGGGTGCGGCTGAGGTGAGGATTGCTACTCTGCACCACAAGCCTTGGAGCGAGTACAAGCCCGATTACTATGCAGAGGAGGTTGACAAGTGGATTCTCTACCCATGGGAGCCCAACGAGTCGATCCAAGACCTCGTAGAGATGCTAACAAAAAGCGGAGTACCAAAGGATGAGATATCCGCGAAGCTCCTTGAGATAGGTTTCAATGAACACGAGGTTAAACGCTATCTAAGAGTCTGAGAAAACATATAGAACCTCGTCATAGGTTCTGCTCATCCATTTAGTCCCAGGATCATAGCGTGTAATCTTTTTATGCTTCAAGTGATCTGCTAGTTTCCTGTTGGCTTCCTCGATAGAGGATTCGTTGTCCCTGAGCAAGCTCAGTGGTACATTTACTCCTACTGGTCGGGCTGGTAGCCTGTGGCGGGTAGCCTTGGGGGAGAACACCTTCTTCTCCTTTGCCATATCCAGAACCTGTTTCTTGTTTACCTGGGGTAGGAACAGTGATGCCTCATAGCTCCCGTTGGTTAAGTGTTCTTTTGCCTCAGACTCTGTGCAGTGCTGTACCTGATACCCCCTATCCTGGAGGCGTCTCTCCAACATGTAGCCCTTCCTGAAGACCTCAGCCAGTTCATCACCGTCAGTGATTATCCTATATACATTGTCCTTGAATATCAGTAGGAGGCTCCCATCATCCGCTGGGCTCTCAACCAGTTCATATGGCTCTAATTTGAGGTCCAGTTCGCTTAGCAGTTTCTCAGCGTCTCCCTCACTGAATGGGGCTGGGATAATTCTGCACCAGCGCTGCACCCTGATGCTTGGATCAAAGTAGTCAAGAAGACATACGCATGTGAACCTGCAGCCCAGCTCCTTCATTATGGCTGTACGGTGCATCCCATCCAACACGACGTGGGTGTTTCTATCAACTATTATGGGTGCTGACTGGACGCCGTCGCGTTCAATGGTAGCTTTTAGCTTGTTTATTCTGGATGGGATAATCTCCTCGTGTATCAATAGGCTGTCTGTCTCCACGAGGGCTATGTCAAGGAGTAATCCATCGTGGTTTATCCTGTAAGCTGCAGGAGAGTTAGACATCTCAGAATCTTTGTCTAGGACCCATTTATGTTTAACCTATGAGTTACTGGAACTCTTGGGCTGCCTCTTCGGCTTCCTCCATGGCTGCTGCCATGAGGTCCGATTTCACGACTGTGGTTACGTATCCAGCGATCCTGTTTCGTAGTTTCTTGCTTACGTCGAGCCCTATTTCTTTGAGGAATTGTTTGTTTGGCTCGAACTCTGGCTGGAAGCTGTACTCGTATTTGTCGAGGAGCTCCAGGCTTATCCTTTTTACCATCTCTGTACGTACTTTTCCCAAACTGACGCACCGTTTATTTGCCTTTGATACCAGTTCCGCCACACTTTTAAACGTTTAGGCTAGGGGTGTTCCTCAAGCCTTATGGTGTCCAGCGCTATCGTGGTGTTCTTCCCCATAAGTATCCCCCTTAGCTCCATGTCGTAGGCTATGGTGCCTAGGGTGAAGTTGAGGCTGATGGGGGTCCATGTATTGTTCTGAAGCATAGTCTCTGTGAATGATACGCTGTTAAGGATGGTCTTGTTGTGGTAGGCGTCGAGGGTTAAGGTCTCGTTTAGGCGGTTGTTCATGGTTTTCACCGTGAAGGTTACAGTGTAGTTGCCCTGGGGCATTATCTCGTAGGGTCCGTACCATAGTGTGTTGGTTTGTATGCTCATGTTCTGGTAGACCAGTATGGTGCCGGTGGTGCTGGTGGGGTCCCGCATGGTCTGCATGTTCTGGGGGATGAGGTCACTGTAGGTGTATGTGATGTTGACTGGCTCGTAGCTGATGGGTGCCCCTGCGTAGTTTTTCTGGTAGAGGTATATGTTGTCGTAGAATGCGAGTAGCGTGTAGTCTCTTTGCCTGATGGGTGTGAATGCGTATCTTATGGTGTAGTGGGGGTCTGTCTCCAGGTCCACCAGGATATACTCGGCGTCCAGTGAGGTTATCCAGGTTATCGCGTCTTTCCAAGTCTTGATATCCTTGTATGTTGGCGGTACCATTACGTAGGCGTTTGCCCTGTTGGAGAAGTGGGGGAATAGGTTGTCCTGTGTAAGTATGGAGGCGTTTTGGGGCACCATATCTATGATCTGGTTGAGTCTCTGTGTTCGGGTGGTCTCTACTGGTTTCTCGTAGGCTGGGCTCAGGTGGAGCCCCCACGTTAGTGGGCTCAGAGGGGAGAGCCCGATGCTCGTGAGGATGGTGAGTACTATGATTGCCTTGATTAGATTTTGTTTGAAGTGATTTTCCCGTGTCTCCAATAACCTGCTCAACCCGACGATGAAGC
This sequence comes from uncultured Candidatus Bathyarchaeia archaeon, assembly GCA_964628765.1. Lineage (GTDB taxonomy): Archaea > Thermoproteota > Bathyarchaeia > TCS64 > TCS64 > RBG-16-57-9. The sequence continues at coordinate 8,668 of CAZVMT010000051.1, read as the reverse complement.
CAGTGTAGATGAATGGGATGGTATAAGCTGAGTACTGGAAACCGATGCGGTAGTAGGGTGGGTAGTTGCTTAGGAGCGATATGGCGAACCATGGTAGGGTTGGGATGAGGTGCAGGGGGTACTGTGTCGCTGCGATCAGGTAAGGTGTGTAGAGGCATAGTAGGTATCCGATCTTGTTGTACCATTCATAGTTCAGTGCCTCCAGTACCTTCATTGGGTGTGTCAGCGAGTACAATGGGATATCAATTGGGTCATCTACGCCCAGTACAGCGTAGTGTTGCCCTGCCTTGAGATGTGCTGGTATCTCGGGGTTGAAGTAATTGATGACTTCTGCTGAGAGAAATTTCCAGAATAACGCTGATACCAATACGAGGAGCAGGATGGGAGCCCTCTTTCGTATCGCCCCGGTTCCCTCGTTTCTATAAATTATTACAAGTAGAAACAGGGTGTATGCTGCTATCAGATAGAATACTTGTTCCTGTACCGCTAATGCGAGGTTCACCGCGATTAATAACATGCTCCATTTTTTGGACAATGTATAGTAGATAACGTACCCAAGTGTCAATGGGAGGAATGCTTGGACATGAAAATCGTAGCCATTCACACCATGCAATGTCGGGTTGAGCAGATAGAGGCAGGCAAGAAGACAGCTGATCCGGTCGCTGTGATATAGTTTAGCTATCTTATAGACAGGTACAGCGGATAACCCAATTATCAGTGACTGGGTGATCAGTAGGGTTTCGGCTCTCTGATAGAGAAAATAGATGGGCACAATGGTGAAGAGGATGGGGCTAAAATGGACTCCGAAGAAGCTCCCTGATTCGCTGAGGTGAAGCTCACAGGTGTAATAGAATATTTTATCCTGATTGACCGTGGTCCAGAAACCCTGTTCAAATATACCAAGGTCCCACGCAAACGTGGTGAACGTGTAATGCTTGGCTACCGTAAACCAAGATAATGAAATGGTGTATACAATTATGGCTAAAGTTAAAATAATAATGTACTGGCTTTCTTCGATTTTTTCCCAGAAACTCATCTATTTCTCATCGAGGTGAAATCGATTTAAGAGTGCTGTAACCGTTGAAATGCGTAAAAAAGATTTGATTTTACCTGATAAACTGGGTTTAAACCCATTTTTAGGCTAAATCTATTGCTTATAGATTTAAAAATTGAAAAAAGGAAGAAATAGGGGTTCTTAACCAAAATACTCGTAAGTATTAAATATTTAACGAAAAGAAATAAGGAAATAGAAGGTAATAGGATGTCTAATGAAATTAAGACGGCCCCTATGCATAAGTTGTTGAAGAGAGCCGGTGCAGAGCGTGTTAGCGAGGAGAGCGCCAATGCTTTGGGTGAGGCTCTCGAAGACATCGGGATCAAGATCGCGCACGAGGCTATCGATTATGCTCATCATGCGGGTCGTAAGACCGTGAAGGCGAGGGACATCGAGATAGCCGCGAAGAAGGTTTTTGATAGATAGAATCCTCGTTTTTCTTACTTTATCTCTTATCAATAGCTAGTTGTTTCAATGAATATGTGGATTAGAAGATGGTCCATTAAAGAGTCTAGGCTAGGTGAATTGATATTTCGTTCAATTAAAAACACCGATAATAACATATATCTTGAACGCTGGACTGTTCTAGGCATAAGATGCAGCAGTATAAATGCGACGTACTAGTTGTCGGAGCCGGCCCTGCGGGTAGCATGGCCGCAAAGGTGGCAGCTGAGAAAGGCGTTGATGTCATAATTATTGAGGAACACGAGACACCGGGCACACCAGTCTACTGCGCTGAGGGGCTGAGCATTGGAGGAATCCAAGACGGTGGATTGGAGCCTGTTCTACCATATGTTTCACAGCAAATAAGCACGGCAAGGGTGGTTGCACCCAACGGTAAGACCCTTGATATGACCTCCAACAACTGGACCGGTTATACTCTGAATAGACAGGCCTTTGACAAAACTTTGGCTGAGAACGCTGTCAAAGCAGGGGCCAAACTCATGACAGAGACCAGGGCAACTGATGTAATCAAAGAAGGCAAACAGATAATCGGAGTAAAAGCAATCAAAGACGGTGAGGATATCGAGTTCCACGCAAAGGTCGTCATCGGAGCGGATGGCCACTGGAGCATTATCAGGAGACGAGCAGGTCTTCGGAGGTATTTCCCAGATTATGTTACATGCGCACAGTATCAGCTAGGTGGGCTAGATCTTGAGGATCCGACGATAAACGAGTTCTACATGGGAATGAACTACGCTCCAGGTGGTTATGCGTGGGTATTTCCCAAGAGCAAATCAGTTGCCAATGTAGGTCTCGGTGTCAGAAAGAAGCATACAAAGGCGCCCATCGAGTACTTGAAGGAGTTTTGCGAAAATGACCCCAGGTTCAGGAACGCCAAGATACTCAAGATAAACGGTGGAATATGTCCAGTTAGCGGCACTCTTGACAAGATTACAATGGATGGATTGATACTGGTGGGTGACGCAGCCGGTATGCTGGTACCTATGACTGGTGCAGGGGTCCATAGTGGCATTGAGGCGGGTAAGATGGCTGGTAGAGTTGCAGCTGAAGCAGCCATTGATGGAGATGTCTCAGAGAAAAGACTGAAGCAGTTCCGAAACGAGTTCGACAAGTATTGGGGAAAACGCATCAGGGAGAGCGGCAAGGTTCTTGAGATGCTGGACAAGTTCGATGATAATGACCTCAACACATTGGCAGATGTAATCACAAATGATGATATTCTCGCAATGGCGAACGGGGAAAACGTCGCAGCCGCCCTGGCTGGAATCGTCAAGAGAAGCCCAGGCAAGCTGATACAGCTAATCAGGGCCTATCTACGATAAGGTCATCTATTCTCTTCTTAACGCTTCAACTGGGTTCATTTTAGCCGCGTTCCAAGCTGGACTCGCCCCGGAGACGAGGCTGGTGAATAAGGCAAATACCAGAGTGCCCACTGCCAACATGTAATTAACCTCAACAGGCAAACCTATGTAGTGTCCAACTAGCTTGCCGAGACCGAAACCCAATGCAACGCCCACAAATCCTCCAATTAAACCAGTATAGAGTGCCTCTGAAAGAAACATGAATAAGACATCAGAGTTCTTGGCGCCGATAGCCTTCATCGTGCCTATCTCTTTGGTACGCTCATTCACAGAGATAGCCATGGTGTTAACTATACCAATACCAGCTACGAACATGCTAATCGCAGCGATCCCGCCGAGAACCGCCTGTATAGTACCTGTTACTTGTTTCTGGACATCAAGCGCCGCGCTGGGCGATACAACGAAATAATCATCACCAAGATTCTCCTTCAGAGAATCAGCAACCTCATCGATCTCATCAGCGCCATCAATATAAGCTTGAACCACGGCGCAGCTTCCACCCTGCTCATATAGTTGATCATATGTCCTGAAGGGCAAACCGATTACGTCGTCCACATTCAACCCAAAAAACGAGCCGTGTTCCTCGATTATCCCGATAACACGCACCGTAATTTCCTTGGGCTCTCCTCTGACCCTTACTATAAGTTTTATTCGGTCTCCTAAGGCGACTAATTGCTCATCCATGTCTGGAGGATAGGCGACGTTCTGACCGATGAGAGCCACTGCGCTATCGCCTCTGACAAAGAAACGCCCCTCCTCCAGTTTTACATCCTGATTTATATGGGGAAAATTGTATCCGACCCCTAGTACCTTGACAGTGTAGGTTTCACCTTTAAGAGTAAATGCGCCCCCGTTTTGAGAAATCTCGCTAATCATATTGACCCCTCTTGTGGATTCAATGATATCACGGTCCCTCCAACTGATCCCATCCTGACTCAGTATCTGTGTCGCGCTGAGGGATGATGCAGCCTCCTCTGCCTCTTCAGGTACGATGAACAAGGTGTTGGTACCGATTATTGATAGTTGATCCCGTACCTGGTTATTCATCCCATCGGCGACACTGATCAGACCGGTGACAGCGGCGCACCCGATGAGAATGCCGAGAATGTTCAATGCTACTCGGCCTTTTCTCTCCAGTAATCCTTCTGCAGATAATACCGTTATATCGAGTAGCTTCAAATTGTTCCACCGGAAATGACATAGTAGAATTCTACCTAGGTTTAAAGTTTCCTAACTCGTTAAGCTAACAAACAAAAAGCAGAATATAGGTTATTATATGGACAAACAAGGAAAAGGTCGTAAAGATCAGTGTCAAGGAGAAGTAGTCAACCCAGTGATCAATAACGAGGAGAACATAGCCAAGATAATGAAGCTACGAGACGACATCTGATTCCCTTAATCTTTTTATTTAAGCTCGGGGTTAATTCGGTACGCGCTCCTGTCGTCTAGTTCGGCCAAGGATTCGGGCCTCTCGAGCCTGAGATCCCGGGTTCAAATCCCGGCGGGAGCACCATTCTCAATTACTTACTCAGACGCACATCCAGCAACGCGAGTCGTCCAGCCTTAGTCTCTTGGATTGCCTTCTCAAGTGAACCCGTCAGCGTTGATGGGTCCTCGACTGTCTCAGCGTATCCATTGTAAGCTTCTGCTAGTTTGGCGTATGTTGGTGTAGGTCCGCAGTTAACCCCATAGTATTGGTTTTGGGTTACTGAGTGTCCCTGTGGGTAGTATCTTTGGTGGCCTTTCATGGCGGCGTAGCAGCTGTTGTTGAATATGATTGTCAAGAAAGGCAGGTTGTGTTCCTGTGCTGCACCGAATGCAGCTGGCACCGGGTTATAGTTGAATGAGCCGTCTCCTTCGAGCGCGATTACTGTTTTCTCTGGTTTCGCTAGCTTGACTCCGAGGGCTACTCCGAGTCCCTGCCCTAGACCTGTGTGTGCTACTGGGCCTGTGGCTTCGTATCTTGTGCCGGGTTCTACTCTGTTGCTCTCGATGTATTTGTGAATTATTCCACCGTGGGTTATGGTCTCATCCACTATCGCTGTGTCCTTGTCGATGACCTCATTGATGCAGTGGCATAGCCATAATGGGTTTATCGGATACTCATCCTTGACCGCTATTGCTTGTTTTCGTTGCTCTTCTCGAATCTTCTTGTGCTCTGCTTCCCAGCGCTCCTTTCTAGATGTCATCAATGCTCCGTTGAGTTTCTTGTCCTTGAGTTGGTCGTATAACTGGCTGAGAATCACATAAGAGTCCCCTGTGACGCTGAGGTCAGCCGGGTAACCGTAGACCGAGTACTTGCGTTGAACTGGGTCAGGGTCTATGAAGACTATCTTCGCATTTGTTTTTCCCCTGATGCTATTTGGTGGATACCATGGGGGCCATGAGCTGCTATCAATGACCAGCAAAAGGTCAGCGTCCTTTACATAGGGCTGTATCGATGTGCCCATGTGGAGTGGGTTGTTTGTTGGGAAGTTCATGTATCCCGGGTGCTCGAATACAGGTACCTTGAGCAGATCAGCTAGCTTGACCAGCTCATGTACCGCTACTGGGTTTCTCCCAAGGTATCTCGTATAGATTATGGGGTTGTTTGCCCCAATTAATAGCCCCTTGATCTTTTCGAGTGTCGCTGGGTCAGCCGTCACGGTACCTTGCTCGTGAATTGGCTCGGGGAGATTCATCTTCTTTAGTTTCTCGAACATCAACTCCCTTGAGAACGCGAGCAATACAGGTCCCTTTACTCCCGCATTTGCGATCCTGTAGGCTCTTTGGATGACTCCGAGGATGTTCGCGTTGGTTTCAGGGTTATCGCTCCACTTGACGTATGGCTTGACTAGGCTCTCCTGCCCCCCGGGCTCTGTGAAGCTCAGGTAATGTGGTCCAGGTGTTCCACCATAAACCTCGTTGTCATGGGTCCTGTTCTGACCCACTATCAACAATAATGGTATCTGGTCAGTGTAGGCAGCCTTGAGCTCCATTGCTCCATGCAGTAACCCAGCCAATACATGGGTCATCAATACCTGCGCTTTGCCTGTGGCCATGTAGTATCCTTTTGCCATTGATAGGGCGGTTCCCTCGTGGCGTATGTTTAGGTAGATTGGTTTCTTTCCAGTGGAGTTGTATCTGGCTAGGTGCTCCCAGAGTGGTATGAACTCTGAGCCGGGTGAACTTATTACATAGTCTACTCCGAGCCTGTTCAGCATCTCGACGTAGCCGTGTCCAGCGTCTTCAACGATTAGCTCTTCCAAAATATTATCCCAACAATTGGGGATACATGAACATATTTTAAATGAACGAATACTATCCCTGAGACTCTATCTCCTCAAGATCAATGGCTACTGTTACAGGTAATACACCGAGGTACTGCCCGGTAACGGTTAAAGTACCCCTGAGGCTGTAGTTACCTTCATTCTCTGGGTCACTTATTGCTTGTAGTAGTGTTCCGTTTAGGCTTATCTGGGCATCAATGTTGCCCTGACTCATGGCGGGGATCAATCTCTCATCCACGGTTACAGGAGCTATCCTAGTCTCTCCATAGTAGATTGCCCCATCAACGGTTATCTCCAGTGGCATATCGCTTGGATTTGTCACGGTGTAGGTGAGTGAAAGATCCAACTCAGGTGGTAACAATGATATCCGGTCCACGGAGAAATCGCTGAACTCCAGCTCCAGCTGATTGACAGCGTCCTTGACTTTCCGTTGTCCTGATAGATATATTCCTCCGAAGACGATGATTGTGATTATGAATGCGATTAAAATCCTGTTCTGATTACTCTGCATGGATATTACTCTGGAAGGATGATTTATAGAGCTTGATTACCTAGTTTTCGATCTCTAGTTTGATGGGTCGTCCGCGTTCAAAGCTCACAGTGAAACTCTTGAAGACCGCCTCGAATATCCTGATCTTTCCATAGCGTTTCTCCTTGAGGAACCCCAGTTTCTCCAGCTTTGTCAGATGGCGCTCGACGCTAGTGTAGTTGAGCCCTGTCCTGCGGCTTATCTCGCTGATGTTGAGTTCTCCGCTCTCGGTTAACACCTCAAGGACGCGTATCCTGCCCTTGCTACCGAGTATCTCTTCGGCTCTTCTGTCTCGTCTGTATAGGCTCATAGTAGTTCCATCACTTTCTCTTGCAGTGTCTCTGCGGGTATCTTGTCCAGCCTGATTAGCTGGGTTCTGCCCTGACTCGATGCGTGCATCTCCATGCTCACGAAGTCCAGGTCATCCAGTTTCTTGAGGTATTTCCAGAACTGGGTGTGTCCACGGATCTTCTCGTCATATTCTTCACAGACTAGGTGGTAGCTTTCCTCTATCTCGCCTGTGGTTGCCTCTGGGGCTGTGCTGGACATGAAGAAGCGGGCTATGGCGAGTAGGGCTAGTTTCTCGTGCTGGCTCAGGTGTTTGATCTCATCAGGTACCGTTACATCGAATATGCCCACGGCTATCTTTCTCACGTGCTCGGGTTTGACCTGTCGTGAGCCCAAGTTGTCTGCTTCCATCCCTGCGCCGTGGAGTAAGCTGATGGCGTATCTTGCGTCGCCTTTCTCTTTCTCGGCTACCTCGCTGATGAAATCAATAATCTCCAAGGGCACAGCGTCCCGTCTGAAGGCGCGTTCGACCCTGTACATGAGTATGTCAGCGAGTTGATACTTGTTGTAGTCGGACATCCTGATGATGTTCTGCTGGAGGCTGCTGAGGGTGCTTCTGTCGAGTTTTCTGAATACCTCAGCGTCCTTGCTGATGCAGAGTAGGTTGAGTCTTCTTGGTTCCTCTGGGGTGGTCTCGTGGAACCTTGTGAGGTAGTATAGAGCGTCGCTTCCCTCGTTCTCTATCAACGCATCCACCTCATCCAGCACCAAGAGTATCTGGGTCTCTTCCTCGTCCAGTATCTGGCGCAGGATATCCAATAACTCGTTCGCCGAGTATCCCCGTTCCGGGAAGTCGGGTTTGATTCGTGTGACTACTTGGCTGAGGACCATGAACAGGCTTCCCCGGCGCTGCCTGCAGTTAACATGAATATAATGGAAGTCCAGTCTTCTCCGCTCTGCCCTAGCTTTAAGCTCCTTGCCATAGGCGTTGGCGAGCACCGTCTTTCCGCTTCCCACGTTTCCAATGATCACTGCTTTCTGGCTCATCTCATAGGGGGCTGTCACGATGTTGTCGAATAGGGATCTGAGGCGTTGTAGTTCTGTGTCTCTGTGGAGTAGTTTCTCTGGGATGTAGTGTATCTCAAGGATCGCCTCGTCGGTGAATACTGATTGATGGTCCAACCTAAGCCACATGGAGTGGAGTACAGGATGCTAATTTATGCATTTCGTAGGTTCTAACACATATAAAGTGGGGGGATAAGTGAAACTGCTCAGGTTATTTCCTCTAGAACACGGAACAACTCATCCTGAGAAACATCCTCCACAACCTCATGGGAGCCATCCTCCTTGACGACAACCATGGACTCGGCTGTGATCACGCCGATCACATTGGCGAGAATATCAGCCGAGTTTAACTGACGAACCAACTCACCGCTCCTAAGAGGATCAACAACTATCAGTAGGCTTCCAGAACTCAGCAAACGCAGGGGGTCTACATCTAGAACACTGCATATCTGTCTGGTTTCCTCGTGGATCAATAGCTCTTTCTCGTATATCTTGAAGCCGCAGCCTGATGCCTCGGATATCTCCAATAACCCATTCAGTACACCGCCCTCTGTAGGAGTATGCATAGAATGAACACCACCGAGACCAACGGCTATATTGGCCTCGGGCACAACACTGATCATATCAAGCAGTTCAA
>CAZVMT010000050.1:10877-15507 GCA_964628765.1 uncultured Candidatus Bathyarchaeia archaeon | reverse complement strand
TGTCAATTTATTTATGTACAATATAAAAGGATTTCAATATGCTTGTTACATGAAAGCTGTTTCTGCGCACGCTACAATTGCAGAAGAGAGTGAGCGTGACCACCAGGATATGAACGCACCTCATTTACGGAACTGCTACTAATCTTGTAAATGCATCATAGGGGGTAAGATCTGAATATCCAAGTTTCAGTGCCAAGGCTTTTGATGCCTCATTTGCCGCATCCCAAATCGGGATTAGGTTCTTCAACAAAGCATGTTCAATCAACGCTGCAGAAGCAACAGTAGCAAGTCCTTTACGCCTATACTCTGTACTATTCATCGTATCTACTTCAATCTCGAACTCCTTTTCAAAAGGCATCGCGGTCATAGCTGTTGAAACAACCTCTCCATTATGTTTTATACAATAACCGAATCCCTTTTCAATAAAGGACTCGGGGGAACAAAAGTAGAAAGGTATAGCAGGTGCAAGAGCCCTCGGTATTGTTCTGGCTGTATCAAGATCTATTCTTTCAAGAACGAAACCACTGTGTAGATCCTCCTTCAACGCTCGTAAATGATTTAGATTCAAGTGTTCATGAGAGAAACCGAATCTCTGGATTCGTTTCACGTTTTTGCCAAATGTTTCAGTCAAAATAGTTGCCCAATCATCATTGGGTACAATCACTTGAGGACCTACTGGTAATGCATCTATTAAGTTAGGGACTTGATCGGATGAAGGATCACCACCTAGGAAAATAAAACCAATCTGTAAGAAAGCAGCTTCCGGATTATCGATATCACTCACATAGACCTTTCCTCTCTTTTCTCTAAAGGCAAATTGAATGACTGTCTTCAGCCACTTATGATCTTGAAACAATTGCTCAATTTCATTTGACTTGGCCATTGGATATTCTACAACCATCATTACATCCCTTTTTCTAATTTGTTAGATTGTCTTATACTTCTATGGTAATTTTCATACTAAGGTGTACAAAAAGGAAATGGTGTGGCGCGAGAAAGAGCATGTAGTTAATCCAAAAACTTCCATGAAACATCACACAACATGCTTCCCTATGCCTCCTCTGCGTCTCACCTGTGTGTGGATAAAAACATCTATAGAGTTATCATAAAAACGATAGAAGTCTTACTAAATTAGGATATAGCAGAATATTATGCATACAAATAACCCAACAAAATAATTTAACAATATTACACTTTGTTATACTGCAGGTAATTCAAACGCATTGTTACATGAAACTTGGATCACAGTATTTTCGGGAACACGTTTGCTGGACGGCGCGAGAGTCCTAGGACTACCAGAGGAGTACATCAAGTCACTGAAAAGAAAAACAGTGGATTAAGCTTGATCAAAATTTGGTCTATCCTTGGTTTCTTCTAAACTGTACTATGGATAGATATGGCAGGAGTAGACTGAATCCAATCAACACGAGGATATCAACGATGATCCCCTTGGGCTCAACCATCAAGCCACGGAAGACCTCAACCGAGTACGTTAACGGCAACAACCTACCCAGAATCCTCAAGACCTGCGGCATCTCATTCAGTGGCAGAAAGACCCCGCAGAGGAAGATCATGGGAAACCTGAAGTAATTGCTCAGTGTCTGCGCCTCAAAGACCTCCTTCACAGAGACAGCCACCAGTGCGCCGAGAGCCGAGTGAACCACATTCGTCAACAATAGCACCAACAGAAACACAAACGGGTTCATTATCTCAGCCCCCAGAAACACTATCGTGATCACCGTCATCACGGATGAGATGATTAACCCAAACACGGTACCCCCCAGTAGCTTACCTATAATAATCGACGCCGAGTTTAACGGAGCCAGCTGAAGCCTCTCAAGAGCCCCAACCCGTTTCTCAAAGGTAATCACTATAGCCTCCATGCTCGTGGTACCGAACAACGCAGCCATAGCGATCAAACCAGGAGCAAGATCGGTCAACCCCTCATGGTTTCTGAGGCTGAAACTCAATGCAAGAACCACCGGGAAGAGGATCCCCCAACTGATGTTTGGAGGCTTAAAATAGTAAGCCTTCAGATCCTTCTCAAGTATAGCCATGATGCCCTCAATCTCCTCCCCAAGCCTCAACGCTTTCCCTCCTTCTCAACATGCATAGAGTCAAGGGAGATCCCCGTCAACTGGATGAATGCATCCTCAAGCCCGGGTTTAACCGTCTCTATACCCTGTATTGCTATATCCTGATCCCTGATTACATCGAATAATGACTCAAGAGAAGCATGGATGTCCTTCGACAGGATCGATAACTCGCCTCCAATACATGAAACACTCTCACCCTGAATCCCCTCAAGAAGAGACTCATCCAGTTCACCCAGAAAACTCACCCTAAGAATAGGCGTATCCTGAAGAGACCTCTTCAACCCCTCAGGGGTATCGATCTTGATTATCCTGCCCTTCACAAGCACGGCGATGCGGTCACAGAGAAGCCCCGCCTCCTCGATGTAATGCGTTGTCAGGAATATCGTCACCCCGTGTTCACTGAGATCAGATATGATCGCCCTGAGACGTCTAGCGCTCATGATATCCAGCCCAGAGGTCGGCTCATCCAGGAAGAGAATCTCAGGGCTATGAACCAATGCAGCGGCGAGAACAACACGCCTCTTCAACCCCTTCGAAAGCTTAGCAAACCCCCTATCCATGTACTCCGTGAGTTGAAACAACTCCATGAGATACCTTACCCTGTCCTCCCGTAACTCAGCTGGGACATGGTATAGCCTGGAAACGAATCTTAGGTTCTCTAATACCGTGAGTTCATCATACAGATTCGAGCGCTCAGGCACCACGCCTATACGCTGCTTAACCAACCTGACGCTCTCCACCACATCATAGCCAGCTACCCTCGCGCCCCCACTGGTTGGCTTGGTCAACCCCACAAGCATCTTTATGGTCGTCGTCTTCCCAGCCCCATTCGGACCAAGAAAACCAAATATCTCTCCCCTATCCACCCGAAAACCAATATCATCAACCGCTCTAGTCTCACCCCAGCACTTCGTTAAACCGGAAACCTCGATGGCAGACACCCACATCACCCAGCAAACTATAGCTAACAGCAACAAGATAAATGAGTATTTACCCACCCCCAGAACCAGATAAGCAGAAAACACAAACCAAACCCAACCAACCACCACACCCAAAAACGATTACCAACTCACACCCCCTCACACCAAGAAAAAAAGCACCGAACCACCACCAACAGACCCCAACAACTGTTTATATCCCACACCACACCAAAATACACGAAGTGAAACTCCAAGACACCATACTCACAGCCATACAAGGACTCAACGAACGCAAATTCAGACTAGCCCTCAACATCCTAGGCATACTCATAGGCTGCGCAGCAGTCACAGGACTCATCAGCATCACCCAAGGACTCACAATAGAAGTCAGCACCCAACTAGAAACCTTCGGACCCAACAACGTCATGGTCATCCCCTACGAGATAAGACAAGGAAGAGGACTCGTCGGCGACAGCTTCAACTGGCGAGACGTACAGATCATGGAACGAGTACCCAACGTAAAATACGTAGCCCCCATCGTCACCGCAGGCTACGCCCAATACACCATACGCGGCGAAACCCACACAGCACTAGTCTACGGCTCAACACCAGCATACTTCGACATATTCAGCAACTTCAAACCAGCAGAAGGAAGAACCCTAATCCAAAGCGACTCAGGAGCAGTAGTACTAGGCCACCTCCTCGCACAACCAGACGAAGACATAGACCCCATACTGGAAGTAGGAGACAGGATAACCCTCAACTACTACGTAGCAGGAGAACCCCGCACAGCCACCTTCCGAGTAGTAGGCATACTCGAACAAATAGGAGGCACCTTCGGCTCAGAAGACGACCGAAGCCTCGTCATGAACATCCGAGACGTCCAAACCAACTTCGAGACAGGGAGCAAAGTAGACTACGTATCCATACAGGTAAACAAGATGGAAAACGTAGACCCCGTAGTAGACGAGATCAAAGACAAATTCGACAACAAGGTAATGGCCATGGGCTACGAGCAGATACAGGAACAAGTAGGACAAGTACTGGGCACAATAGAAGCAGTGCTAGGAGGCATCGCAGCCATCAGCCTCATAGTAGCAGGCGTCAGCATAATAAACACCATGACCATCAGCGTCATGGAACGAACCCGCGAAATAGGCATACTAAAAGCCATAGGCACCAAGAGCAACGAAATACTGCTACTCTTCATCACAGAAGCCACCATCACAGGACTCCTAGGCGGAATCCTAGGCGCCATCGTCGGATTCATAGCAGGAAAACTCGTAGGCAACTACATCGGCCTCCCAGTCTCCACAGCTTTCAACCTCGGAGCCCTAGTCGTATTATTCGCCGTAATCACCAGCGTAGCAGCCGGGATGTACCCCAGCTGGCAAGCCGCGAGCCTCCACCCAGTAGATGCCCTCCGCTACGAGTAGAGGGGGGGGAGGGGGGTACCCCAATCAGACCCAGTTAACAACCTATTTCAGAGAAACCAGCCCCAGAACAACCCAGATCACGTGCTGAAATATGACAAAAAGCGTCAAGGTAACCGTAAAAAAAGTACAAAAAACGGTGCGGTAAGCTACTGCAGTGCGCCCGCTACTTCCTCATCCG
>CAZVMT010000050.1:0-10867 GCA_964628765.1 uncultured Candidatus Bathyarchaeia archaeon | reverse complement strand
GAGGGTACCCCAATCAAACCCTGTTAACAACTTAACTCAGTGAAACCAGCCCCAGAACACCCCAGAATCGATCCTGATCTATACCAAGAAGCCGTCTAATCAGTACCAAAAACGGTGCGATAAACCTGTTACTGCAGCGCACCCGCTACTTCCTCATCCGAAGCATTCCGCTGAACATCCACCGTCTCATCCAGAGGCACTATATGATTCATGTTCACCCTACGCCTCTTGACACCGGGACCAGTAACCACGACGAAGTTACGGTCAATCACATCAATTATGACACATTTATTGCCTTTTTCACGACCCTGAGTCTTGACACACACTCTACCAATGTCTATTGCAACCAAAATTATTCACTAGAGATGTATTGGTCCACTATGCATTTAAGAATATGCGCGACCTCCTCGACGCTGAACAAGTTGGTGTTCAAGATCACATCATATACGCTGAGATCATCGATATCCACACCATAGTACTCGCCGTATCTGCGCTTCTCGGACTCCTCACGGGCAAAGGTCTCCTGCAACACATCACCATAAGCCCGGTTCTCACGGTCCGCTATCCGCTGAACCCGCACCTCAAAGGGACAGGTCACGAATATCTTCAAGTCTGGGTCTTCTGCCATCCACGCGCTTAGATTCGCGTCAATTACCACGCCCCGTTTACGGGACTCTTCCTTGGTCCTATTGTCCAGCCAGTTATCGAAATCCGGGTCATCGCTAGCTATCTTATTCATCTCTTCTAGGTTTACATTGAGTTCCTCGGCTCGTTCCCTGAAGAGCATCCCGGTGCTGATATATCTCAAACCTAGCATGTCCGCTAGTAGCTTCGCGTTGGTGCTTCTACCCGATCCATGGTGCCCGGCAACGGTGATTACCAGCTCATCTACGGGTCTCCGCAAATCTCAGTCCTCTGGGTCTATCTCAAAAGTTAATCCAAAAACCCTGTTCAGCAAGACATTCATGGTGAAACTGCATAGCAGATACCACTGGAAGAATGAGAACTCGCGTGGAATCCAGGGGAAATCAAATGGGAAATGAGCAACGACAGTCTCACCGAAGAACTTGCCGAGGCCAGGCCAGATCAACAGCATGGGTATAGTGAACAGCATGCTACTTTTCATACGGTCCATGCTCATCTTGCTCTGCTGCTGCATCAAATCGTTCTGGCGCTTCTGAGCCTTATCGATCCTCCTCTGGTTACCGCTGCGTGTCGCGTCCATAAACTCCTTCCGAGCCCGGGAACTCTCGATCATCAACCGTTTATACTGTTCAAGATCAAGGCTGCGAACACCGATGAAGCTGGTGAACGCCGCCAATAGAAAGCTTATCCCCATTATGGCCAGGGTCGCGTATGGTGGCTGCTGATACATCGAAAGATCGAGTAATACTTGACTGAACATCCTGGTTACCTTGCACCGAATAATGAGGGGTGTGTAATAAAAAGTATCCCTACTCATCCGCCATGAGCTGGCAATATTTACGCCAGCTCAGACAGATAGTCCGTGGGTGAGCCGCACGCGCCTCATCCAGCTTACCGACAGCCGTGTTGTGCGGGGCGCTCAAGACCTCCTCTGGGTTGCTATACGCGAGTTCATTGATCTCCCGCATGGCCTCTATGAAGGCGTCCAGTGCCTCCACTGGCTCGCTCTCCGTGGGCTCGATCATCAAAGCCTCCGGCACGATCAACGGGAAATAGGTCGTAGGTGCATGCAATCCATAGTCAAGCAGCTTCTTGCTCACATAGAGGGCGCTTACCCCTGTGTCCTCAAGCATGGGGGCCGCACTGAGCACTGCCTCGTGTTTACGGGGCTTCTTCGGGTCAGGACTAAGAGCGTAGCCTTTCTCTGTCATCAGCTGCCTGCTGATGTAGTTGGCGTTCAGCACAGCTAGCTCGCTGGACTCCTTGAGGCCGCTTCCACCCATGGTATACATGTAGGTGTACGCCTTCAGCGAGACACCGACGTTTCCATGGAATCCATGGACCTTGCCGATGCTCTTGGGCTTATCCCAGTTCAACGAGTACTTGCCGCCATTCTCAACGATCTCAGGCACAGGCAGGAAATCAGATAACCCTTCCTTGACTCCCACAGGTCCTGCTCCTGGTCCTCCACCGCCATGAGGAGTGCTGAATGTCTTGTGGAGGTTGCTGTGGATGATGTCGAATCCCATGTCCCCTGGGCGGCACCATCCCATGATGGCGTTAAGGTTAGCCCCGTCATAGTACATCAAGCCGCCTGCGTCGTGGATGATCTTGCCTATCTCTTTGATTTCTGCCTCGAACACACCTATAGTGTTTGGGTTTGTCAGCATCAACCCAGCGGTGTTCGGTCCAACGGCTGCGCTCAATGCCTCAAGGTCAACCATCCCGTGCTCGTTACTGGCGATCTCTACGGTCTTGAAGCCAGCCATTATCGAGCTAGCTGGGTTGGTGCCGTGGGCGCTATCCGGGATAATCACCTCTGTTCGCTTGTCAAGGTCACCGTTGTCCTTGTGGTATGCCCGTATGATCATCATGCCCGTCCATTCACCCGCTGCCCCAGCTGAAGGCTGGAGTGTAGCCTCGTCCATCCCAGTGATATCAAGGAAGTGCTTCTTCAGGTTGTATAGCATCTTCAATGTTCCCTGAGTAGACTCCGGAGTCTGCAGCGGATGCACTCCAGTTATCTTGGGGTGACCCGCCAAAACCTCGTTGATGATAGGATTATACTTCATGGTGCAGCTACCCAGCGGATAGATCGCCCCACTGTTCACACCGTAGTTCATCTGACTCAAGTGCATATAGTGGCGTAGCACCTGAATCTCCGAGACCTCGGGTAATCCAGGCTCCTCGGTCCTCAGTATGCTTTCCGGGACAAGGTCCTCTGTTGGTATCTCGCCCTCTATCTCTGGCTCAAGGGTGGGTAACATGTGCCCCATCCTGCCCTCTTGGCTGAGTTCGAAGATTAGGGGCTCGCTCCAGTCTGCCTGCCTGAATCTCATCTTCATCCCTCTAACGCCTCCTTCAACGTCGAAACCAGGAGATCGATATCCTGCTTGCTGTGAAGCTCAGTTACACAGTAGAGAGCCGTCTCACCGAGATCGAAGTCCCCGTTCAATGGGATTCCAGCCTCGATGTCATGGGCGTGTAGCGCTGTGTTGACCTCCTTCAATGTCCTGTACTGGAAGTTCACTGTGAACTCCTTGAAGTGGAAGCTGTTGAATACTGGGGCCCTGACGCCGGGTAGCTCTCCGATCTTCTTCTGAGCATATTTAGCCTTCTTCATGATGGTCTCGCTGAGGTCCTTCATCCCCTGTGGACCCATCAACGCAAGGTACACACCGGCAGCCACCGCGTTCAAAGCCTCGTTGCTACAGATGTTGCTGGTCGCCTTCTCACGCCGGATGTGCTGTTCACGGGTAGCTAGGGTCATCACGTAGCCCTGCCTATGGTCTGCTAGGGTCTCTGTTAACCCGATGATTCTTCCAGGCATCTGTCTAATGTATTTGTTATCGTGCTTGCACGCGAGTATCCCCAGTAGTGGACCACCGTAGCTCATGTGGTTTCCCAGTGGCTGCCCCTCACCTACGACTATGTCGGCATCGTAGCTTCCAGGTGCCTTCAGTAAGCCGAGGCTTGTGGGATCTACACCAACAACATAGAGCGCCTTAGTGTCGTGGGTTATCTCACCAATGGCGTCTACTTTCTCCTCTGCGAATCCCATGAAGCTCGGGTTCTCGATATAGACCATGGCGGTCTTGTCATCGTTTTTCTCCTTGAGGTCCTCAAGGTCCAGCTGACCCGTGATGGGGTCGTGGTCAATCTCCTCGATGGTTATCCCAGCGGGCTCAGTGTAGGTCTTCAAGACCCTGAGCCTATTGGGGCTCATCAGGTCTGGTACCAGAACCTTGAATTGACGGGTGATCCTGCTGGACATTAGGGCAGCCTCGCCTACGGCTGTCGACCAGTCGTATAAGCTGCTGTTGGTTACCTCCATGCCTAGAAGTTCACATACCAAGCTCTGATACTCGAAAACAGCCTGAAGTATGCCTTGGCTTATCTCAGGCTGGTAGGGCGTATAGCTTGTAAGAAACTCAGCCCTATGGACCACTTCATCAACTACCGTTGGGACGTAGTGGGGCCAGACGCCTCCTCCTAGGAAGGGTGGGCTTCTTAGGGTTTTATTCTCTTCAAGTAGCTCTGAAACATGTTGTTTTACTTCTACCTCGCTGTGCGGACCTGGGATGGTGAGTTCTTTATTGTATACAAACTCTTTTGGGATGTCTGAGAAAAGCTCGTCGATGCTATCGATGCCGATCTTTTCCATCATCTTTTCCTTTATCTCTGATACGCTATTTGGAAGGTAGGGGTGTATTTTACTCAAGCATTTTCCTCCAATATGATACTAATATCAAACACCGAACCAGTAAATAACGGTAACCCGTCTAGGGAAAACACATATAGAGACCATACAGCCCAGATATGTGAGTGGTATAATGCCAAAAGTAACACTTGACCAAGAAACATGCATCAACTGCAAAACATGCATCACAACATGCCCTATGGGAGTCTATGAGGATAAAGGCGACACCGTTGAGGTGGTCCGCGATGAGGATTGCATAGCCTGCATGGGATGCGTCGCAGCTTGCCCTGTTGAGGCAATAGTGGTCGAGGAATGAAGCCCTTTTAACCTCAAATAGACCATTTTCATTTCATGTCAGATACACTAGCGTTGATCTCCCAGTGGGTTACAGAAAACCGGGAGAACTGTATCGAGTTTCTTCAACAGCTTATCCAGATTCCCAGCCCCAGCTATGAGGAACATCAGGTCGCAGAGTTCCTCAAGGAGAAAATGATGGAATATGGCTTAAGCACAGCCAAGACCGATGCTCTAGGAGATACAATGGGCGTAGTCAAGGGACAGGGTGATGGACGTAGCTTCCTGCTGAACGGGCACATCGATCACGTGCCCGTTGGTGACATGATAGATCCCTACTCTGGGAAGTTGATGGATGGAGCCACCTTCGGAGACCATGGAGAGGTGATCTATGGGCGCGCCGCTTGTGACATGAAGGCAGCCGTAGCTGCCATGGTTCTAGCTGGACGAGCCCTACAAGAGATGGGCATCAAGCTTAAGGGCGATTATAAGGTAGCAGCAGTAGCTCAGGAAGAGGTCGGTGGAGCAGGTACCAAGTCTACCATTGTTGATAGCCAGTTTCTCGCTGACGTGGTTCTCATAGGGGAAGCCACCAACATGGAGTTATCGCTGGGTCATAGGGGTAGTATGAAGTACGATGTTGTGGTGCATGGTCGTAGCTGCCACGCCAGCGCCCCTGAGCGGGGTGTCAATGCGCTCTACAATGCGTTGAAGATGATCCGCAAGATCAAGGATGAGTTAGCTCCTAGCCTACCTGTGCACCCGGTTTACGGTAAGGCTAGTCTGGTGGTTACCCAGATTGAGGTAAGCCCCAAGGCGTCCAACGTGGTGCCTGAGAGATGCAAATTCATAATCGACTGCAGGAATCACCCTGATTTCACTGATTTCCACCTATACGACGCGTTAAACAAGATAATAGATGAGTGCAAGGCTGATGACCCTGAGTTTGACGCCACGGTGATCCCGGGAAACATCATCAATGAACGCAAATTCTCGGGATTCTACACCGACCCAGAGAAGAACCCCGTGGTCGAAGAAGTCTACGAAGCTATAACAAAAGCCTATAGAAAACCAGAGAAGAAGATCTGGACCTTCGCCACAGATGGCAGGATCTACTCTCATCTAGGCATCCCAGTGGTGGGTTTTGGGCCAGGTGAGGAGAAATACGCCCACACCCAGATGGACCACGTGAGATTAGAAGATTTCCTTGACTCCATCAAGGTCTATGCTTGGCTCGCTATCTGTATTTGCGGAGCAGCTTGAGTCAATGGGCTTTTATCTACCACTTTTTCTATTCAGAGTATGAACAGTCTCCTTGACGACCCAGAGTACATTAAGCAACATGACCCATCTGGGATGCTTCAAAAGATCACTGATTTCCCGCGTAGCGCAAAGAAGGCGATAGAGAACTCTGAGCGGATCAGGATCAACATCTATGGAGGTGACTATGATTCTATTCTTGTTGCTGGGATGGGTGGCTCAGCCGTTGGGGGCTTACTGCTGCGAGACTGGTTACTGGATACCCTCAAGAAACCTATCACGGTGAACAGAGATTATCATCTGCCTGCGTGGGTAGATCAGAATACGCTGGTTTATGCTGTGAGCTACTCGGGGAACACTGAAGAGACCCTCAACCAGTACAGGGAAGCAGTTGAGAAAGGCTGCACTGTGATCTGTTTCTGCTCAGGCGGAGCCCTTGAGGAACGAGCCAAGGAAAACATGCAGACGCTGGTCAAGTTCCCTAAGGGGCATCAGCCTAGGGCGGCGATACCCTACCAGTTCTATAACTTGGCTGGAGTAACGCGTAGGATTGGCTTTATCAGTGACGCGAAGTGGGGTGAGGTAGCTGAGTCCATCGAAGTGGTTGAGGAACTCTGCAAGACATTAAACTCAGAGTCACCAACGGAGTCAAACCCAAGTAAGAAGCTGGCTGAAGAGATCAAAGGCTACATCCCCTTCATCTACGCACCATCTCTGTTCACCACCGTAGCTTACAGGTATAGTACACAGTTTAACGAGAACAGCAAGAACCCATCAGCTACCAACTTCTACCCTGAAGCATTCCACAACAGCGTCATGGCTAGAGAAGGGGATGAGACGCTGCTAAGCAAAATCTGTGTTGTCAACATCCATGACCTGAAGGGGAATGCGAAGCTAGACAAGAAGATCAAGGCTGTGGAGGAATTGATGAGAGGCACGTTCGGGAAAACGGTTTCTATAGAGACAAGGGGAGAGTCAAACCTAGCCAGAATGATCTCCGCATTGATACAGGGGGACTATGCGAGCGCCTACCTCGGCATCCTGAACGGAGTCGATCCAAGTACCACAGAGTCTATAGATTTATTGAAGGCAGGTACGAGATAGGATACTGTTTTTAACCACTCAACCACTACCCTCACCAATGGTTATCGAGGTAGACGACTCAGGGTGGGGGGACCTAATCGGCGGAGCCGTAATAGTGATGCGCCGAGTAGAGACCAACGAAAAATACACAGGTGAGATACCCCCAGAGCTCTTCAAAGCCGAGGAATTCAAGTACAAGACCTACCTACGATACGCGACCCAGATAATCCTAGAAGGACTAGACTCATTATCTGTAGAGAAGACCGAGCCCATCCACATCTGCACAGGCTACATATTTGAGCACGCAGAAGACACCCTCAGAGAACTGGGGTACAAGGTAACAGAGGTAAAGATCGAGGGAAAAACTCAGGAACTAGCCGAGAAAACCTTCATCGAGAGCCTAGTTAATGAGGGAATAGGCTCATTTAGCGAGGTAGCTTCCATGAGGAGCTTCAACGGGTTCCTAGACTGGGTTAAGGAAGATTTGGAGCATAGGGAGCGGTATGTGAAGACGGGATGGAAGAACTGGGTAAGGCACAGGGATGAAAAATGAAACGAAAGAACTCAATCACGATAGCGGTACCGGCATCGATGGTGGCAGAGATCAATAATCTCAGGGAAAAGACGGCTGTCCTTGGGCAGCTTGGACGAGCAGCAGCCATCTACCGGGTAGACCAGATAATAATCTACAGAGATCAGCCTGACGAGAGTATCACGATGAAATATATTCTGGGTTATCTTGAGACGCCCCAATATCTTAGAAAACACTTGTTCGATGTACGTCCGGAGCTTCAATACGCTGGAACCCTACCGCCGCTTAGGACCCCTCATCATCCTACGGAGGAGAAACTGAGCCAAGTAGAAGTTGGTGAGTTTAGAGATGGTGTAGTAGTTGGAGGATCGGGGTTCAACTATCAGGTTGATGTGGGTCTCGATGTCTTGATGAACGTAAGAGGGAAACCTCCCGTCAAGGGAACTAGGGTGATCACTGAGATAATGCAGAAGGAACCAGAGTTTTCCGGTCGTAGTGTCAAGAAGAAGAATATCCCAGAGTACTGGGGATATGATCTCAGGGGAAGCAAGAGGCGCCTCAGCGACTTGGTGTATAGCCCGGAATGGGATCTGACCATAGCCACATCACGAAACGGGGAGGCATTCAGAGATGTTGAGGAGAAGTTGTCCGCTGACTGGGCTGAAGCAGAGAAAACCTTGATCGTCTTCGGCTCATACAAGGAAGGTGTAGGCGAGATCATCGAGCGGGAAGGAAGGCGAGCCGAGGAAGTGTTCGACTACATAGTAAACACCATCCCTGATCAGGGTACCGCCACTGTCAGAACCGAGGAAGCGGTGATCTCGACGCTGGCAATCTTCAATATATTTAAAGACTAAACCAACAGATTCAAGGGCAGAAAATGGCAAGCGATGAAGAAATAATCGAATCCGAGCTGAAAGGAAAGACCCTGCTCGTCTATATGCACATGCTCAAGCGTCCCAGTGAGGCAGTAGGCGTACGTGAGGTTCAACGCGAACTCGGGTTCAGCAGCCCCAGCGTATCCAGCTATCACCTGAATAAGCTACAAGAGCTTGGACTGGTCGAGAACGTTTACGGGGATTACCAGCTTGTGAAAGACGTGAAGGTTGGTGTTCTCAAGCAGTTTATCACCCTCGGTGGCTTGATCCTTCCTCGATACCTTTTCTACGCTGTGTTAATGACTACGATGCTCCTTACTTTCCTCATCCAGACACCGTTTTTCCCTAGCCGAGGGTATGTTACTACTGTTGTGATGGGGTTGGTCCCCACTGTGATTCTATGGTATGAGACCATTAAGATCTGGAGGGAGCGTCCGCAGTGAGTGTTCGAACAGTAGAACAGCGTGGATCAGCATGTTCAGTGACTGTTCTAATCTCTAGCATTAATAGTAATGGAGATGATGCTTAGTTGATGACCCAAAAGTCTCTCGTATACATGGTGTTAGCCATCGCGGTTGGCTACATACTTGTCTCTGCCGTACCGCAGCAGATAGCCATGTATACGACCCCCAAACAAATGCTATTGACAAGTGGAGAAGAGTTTTCAACCGCTGACGGCGGTACCATAGCAGTGTCACCCAAGAATGAATCAGAAACCATTGCCGAAGCTGCCCAAGCCGCTGAAGCAGCAGAAGCAGCTGCTTCTCAGGCTCCATCGCTTGAGGTTAGGGGCTCAGGGTTTGAGCCCTCTTTCTTTGAGCAATCTCAGCTTCCTGAGTTGTTGATGTGGTGGGCTCTGGATATATTGATTGCACTAGTGATCTACTGGGTAGCTAAACAGAGACTAAGCTAGGTGCTCTATTCTTTCAAAGACCTGTTCTGCCCTACGAATAATCTCAGCCTTATCGCAGCTTATCTCTGGTCCATGGGTCTCGACAACAGCGGAGCTTGAGGCTGACGCCATGGCTGAAGCCCATATTAATCCCTCGTCCAGATGTGATGCGAGCCCAGCCATGAATACGTCACCCGCCCCGGTGGAATCCACTACATCTACTGGATAGATTGGAACCCGGAAAAACTCTGAACCTGTCATCACGTATGAGCCATTTCTTCCATCGGTGATAACAGCTACTTTAACTTCATGACTGATTAGCATCTCTAGGCTTTTCTTGATATCCTTGGTGCCTGTTACGAGGCTGTGCTCAGTTGAGCTGGTCTTTAATAGATCTATTTTACTTAGCGCGTCTGGGTTGTGCCACTCTCTTGGTTCAACCGTATTGTCTTCTCTTATTTTCCTCAATAATCCCTGAGGGTCCAATGCGAGAAAATCCGGATCGACTCCCATGATTAACTCGTCGCTGATCTCACCTGCGATGGGACACAGGATGAGACGTTTAACCTTCTCTAACCTAGATTGCTTGATGGGTTCACAGACTGATGGCACCATCATCCTCCGAGGCTCATATCTATAATCCAGTACGAACCGCGTGGATGGGAAATCAGACATCTTACTGCCATCTATCCCGAGTGACTGAAGCCTTGGTATCAGTTCATCCGGGAAGTCATAGCCGATCTTAGAAACCACATCAACAGGGAAACACATGGATTTACCTAGAACAGAGCAGTAACAGGGTGGGCCACCAAGCTGTATCTTCTCACCCTCAGCGTTAATCACTTGATCAATTGCAACATGTCCTGCGATGGTAAACCCTTTCACAGAAAATATGCATCAATAAGAGTATAAAAAAGGAAGATTAGTGGATAACCTGCTTCCCATCGTTGTTGAGCAGATCATCCCGCTTCTTATCGACCTCACCCTGAACATAGGTGAGCTGTTCATCGGTTAGATGCCTGAACCTGCCCTGCGCCTTCAGGTACTCCTGCACGGGCTTTGCCTCGGTCTTCCTGCTAACCTTCAGCACACCTTCCTCGATCTCATACAACGGGTTAACCCAAGTATCGACACCGAGACGGGTAACCTCAACCGACTTGGCTGGGTCAAACCGCCACCCAGTCGGACAAGGAATAACTGTGTGAAGGAACTTGAAACCCTTGATACCCTTGGCTTTCTCAAGCTTCCTCGCAAGGTCCTGAGGATACGCGACGGATGCGGTTGCCACATATGGTACCTTGTGGGCTGCAATGATCATGGGTACATCCTTCTTGTTGCTCTCTTTGCCTCTTGGGGTCGTGGTTGTCCAGGCGCCGTAGGGGGTCAAACCGCTCTTCTGGATACCAGTGTTCATGTAGGCTTCGTTGTCGATGCAGATCTGGAGTATGTTCTCGTTGCGCTCAGCGGCTGCGCTGATCTTGCCGAGGCTGATGTCTGCTGATGCTCCGTCTCCTGCGCTGGAGATGAGGGTAACATCCTCTCGTCCTCTGGCTCTTAGCGCCGCTGATATCCCAGTGGCTCCG
>CAZVMT010000049.1:2053-15756 GCA_964628765.1 uncultured Candidatus Bathyarchaeia archaeon | reverse complement strand
CTGATTATCTCTGCGGTTTCGATTGCTCTCTTTCTGTTACTGGTGTATAGCTTGAGGTCTTTTTCACCTATTGATTTCTTGAGCCTACGAGCCAGGGCTTCTACCTGTTGTCTGCCGGTCTCGGTTAAGCCTCGATTATGCCATGATCCGAGTTCGGGGTCCATGTTGTTTTCTGCTTCTCCGTGGCGAATCAAAAATATGGGCATAAGTCAATATACGCGGCTGTGGGATAAATAGGATCGCTGGATTGGGATCGATTTATATCCCATCAATGTTTCTCAGCGCGGTAATGCTCCGGGGCACAGAGAAGATAACGAGACAGAAGGCATTTGACTCGGCGCTCATCGTCGTCAAAGTGGCTATAATAACCCTATTTTACCCGATTTTCCTGACCCTTTCACGGGTATCGAGGAGCTTCATCAATGTCTCCAGTAATGTATTGATCCGCGTTGGGTCTTTCTCCTGCTCCAGCATGCCCTGTATCTCCTTGATCTTGTTCATCAATGTCTGATCGATGCTGCCCTGCTGAGCCATGCCCTCAGTATCTGCGTTAGCCGAGACAACAACCACAGGTTTATTACACATTGGGCATACTAGGCTCCCGTCCTGGAGCTTGAATAGGGGTGTGTTGCACTCTGGGCAGGTCTCGCTGAGCATCGTGGCTCCCTTCCTGAGGAGCTCGGCCATCTGTTTCACGCTTCCCTCTGTCAAGGTGATCAATACATGTTTCATGAGCCCCTGTTTAAAGAATACGCAGAGCATGCGGGCAAGATGATAATCATTTAAAACATGGCGCATTATTTCAAGGCTAGAAACACATTGATACAGCTTGAAGGCCGCAACCCCGTCTATGAAGCCCTCAGACAGGGCTTGGTACTGAGTATAAAGCTTGAGTACGGGCACGATAACGACGCCAAGATCAAACAGATCACAGACCTAGCGCGAAAGAAGGGCGTCAAGGTCGAGATGGTTAAACGAAAGCAGTTAGACCGTATCAGCACCACGGGCAACCATCAGGGGGTAATCGGCTACGCCCAGACCAACATCAACTGGAGCCTAGGCAAGGTACTCCAAGAGACCAGTAAAGAGGTTTGTGTGTTGGTGCTGGATCAGGTTCAGGACCCTCACAACCTGGGTGCCATCATCAGGACAGGTGAGGGAGCGGGAGTAGACGGCATACTGATCCCCAAGAAGGGCTCAGCCGAGGTGAACAACACGGTTCACAGGGTAAGCATGGGCGCGAGCCTCAACGTACCAGTCTGGCAGACCAACCTCTACCCAGCAATCAAGCAGATGCAGGATGAAGGACTCAGAGTAATAGGCATAGATGGCAGCGGAACCAAGCCGTATTATGAGGAGAAGCTCTCAGGCGCCGTTGCCTTGGTTCTCGGTGGGGAGGATCGTGGTGTAAACCCGACGTTGCTGAGTAAATGCGATAGCGTGGTCAATATTCCCATGCGTGGTAAGCTTGCTTCATTGAATGTGAGTGTCGCAGCGTCCATCGTGCTATACGAGAGGCTGAGACAACAAGAAACAGGATAAAATAAGAGAGGGCTAGCGTCTCCTCGCGTTTGTGACGATGATCAAACCGATGGCTATGATGAACAACGGCCAAAGGGTATCGAAGCTAGCCCACCAGAAGACATCATCGAGTAGCTGAGAGGCACCGAGGATAATCATGAAAACACCTATGAGAAGGGGCCATGTTGTCCTGCTTCTTCCTCCGAAGCAGTCGTCTTCCATGTCCCAGTCGTTGCGCCTGTACCTGTAGGATCGTGGTTTTAGTGATGCGCCGCAGTTTTTACACTCCAGTGCGTCTTCTTCGTTTTCGGTTCCACACTTTGTGCAGTACACCAAATATGTTCACTAATCAGAAAATGGGGGGCTGTTATACAAACTTTACTAAAAACGGTTACTGCAAACCACGTCACAATCATTG
The DNA here is from genome assembly GCA_964628765.1 of uncultured Candidatus Bathyarchaeia archaeon. GTDB lineage: Archaea > Thermoproteota > Bathyarchaeia > TCS64 > TCS64 > RBG-16-57-9. The sequence continues at coordinate 13,817 of CAZVMT010000049.1, read as the reverse complement.
CAGACCGCTACGTGTGTCCACTGGCTCGCCTTTATGCGGGTGAATACCCAGAAAAGAGATACAATTAGGAAATAGGCTGAGACGAGGAAGCTGAGATTCATCAACTGTATAGCCTTGAACATGAGCCATGTGCCCACTACAAAAATGGTATTCAACCCAAGATGAATCCAAGCCGAGCCGAGATCGATGAGATGCTGAGCCAACCCCAGCCCAACGAGCAATATGCCGAACCAGAAACCCACCAAAACATCGAATGGATACACGCCAGAGACCAATCCAATAAGGGCAGCCACTGCTCCAAGGACCAAGCCGCTGCAGCCAGCGCAGAAGACCCTATCTCCTAATCTTATTGTATGCCCTGTGAAATGTCCACAATCCGGGTGATGCCCAGCCACATCGTTTCCGTCTCGTCGCTCGCTCCGCGCTCCTATTGAGCAGGATTTGGGGGATATGCCAGCGATTATACCCAGTATACAGATCACTGCATAGATTATGCTTGAGGCCGTTGATTGAGAGGGGAAGGTGACCAGTGGGATGTCTTGAAAGACCAGCAGCGATGTTACTAGTAGGCTCAGCTCAGCCAAGAGGATGTAGGTTAATCGATCCCTGTGTGGGCTGGGTTGGGCTCTCATGTTTTGAGGCTTGGTGTCGTTGGCATTAAAGTCTTCGCGTATGGTTGATCTTATTCCGCTCGGTTTCTATTTACCTGTAATAAGATATAGATGCTTATTCTATGTTATTGATAATTATATGTTTAAAGTAAAAATATGCGTGTATAAACATGTTTATAATAAATAAATACAATATCATATTGATTATAAACTATAAATCTTAAATACAGCTGAATAAAGGATCTAAGTGAGGACCAGAGCCTCTTCCATACTAGGTATGGGCTCATCGCTTGCGAGAGCCCCCTAAGTCGAAGCGGCACCCCCTCCTCTACTTCATAAAAGCCACGTTACCCAGAAACAGAAACTAAACCTATTATAATAACTAGCCAACAAAAAAGGGTAACATGACCAAGATCGCCTTAATCGGCTTCGGCGTCGTAGGCCAAGCCTTCACAGAGATAATCAGAGACAAACACGACGTGCTGCTGGAGAAATATGGATTGGACCCAGTGATCGTCGCTATCAGCGGGAGGAGCAAGGGCAGCGTATACGACCCAGCTGGACTCGACCTGGATGTTCTATTGAAGAATTTCAGGGAGACAGGGACACTGGAGTCCTACCCTGATGGAGTGAAGGGGTATTCAAGCCTTGAAGCTATAACCGAGACAGGCGCGGACATCATAGTGGAGGCTACACTGACCAACATCGAGACCGGTGAGCCAGCCCTCAGCCACGTGAAGGCAGCGTTGAGCAATGGAAAACACGTGGTAACCAGCAACAAGGGCCCAGCTGCCCTAGCATACAAGGAACTCCAGAGGCTTGCAGCGGAAAACGGTGTTGAGTTCAGGATCGAGTCAACGGTGCTCAGCGGGACACCTGCCATCAACTTTGCTACAGAAAACCTAGCTGGACACAACATCCAAAGCGTCAAGGGCATAATCAACGGAACCACCAACTATATTCTAACCAAGATGGAGGAAGGAGAACAATACGAGGACGCTCTCAGGGAAGCCCAGGAACTGGGGTACGCTGAGGCGGACCCTACGGCTGATGTGGAGGGCTGGGATGCTGTGGCCAAGATAATGATTTTGGGCAACGCTGTGCTGGGTGGTGAGTTGAGGGTCTCTGACGTCGAACGAGAGGGCATCACAGGCATCACCTCTGAAGACGTTGGAGATGCGAAAAGTCATGGTGAGAGGATCAAGCTCATCGCAGAGACATACATCGAGGACGGAGTCGTGAAGGCACGGGTAAGCCCAGAAAGAGTGAAGATTTCTCACCCGTTGGCAGGGGTCTCGGGGACACTGAACGCCTTAACGGTCAGCACCGACGGTCTCCAAGAGATCACCGTTATCGGTGGAGGCGCAGGCGGCGTAGGAACAGCCCATGGTCTCCTCAGCGATATATTAGCGATAAACAGAGTGCATCAATAAGCAAGGGCGATCCCCAGCCTACGGGGATCGGCGGTACCTTTCAATACGCCGTCTTCCCTCCAGACTGCCTGCATGCTGCCCATGGGCCAATGATACTCACCTAAGGGTCTCGGCATGATACCTATCTTTTTCAAACCCTTAACCACATCCAAGCTGATCCTGTTCTCAACCTCCAGTGTCCAGTCATCCCTCAGTGGCCAGAACCTCGGGGCATCAATGGCTCTGTAGGGTTCCCAACCAGACTCAAGGATGCTGAAGAGCACCTCTTGGACGGTGAATATGCAGTCGCCTGGTGATCCTATTCCCATCCATGGTTCCCCATCTCTCGCCACTAACGTGTTGGCGATGGCGTGCTGGGTCCGACCTCCGGGTTCAACCAATGCGTATCGCTCCCAGCCTATTCCGCTACCTGGGACACCGTCAACCACAACACCAGGTATGCCTCCGCCAGCTGTCTCCATCATCTGCACCCAGTTACCATCCCTGTCTACGACGCTGAGCTCGCAGCTGTCATGGGGGATGTGCCCCGTGGCTGGGAGCGAGCCCCTTTGAGCAGATTTACTGTGGGTGAGTTCAAGATAGTTTGTGAGGTCTCGTCGTGGTCTGCCATTCTTCCAGAGCTCCGAGACTATCCTATGGTAGTCTGGGCTGAGGAGTGTCTCGATTGGGGTATCATAGTACTCCGGGTCGTGGATGAGGTTTCTATCAAGATGAGCCCTGTGGAGAATCCAAGCGAGCAACGCTAAGACCTCAGCTGACTCAGTATAGTGCTCGGTGAGTTCAAAGTTCTCCAATACACCGAAGAGGAACCCCGCGTAGAATCCTCCACGTTGAGGCGGAGGGATACCGATTATCTCGTTCTCCTTATACTTGGTGTGGGTTGGCTCTACCCAGATGGGTTCATACCCAGCCACATCATCGAGACTGATCATCCACCCAAGGCTATTAGCCTCCTCCACCAAGCGCTTAGCCCAGCCACCGCATAGGAAATAATCAGGACCCTCGGCAGCCGATGCCTCAAGGGTCTTGGCTAGGTCTGGTCGCCTCCAGACTTCCCCGGCTGGCACCTGGAAGCCGCTTGGTGTGTAGTGTTTTCTGCCGCTGGGGAAATATGTGCGTCCCTCCAGGGTGCTTGATCTTCCCCCGGATCCACCGTAGAGGATGGCATACTCCCAGCTCGTGACCTTGTGCCCGTCTCTGGCTGCTTTGATGGCGGGTTGTATGAGTTCACTCCATGGCTTGGAGCCGAATCTCTCAAGCATGGATTTCAACCCAGCCGATGAGCCCGGGATCGCCGCAGCAGTAGAAGGAGCATAGGGATGTGGACAGAATGGCGCCAATCCCTCGGGCAGTATTGGAGATGCATCCATGAAGTAGCTTCTCTGAGTCTCGGCGTCCCAGATGAGGAAGCTCACTGTGCCGCTGATGGTGGTCATGTGGGGTTCATAGACTGGCCCGGCTAGACTGGCTGCGACAGCTGCGTCAACCGCGTTTCCATCCTTTTTTAAGACTTCAATCATTATCTCGCTTACTGCTGGGTGGCTACTGCTAACAACGCCGTGTTTCCCATCTACGACCGGTTTGGGTCCCTGCCTTGGCTCCATAAAGATACCACGGTGTTTCATCCCTAAAAAGCTTCAAAAAGCCTCAAACCAACGGGTTAAACATGACAGAAGAGAGAACCATACCAGCCTGGGTTTTCCAAGATAAGCGCCCAACAAGAGACAAGGAATACTTCGAGAACTTGACCCGCTGCATCTTCCAGGGTGGATTGAACTGGGTGATGATCGCGAATAAGTGGCCCAACTTTAAGGCTGCCTTCGATGACTTTGACATAGAGAAAGTGGCGAGTTATGGTGTGGAGGATCAGGAGAGGCTCCAGAATGACAAGGGCATCATCAGGAACAAACAGAAGATAGCCGCAACTATATACAACGCCGAGCAGTTCAGGCTCCTAGCCAAGGAGCATGGGAGCTTCAAGAAGTGGTTCGATGCCTTGGACAAGGGTAACAACTATGACTATGTGGTGAAGCGATTGAAGTCAAGGTTTAAACGGGTGGGTCCGGGTACGGCGCATATCTTCCTCTGGAGCATCGGTGAGCCCATCCAGTGGGATGAGAGCATCCATAGCAGGCGCCCCAGCAAACTAGCGTAACAGGATTCTATTTCACCGAACCATATCCCGCCTATATTCTATCTCTCGTTATTTATGCTCCTGAAAACCTTTTATCCAATTTTACGTGGGATAATTTAACTCGAGGCGGTGGGGGCGTCAAATAAAAAGGGGAAGGAGATGATCACTGCCTCGAGGCTACTCTCCCCGCAGTAGATCCCTCTTAGAGGAGATGTAGTCCTCTACGAGGGTTTCCCCTAAATTCTTAACATCAACAAAGGCTACTCGTCCCAGGTTTTCCTTGGCTAAGGACTGGGCGAGCCGGCGTAGATCTGGGTCTAAGTCCAGCATGATAATGTTCAAAACTATTCCGTCTCGTCTGTAGAGCCGCGCCTCTTGTATGACTGCCTCTGCTGCCTTGCTGAACCCAACGAACTCATCATCCAAGAAGTTGGGGGCTGAGTCCGTTATCAGGTGAGCCTGTTTGTTACCGGGTAGGTAAGCTACTCTGTTTCTGTAGGCTCGTAGGGCTGCTCTGATGTCTGTGAATTTCATCTCCACAGTGGATGCTGTGATCATCCATGGCTGTACCTCGCGAACCATTTCACTAAATGTATAGACTCTTAATCGATCCTCTGGGTACCGTAGCCTCATCAACTCGGATAATGCGAGGGCGGTCTCGTTGGCTGCCTCTATCTTTCCCTGTTTACGCATGGATGCGCTTTGATCGACAAGTATCCCAAAGTGCAGCTCGGTGCTGTGTCTGGGTTCCAGTACGTGAAAATCACGGATCGACAACTGACTGAGAGGTGCGCCACGCTCAGCTGTAGCTAACAGAGTCCTCTCGATATCGATCCTGTGATAGAGGTCCCCGGGCTCATATGGGCGGCTCGTGGAGCCTGTCCAGCTCCCCTCTCCCAGCTCCTCGATCTTATGTGGCCCCAAGCCTCTTCGCTCAAGGCTCATCAATATCCGTGTCAGCAATCCCTGCCCCATGGCTTGGGCTCCCTTGCTGGTGAGCTTCGGGCGCTCCGAGCTGGCGTCCAATAGTCCCTTTTTTTCTAGGTCTCCGATTACGGAGTCATAGTCTCTGCGGGTTACTCCTTTTTGCTCGCTGGAGGTATCCTTCATTTGTTGCTGGAGCTCATCGATGGTGTCGGGGTCTTCGGTTGCCTCGTCTGTTTTGTTTGATTTGATGTCTTCTATTTGTTGCTGGATTCTCTGTTTCATATTCTGGGCTTGTTCGTAGCGTTCCTCTGCCTTCTCACGGGCTTTCTCCATGAAGGCTGAGTCATAGTCCAACCCCATCCCCATCTGCATCTTGGCGATGTCCCGGAGCAGCTCTAGGGTGCTCTGGTCGATGTCGCTGCATGGGTTAGGGGTGCTTTGCATTTACTTCATCCTGCTTGGTAGATAGAGGCTCGGATGCTCTGTTTCTTCGTTGTTCTCGGTGTTTAACGTGTGTAGGAGTAGGCTGACTGCGCTCATGATGTACTCGTTGTGGATTGATCTGTCTACTGCTTCTGGGTTTTCCCGGATCAATGTCTCCAAGTCGTTCACGAGCATGGGCTTACTCCAGGGCTCTATTTCCCTCATGTAGTTGATGACTGTGCTCAACAAGGGGTACTCTGCTAACGATGGGTTACCTAGGTAGCCTTTGATCTCCGAGGCGAGCCTGCTTTTGTCCAGTTCATCGACTCCTTTGAGTATAGTCTCTCCCACATCTCGTGCCGCGTACCAGAGGACATCCTCCACCACCTCGTTGTTCTTCATCATATACGCGCTGGGGCTCTCATCAAACCCGATGAGATCAGCCCTGATCCTGATCCTTCCCCTGAGGGCCAGCTTCAAACCCAAAGCAGCGTCCAATAGATCACTGACATTGGCCCCCCTGAGCTCGGTGCTGCTGTAGACGTGGTCGAGGCTCTTGATGCTACCCCTGATGCTGCTGCCGCGCTCGATGTTTGGGCACTCACGGGTGTACCTGACTGTTTTCTCCACTGTCTCGATGATCCACCACGGGACAAGGGATTGGCGCTTGAGGGAAGAGACGCTGATATCAACCATCTCAGGCTCACTCTGCTTCTCTGGCTGGGTGAAGAAGTCATCAACGATCCGGAACCCCTCCTTGAACATGATCTCCCTCTCCACAGCCTCATTGGGCAACCCCATGTGGATCAACTCAAGCCTGTCCAGCAGTGGCTCAGGCACCCTGTTCACGTGGCTAAACCCAGCGGGGTTACCGGTAGCCACGAAGAAGATGTCAATGGGACGTACCCAGTTATACTCCTCAAGCACTATCCTGTTCTCCTGAAGCATGGGGTGAAACAGGACCTGAACCTTCGTTGGAATAGCGGGCAACTCATCAACACACACCACCCCACGGTTACCACGCAGAACACCAGTACCGATAAACGCACTGGGATCAGTAGGGCTATCACCACCAATAATAGCCTGAATATCCTTGACTCCCAGTATCTTTGCCTCGTTGGTATACTCATTTCCCTGAATCCTACTGTAACGCTCTGTGCCAGAGATATACTCGATCTCAGAGTCTTCCTCGTCCCTACAGGTTGGGCACTTCCATTCCCGGGGCCACTTTGGGTCACAGTTGTAGGGGCAGCCCTTGATTCGTGGGACCGGGGGGAGTAGTTTGGCTAGGCTCTCGGCTAGTCTGGTCTTGCCTGTTCCTTCTCGGCTTACCAGATACGGGTAGCTGCCGCTTAGCACTGCTCTTATTACGTCGTTTTTTGTTTCTTCTCTTCCCTGTATGTCTGGTAGTGGGTCTCGTCCGTCTTTGATGTGTTTGAGCATCATGTAGCGTAGCTCGTAGCGTACTGGTTTTGGTGTGTAGTGTTCTAGGTCCGTGGCTGCTCCTCTCCTAATTGTGATGTCTGGTTCTTGTTCTTAAATAATGAGGGCGGAGTTGGGCTTTGATCCACAACCTTTATTAGTAAATCTTTACCAAATAATTGTAAAGATATACCAAGTGTATATCAAGGGGAATCCGAGATGAGCCTGCTATCAAACCACGAACAACAAGTATGGCAAGAATTCCAGAAAGGAAAGACCACGAGCGAGATCGCAGACCAAAACAAGGACTGGACACCAGCATACACATCAAGAGTACTCAACAGGGCACGCAACAAGATAACAAAGGCACTGGAAGACCACGCCAAGAGCCACAGACTCGACGTCGAGAGCCTCCTAGACTACAAGGGGCTACTCATAGGCTTCGACTACCAGGCCAACGCACAGGTCTACATAATCTACACAGAGGCAGAAGGCATCATAGTCTGGTACAGGCATGAGAGCTACGCCGGGAAACTCTGCCCAGAGTGCCCCAAAGAGGCTGAGTGCCGGGAGACACTGGACACGGTGATGAGTGAGTACGGAATAGAGTTGCGTCCAGATGAGGAACAACTCTACATGACGAGGCAGAGCACAGCCATATTCAACAAATTAGCAGCCAAGGAGATTCCGAGATACAGGAGGAAATAAAATGGGAAAAGAAGTGGAGACACGAGTTATCAAGCCCCCTATCGAGAAAGTAGTGAGCGGCAAGATATTCAAACCAGACAGAGCCTACACACAGAAAGTATGGGTCAAGAACATAGGCATCGCGGTGACCCTGTGGCTGGGCACCATGATCTCAACAATCGGCTTACTATACCTATTGTATGCTGTTGATCCAGCGGAGTTCCAAGGCGCCATATCAACCATTGGAGTCTGGGGCTGGAAGATGAATAACTGGCTCATAATAGGCAACTTGATCTGGTTGATCCCCGCCCAGGTAGTGACACCGGTATACATCAATAGCATCGAGTACAGCGTCATCAGCGAGTCAGGGGAATCCATGCCCGAGGTATACGTGAAGAAGGGAATACTCACCATCACCCGGAAACACGTACCATTCAGGACCATCACAAACATCAGCAGCAACGCAGGTGTATTCGACAGGCTATTTGGACTGGGCAGCGTCAGCATAGAGACCGCTGGCCACTCCGGCAGCAACCAGAGCGGACCAGAGGAAAAACTCGAAGGCATCAGGTTCTACGAGGAAGTACGGGACTTCATACTCAACGAGTTAAGGAAATTCAGGACCCCATACGCCACGACCACAGAGGACGACAAATACGAGGAACCCGTGCCCAGAGGCCCTGGGTTGGATGATGAGATACTAATAACTCTAAGAGAGATACGTGACTTACTGAAAAAAACAGGTGGGGAATAAATCCCCAGTTTATTCTGGTTTGGGGAACATACGGGCGGTCTCGCCCATGAACTTCCTGATGGGAAGCTCCTGTGGGCACTTGGTCTCGCATTCTCCGCAGCTTATGCAGTTGCTGCTGTGGGTCTCGGGTGTGATCGTCTCCCAATACTTTTGCTTGATCTCGTCGCTCTGACCACTCATATAGTACTCGTTATAGAATCCAAGAATATCCGGGATAGCGACCCCGGATGGACAAGGCATACAGTACCTACAAGCTGTACAGCCTACGAATCCGAGACTCAGGTAAGCCTGCTTGGCTTCCTCGATGAGCCCAAGGTCCTTCTCGGATAATGTCCCCGGTCCACTCCGACCAGCATACTCGACGTTCTCCTCGACGTGCCTCATCTCGGACATGCCGCTGAGTACTACGCTTACCTCTGGCTGATTCCAGACCCACTGTAGGGCCCACTCCGCTGGTTTACGCTTCTTATCCGCCTTCGCCCAGACTGCCTGAACCTCCTTCGGGGGAGTTACCGCTAGCTTCCCACCCTTGATGGGCTCCATGACTACAACCGCCAAGCCCTTGCCTGCTGCTAGCCTTAAGCCTTTGAGGCCTGCCTGGTAATCGGTGTCCATGTAGTTGAGCTGGATCTGGCAGAAGGTGAAGTGTTCAGAGTCCTCTAGTATCTTCGCGAATAACTCATAGTCGTCGTGGAAGCTGAACCCAAGGTACTTGATCCTGCCGTCTGCCTTGGCTTTCTCTGCCCACTCGAAGACGCCTATTTCCTTGAGCTTTGGCCACCTGCTCTTGTTGAGTCCGTGGAGCAGGTAATAATCCAGATGATCTGTCTGGAGTTTCTCCAGTTGCTCATCCAGAAACTTGTCAAAGTCCTCGTATTGCTCCACGAGCCAGCTGGGCATCTTGGTGGCTAACCGCACCTTCTCCCTGTAGCCGTCCTTGAGGGCTTTGCCTACGAGGTACTCGCTCTGTCCCTGATGGTAGGGGTAGGCGGTGTCCACGTAGTTTACGCCGTGGTCGATGGCGTATCGTATCATCTTGATGGCGTGGGGTTCCTCGATCTTGCTGCTGTCTCCACCGATGGTGGGTAGCCTCATGGCTCCGAATCCTAGAGCCGAGACCTTCCAGTCTAGTTTGCCGAATTTTCTGTATTTCACATTGTTCACCTAAAAGGATGGATGGATCACGGGGATCATCATTTATAGAAGTTACTTTATGGATGCCTCTTTGGAGTCATTACTTATATTTGGTTTAAACTGAAAGTAAGATGGATGAATAAAAAGACTGGAGTTTTAGCAATCTTACTATTGATTTTGACACCCTCAGTGTACGGGGAAACCGTTGCTGAAGGGATAATCGATGGGATAGAACTGGATGGGGATACCTCTAGTACTATCGAAGGAGGCAGTCACATAGTAAACGGAGGCATTATCCTAGATGGAAATTCGAGCCTTATGCTCAATAACACGGTTATAACATTCGCCGACATCGATGACGCAGAGTACACGGTCTCAGGGAACAGTAAGCTGACAGCCATCAACTCTAGTATTGTTTGGGAGAGCCCTCGCAGCCTACTGGCATCAGAAAACGCTTCGATCGAGCTAATCAACGTCAAATTATATTCAGCCTATGAGGTTAGTAACGGGACTTTTTTCAGTACAGGGATAGGATTGGCAGGCAACAGCAAGATCAATGCACGGAACTCTGAGATCGGGTTTATCAGATTAGCTGAAAACGCTCGATGCAGCATCGATAATACGACCCTCGGTAACTTTGGGACCCAATCAATTATAGATGCAGAGTTCAATGACTGCACAATAGGAAGCATACTTCTCTATTATGAGAACAGTCGAGTCCAGATTAATCAAACAATAACAGGAAAACACAGTCTATTCACCCAGAGCCAACTGGTGAAGGCAGGAGAATCCGGCTTCGACTTCAGGATGAATAACTGTACACTAATCGACCCACCGAGGATCATAATCGTTGATGGTAAACTAGAAGCCAGAGAAACTTGGCTAGACAGAGTGTACGTTGAGGGAGACTCAGCCATCGAGACTATCAACTCCCGAATAAACAGGTTAATGCTCACAGAATACAGTTGGGCTAGAATCGAGGACAGCCAAATCGACTACATGATGGCGGGGAGAGGCGACTTCAACATACAGCTAAAAAACACAACCCAAGGGATACTACACACATACGACACAATCGGACTCAACCTGCAGACAAACGGCTCCAAGATAGACCAACTGAGGCTAGATTGGTGCATGCCAAACACACCTCAGAACGTTGAGCTACATAAAACAGAGATCGGAGACCTCCACATCACGATGCAATCCCCACAACCCATACAATGCGATGAAGTAACCATAGGAAACCTAACCACAGAAGCTGGATGGGGCAACGAGCCACCAATAACCATCACTGGAAGCATCCACTTTACAGACGACGCGGAGATCATCCAAGCCGTACGAGAAGGATACATATGCATCCGACGAATCTACCTCATCGAGACCACCATAGATAACCAGCCAGCGGTAAACACCGAACTAACCATCAACCTAGAAAACCAGACCAAGACCATAACCACAAACCAAGAAGGCAGAGCCGTAATACCCGTAACATACCTCCACCACTTCAGCCTAGTAAGTAACCCACAACCAGGAGGACCATACCTCATCAACGCGGACAACCTCACCAAGCCAGTAACCATCACCATGAACAACCAAAACTATACGCTAGGTATCCTCAGCGATACACCTGTAGCACTCGTAGCCATATCGAGCACAGCCTCGGAGGGATGGGAGCCAGACTGGAGCCAATACACACCAGCCGCGGTAATACTCACCATAATAGCCATACTGGTCTACCTATACAACTCGCGGAGACTGGAGACAGCGGATAGACAAATTCAATAGAGATGCAGCCCCCCTCATATTGATACAACTTGGATTCTGAGAGATATGAACGAGTAATGGCGGTGGTACACCGGGAACAACCCGACAGGGTCCCATGGAGCCTATGGGGACACTTCCCAGCCGCCAACTGGATGGACTACTACAGCTGGGAGCTAGCCCAGCGAAGCGGAGAAGAAGCAGCCAAAGCCCACATCGCACTACTCAGGGAACTCGACTACAAGATGGACCTCCTCAAGGTAACACCCTTCTACAGGTTCATAGCCATGCAGTGGGGCAGCGCCTTCGACTTCAAGAACAACGAGGAAGACGCACCCACCCTAAGCACAGTGGTCAAAGAGACGCGGGACTGGGAGAAGCTCTGGGTACTCGACCCACGGAAAGAGCTGAGGGAGTTCGTCAGGACCAACGAGATACTCGCCCGAGACCTGCGGAACATGCCAGTCATCTACACCAT
>CAZVMT010000049.1:0-1953 GCA_964628765.1 uncultured Candidatus Bathyarchaeia archaeon | reverse complement strand
CACATCTGCAGCACACCACAGGGAAACGCCCAGGACCAGGGACTCATGGAGTCAGGGTGGTTCAAACAATATCCAGTGGACATAATCAACTGGGACGCCCACGACTACACTTGGCTCGACAAGGGCAAAGAGATATACGGTGACAAGTTCGGTATCTGCGGCGGACTAGATAGAAGCCACAGCTCCATGCGATCAGGCAACATTGCCCAAGTAGAGGCAGACGTGAAGAAGGCAATAGAGGCTGCCGGTGAAGGCGGAGGTTTTATGTTGGGACCGGGCTGCACCGTCTACCAGGACCAGCCCAGAGCCAGCTACAACGCAGTAGGAAGAGCCGTAGCAAGATACGGCAACTACTAGCGCTAGGGGGCGTCATTGGGCAAAGTAACCACAGGTGACGCCTCATGGCTTGCTTCTCTTATGGTCTCAAGTAGACTGTACTCGTCACCATCCAAGAAGTAATGCTCAAGGATCTTCTTTGGGAGATTGATCTTCTCATACTCGTTCAACTGCAGTATGATCTGAGCCATCTCAGCAGCCCTCTGAAGAATCCCCTCAACCACCGCCAGCCAAGGCGATATCCGCCAAGCAGACTCAGCTTCAAAGAGATTCAGCTCACCCGGAAAGACCCCAAGGTTCAGCAGCCTATCCCTGCCAGTGGTGAAGATGTAGAGGTTCCCCTCTGTTACGCTGTAATGCTTACCCATTCACAACACCTCTCAACATATATCTCAGATAAATCACGAGGCTAGACCCCGTGGATACGCCGGATATAAACTCAAGAACCGGCCAGATAGCCAAGAAAAGTAATGAGAAAAACAGTATACGCCTGACTGGAAGCTTTACGGGAATCATCAACTCATCAAGTGACTCCAGATCACTGCTCCGCCTCAGTTTACTCACCCACTCAATGAGCCCCCTCAGCTTCAAACCCAAGAAATAATCAGTAATATGCCCAGTCTTCAGGGTCCTGAACCAGAAACCCTCCCGAGACTCCAATAATCCCTTCAACGCCGCGTAGGCTTGATAGGGCATTATGAAGTAACTCAGGGCGATAAACCCAAAGACCCCGTTATAGTCCTCCGCAAGGTCTCCTTCGAGGAAGATCCCTGTTATCCCCATCAATGGGATCGCGAGAAAGTTGCTGAGGACGAGGCTCCACCCAAGTGTGGGAGTCCAGAAACTTGGGTGATGCTTAAAATACTGGGCAATTAGCCATGCAACGCTCCCCAGAATAAATACAAAGGATTGAAGATAATAGGGAGCAAAGTAGAGAAACTCCATCTTCTCAGCCAATGACAGCTTGCTGCTCTTGATCACAGATAGGAAATATTTACGCACAGCATAGGTGTGGCCCTCAGCCCACCTCATCCTCTGCCTTATGACCCTGCGGACAGTAGTCGGTATCTCGGCTGGGGCCTGAATCAAGGGCGTGTAGACGACCTTGTATCCCTCCAAGTATAGCCTGAGGGTCAGGTCCCAGTCCTCGGTGATGCTGTGGTTCCACCCCAGCTCCTTCAGCACCCCAGCCCTGAACATGAAGACGCTCCCACTCACCATCTTCATCATCCCAAGAGCCTCCTCGGCTACCCGCTCAACCATATAGCTGCCGCTGAACTCGGATCTAACGCCTTTGGTGATCCAGTTCTCGTTGCGGTTAAGGTAATGCAGCTGATACCCCTGCACAGCAGCCACAGGTTTAGGGTCCTTCTCATATAGCCTGAACTGTTGGATAAACTGGAGCAGTACATTGGCTGGGGGCACGAAATCGGCGTCAAAGACCACGACATACTCGGTCAAAGGATGAATATACTTCAATGCTTCCTGAAGCGCCCCACCCTTGTACCCGGACCTGTCCTTCCTGTAGACAAACTTGATGATTGGGCTACCATGGCGCCACCCACGCTCCTTGAGTATCTCGATGGTTGTATCCCTTGAATCATCCGCCACCAATAC
>CAZVMT010000048.1:14193-16036 GCA_964628765.1 uncultured Candidatus Bathyarchaeia archaeon | reverse complement strand
TGGCCTCAGCAGGGGCTACGGCGACACGCTATCCGAGATAGACCTCAACATCTACCTAACCCCAGAAGCATACAGGGATTGGAGCACCGGCAAAGGACCTATCCCCCACGGAGACCACATGGGCAACAAGTACCATATGGATGTAAGCTTCCTCGACTACAGCAAAGAATCCGAGGAAAAATGGGGGCTCCTCAAGAAATGGGATGCTTCCTACGCCAAGATACTCTACGACCCGGAGAAAAAGATCAAAACGCTACTAGATTCCAAAGACGCTTTCACAAGTGACGAAAAGTACAGGCTCGCGTTGGGCAACTACCTGGACTGCGTCTACTATGCAGACATCGTTGTAAGACAGTGGGCTCAACGAGGTGATCCACTTGTGGCTAACCAGATGATAAGCAAAGCCATACCAAGCCTATGCAACCTACTATTTCTAGCTAATGACGAGTATCCCCCCTTCGAGAAGTGGCTAGTCAACTACAGCCACAGCCTCCAGTGGAAACCAGAGGGCTGGGAGAAAAAACTCAAAGAGATCACTCTCATCAAGGAGATAACGCACGAGGAGGCGGATAATAGAAGCAAGCTACTCCTAAAACTATACCACACGGTCTGGGCTAGGATCGTTGGAGACGAGCACCGCTAGACAGGGCTTCTGGAGCTTGACGCGTTGGAGACCCTCGAATATGTAATACAGAACACCCCCACTGTAGCGGAGTTCACTGCAAGATACAGCCCAAATCAGCTTGGCTACGAGGTGCTATACAAACTCGCAGACATAGAAACACATGAAGGAGAAGAGAGACTAGTCTTCAACCGCATGAAATTTATGCAAGAAAAAGAGGCAGGGTTCCCAAGTTTCCTAGACTGGAACAAAGAGATGCTACACCACGTCAGGTTCTCTCGATCCTGATGCTCTGAGCACCCCCACGGAACACCAACTCACCCATCTCCTCAAGCCCATCAACGCCCTCAACGATGGTAGCGAAGTGATTACCCGGTAACAAACCAAACTTGCTGGCGAAGATCGCTGAACCATAGGGGATCAGTATCTCTTTTTCGCTGACTCCACCGGGATAGTATAGTAGTTGACCGGGTCCCGGGTAACTGGTGGCGTTCTCCTGAGGCGCCTCCACTCCATATGGGTTCATCTCCAGCCAAGCCGCCTCTCCACTCCAACGCGCCTGAATGGCTTTCCCTGTGATGGGCATCTTCTCCAAAAGCAATCTGCATGTCTCGGGCGCCTTGTCTGTGTGCATCTTGGCTTTGAATACAAAGTCAGCGATGGTTATCTTGAGCATCATACAAGAGAAAACGAGTCGAGTCCGTTTAATTTTATTGGAGAAATTCTACTAAGGATTAAGTGTTGAACTTGATTTGTATGTTGATGTCATTGAATGTTCTCAATTCACTCCAGTTCTTTTACCAGTCTGTTAGCTTGATACCTTGAGCATTTGAAGTGGTGAAGTTTGGTAATTTGTGTCTCCCTCTCGATTTGTTTCTCTGCTTCTGTTTTTAACTCAGTGATTGTCTTATTTGTTTTAATTAGGATAATCTCTTTTGGTATAGGAATTAAGAGGAAATTATCTCCTCTATGTATTATCACTGCTTTCTCTGAATCTATTGCATGTTCTCGCAGTAGGTACTTGCGTCCCTTTTGGTCGAGGGGAACAATCTTCATTTTACTATCAGTTAAGAGTATTAATAAAAAATAAACACATCTGATCTAATGTTTCTTGGGGCTCAGGAATCAGAGATTAGTCTCCGATTACCTTGTGCTTCAGGACTCCTATGGGCTGGATCTCGCACTCAAGCACATCACCAACCTTCAAGAACCCATCAGGCC
>CAZVMT010000048.1:0-14093 GCA_964628765.1 uncultured Candidatus Bathyarchaeia archaeon | reverse complement strand
ATGGGCTGGATCTCGCACTCAAGCACATCACCAACCTTCAAGAACCCATCAGGCCAACTGTGAGCCACACCCGCAACAGTACCAGTCGCTATGACATCACCGGGCTTCAACGTCGTACCATTGCTCATGTACTCGATGATCCTTGGTATCTGGATGATCATGTGCTCTACTGTGTTGTTCTGGCGTTCCTGTCCGTTGACTCGGGTCTTGAGGCGCAGCGGTGGATTGTATGGGTCCGGTATCTCGTCGCTGGTGACTATGCATGGTCCCATGGGTCCCGCGTTGTCCATTCCCTTTCCCTTGGTCCAGTTGATGTCGCCCTTGAATATCCTGAAGTCTACATCCTGTGGGAAGCCTTGATCTCGTGCGCTGACATCAATCACAATCGTGTAGCCTGCGATGTACTCATACGCCTTCTCCTTAGGGATGTATTTGCCTTCTTTGCCAATGACAACAGCCAACTCGCACTCGTAATCCATCTTATCGGTTGCCTTTACCTTGATCAACGGGTCCCTTGGACCAACCACGAGGCTCGGAGGCTTCTGGAAAACATCAGGCACATCCAATTTGAGGCTCTTGAGGCGGTCGATCTCTTGTTGCCGTGCCTCTGGATCCTTGATGCGCTCAGTGGCGTGGTCATAGTAGTTGACCGCAACACAGTATAGCTTGCCTGGTCTGGGTATGGGTGCCTGGAGCTTGGCGGTGCACTTGCACATCACAAGCTTTTCCTCATCGAGCCCTACGGCGTCTGGGTGCTTCTCAGCGTAGGCTAACGCCTCCTCTGCTGCCTGTTTGGATTCTTCGCCTCCCTCTAGGAAGCCTATCATGCAGCCTGGGATCAACGCATCTGCCTTCCTACGAGGATTCAGTGCTCCTTCTTCTTTGAGTTTCAACGCGTAGGCTGAGTTTAGGTCAACAACCTTGTCACCTAGTAATGCTCCTACCCGTTGCTCTGTGTGAACCTTGAATGTTACTAGCTTCAAACTTATCGAACTAACTGCATCTTTTTAGAGATAAAAAACTTGAGACTTACTCGTTTGGTTGGTTGAGGGGTATCCTTACTGTTACCTTTGTACCTATTCCTAGGGTGCTCTCTACTTTGATGCTTCCCCCGTGTGCCTCTATGACCTGCTTGGCGTAGACCAATCCCAGACCCATGGTATCCTTCTTTGTGCTATAGAACGGCTCAAAGATGTAATTGATCTGATTCTCAGAGATGCCCACCCCGTTATCAGTCACTGTCACTATCGCGTTCTCCTCGTCAACACCCACAGAGACCCTGACTTCGCCACTTACTTCAATGGCTTCCACCGCGTTCCTAACAATGTTTTCAAATGCTCTAGCTAACTTCACGGCATCCAGATTGATGGCTAGGAACGCCTCATCGGTTATTGACTCTATTGACACCCTTACCTTGGGCTCGACGTTGGCGATGGCTGCCTCGATTACCTCATTAAGGTCTGAGATGGTTCTCTTGGGTTCACCAAGGTTGGATAGGCTTGATAATTCGATGAGGGTTGATTCAGTGTATTTTACGCTGTTCTCTAGAATATCTGCTAATTCTTGGTTATTCTCATTCCTCAGATCATATGCGACCTGTTTCATGCTGCGCAGAGGACGCTCCAGCTCAGTATTTACCAGGAATGAGATCTTTTTCGCAGCCGAGAAGATCTCCTTAATACTCTTCTCACGTTGATTCTGCTGGGCTTTACGGGACTCATCTAGCCTCGTAAGCATCTCGTTTATCCTCTTGGTTAATACCCCTATCTCGTCTTTTTCCTCAGAGCCCTTCACCCGTGCTGATAGGTCATCTATCTCAGCTATCTCCGAGATCTCGTCACTCAGATACGTAACTCGTTTGAGTATAGTTCTATCCGCGTACATTATGGCAACCGTCCCAAGGAAGAACCCTATCCCAAGGATTATTGTTAGAAAATCGTTCCTTATCTCTTGTCCCGCCTGGTATACTTCCCTAGGTTGAGCAAGGGTTACTATGATCGCGGGTTCACCGAAGATATCCTCCAGCATGTAGTAGCCTGTGATCTTGTCTTGCGTTATCCTGTAAGTGAAG
Source organism: uncultured Candidatus Bathyarchaeia archaeon (assembly GCA_964628765.1). Lineage (GTDB taxonomy): Archaea > Thermoproteota > Bathyarchaeia > TCS64 > TCS64 > RBG-16-57-9. Next base: position 12,022 of record CAZVMT010000048.1, on the reverse strand, counting down.
GGTGACTCGATTGAGAGCTCTGATTCAATTCCTTGTGGCAACGCGGGGCTATTTGCGCTGTAGTATTCGAGGGGTAGTCCTGTCAGTTCCTGTACCTGTGTTTTCTCCTCAGCTGAGAATTCGAATCCAAGCACGAGGGTTCCCCTGCTTGGCGCGGTTTCTGATGTATCTAGTATCGGTCTGCTTGCGATGATAAGAATCCTATTCTGGTCATTGATTACCCCAATGTTGCTTCCAGTCTCAGGATTATATTTTTCCAGTTCTTGGAACGTCGAGTATTCAGTGAAAACCTGGGGCAGTGGTGTCTCTGTGTTTGTCAGGTATTGGTAATATTTACCGTAGACTAGTTCACCTGTGTTGGAGTAGATGGCTACGAGGTTGAATTTGTTGTGCTCCAGTACTTTATTGTTGAATAGTTCTTCTATGAATCCTAGGTCTCCCGTGCTCATGTAATCGTACATGTCATCCCATGCAGCGATGGGTGCTGTCGCTGAGTCCATGATCAATGCGAGATCGTATACGTCGTCTACTCCCCACAATACGCTGCTCTCTATCGTATAGGCTTCGATTATCTCGAATCCCTCGCTTAGAGTCAGGTCCGTGAAAATCCACATCCCAGAAATACCTATGATTGCTATCACCCCCAGTGTCAGGACCATTTTTCTGCGTAGATTCATAGAACCACCTGTAAAAGGTCGTATAGTATGTAAAAATATGGGTTAAACCCTGAGAAATTTAAAGCTCTTATCCAGTTCAGAGAGTCCCCTTGTCAGTATCTCTGTGAGGTTGTAGAGGTCTTCTAGGCTGAGTAGTTCAACTGGGCTGTGGCTGTATCTACGTGGGATGCTGAAGGGCACCGCTGGGATGCCTGATCTCGTCTGCTGCATAGCCGAGGCATCCGTGCCACCATGCATTATACCCTTCTGGTATGGTAATCCATGCTTCTCTGCTGTCCCCGCTATCCACTCCCTTACGACCCTGCTGCTGAGCCTAATCCTTGCACCTGTCTCCCCGATCTGAAGCGCTGGTCCTTTACCCACCTCATAGACGATATCCACCGGCTTCACATCAGGCTGATACCCTGATGGGCACGTATCGACGGCTACAGCCATATCTACATCCAAGTCATAGAGGGCGACCTCGGCTCCCCTGAGCCCGATCTCCTCCTCAACAGTACCAATATAATAGACGGTGGCTGGGATAGGCTTATCCTTGAGGTTTTTCGCCACTGTTACGATGGCTGTGAGTCCAGCCCTGTCGTCTGCGCCTGCTGAGGCGATGTAGTTATTGGCAAGCTCAACGGGTCCAGTGTTCCATGTGATAGGTGTTCCAATCTCTACCCCCATCTCCTCTGCCTCTTTCCGGTTCTTTGCTCCAATGTCGATATACAGTTGCTCGATCTGTGGGATGATGTTGGCTTCCGCTGGTTTGGTCATATGACCCGGCTTGATACCAGCGACTCCGAGAACAGGTCCTTTCTTACCATGGAGCCTCATCTGTTGCCCTTGAATGCTCCCGGTAACAGAGCCTCCTATCTTCTTGAACCTGATGAAGCCTTTCTCATCGATGCTGAAGACTATGAAGCCCACTTGGTCGGTGTGGGCTGCGAGGGCTACCTTGGGGGCATCCGGGTCGGTTCCACGTTGTACCCCGATGACGTTTCCCCTTGGTGTCTGGTATACCTGGTCGCAGAGTGGCTTCAGTTCCTCCATCAGTGTCTTGATCATGGGCTCCTCGAAGCCGCTGACGCCGTTTACCTTTAGTAGTTTGAATAAAAGTTGCTTAATTTCCTGAATATTTCCCATACATCAAATAGGGGTTTTGGGTGAATAGATTTTTTGGTCTAGAGCTCGATGACTTCTTTACTTTGTTTGCTCTCTGGGCTGCCCGGGTTCACATCCTCAAGCATCTCTAGGAGGGTCTCGACCTTATCATTGCCGAGGATATCCTTGAACTCTAGAAGCTCATCCACGGATCTGATAATTAATCCCCTGCGCTTCGTCGGGCTTCCACTGGCGTCTACTGGGTTTATCTCGACGCTCAGGCTGGGCTCCCTGTTCTTGCTCCCGGGCATCTTCATGACGAATACACCGGGTACGCTCGTCTTGACCTTGGCCCAGTCCTTTCCTGTTTCGAGGAATTCCTCTAGTTTTTCTTCTGACATACCAGAGATTACGGCATTGTAATATTCAAGGCTTGTCCCGTGGCTATTTTATACCCGGAAACCAAGCATATTGTATGGGTTCAACGGGTTTTAAGCGTCAAGCACGTCGGTGGAGCGGCGCAGATCGATATGACTGCGTAGCGTCCAACGGCATGGTAGCCTCCAAGCATCGCCTAATCAGCGAAGCAGGGGTCAAGATAATGAAGAAAGGCGGTACAGCTGTGGATGCTGCGGTTGCCTCTGCGTTTATGGACACTGTGGTGGAGCCTGCGATGAACGGCATCGGAGGGGAGGGGGTTATGACTATTCACCTTGAGTCAGGCGAGAACATCGTTATCGACTATGTTGGTCGTCCATCAAAGGACAGCTCCCCAGAGATGTATGAGTTGGAGGAATCCACAGAGGCGGGGTGGATGGGGTGGAAGAAGGTCAAGGACGACGCCAACGTGGTCGGGTACAAGGCGTGTGTAGTGCCGGGGGTCGTGGCGGGTCTCTGTATGGCCCTCGATAAGTATGGTACCATGAAACTCAAGGACGTGATTGAGCCAGCCGCCAAGGTAGCCGAGGAGGGCTTCGTCGTTGGGTGGTGGACAGCGAGTCATATCTTTGGGCGCATGGAGGCTTTCTGGAAGTATGATGAGTGGAGACGGGTGTATCTCAGGGATGGACGGTTCCCCTATCTGCCATATGTGTATGGTATGGCTACTCCCCATGTGCTCAGGAACCCCGAGCTAGCCAAGTGTCTGAGAGACATAATGAACGGTGGTAAGGATGTTTTCTACAAGGGATGGATCGCGGAGACCATCGCAGCTGATATGGCGAAAAACGGTGGACTGCTCACAGAGGAGGATTTCGCCGCCTATGAGCCCATTCATCTCTTACCTGAGCCGGGTTCTTACCGTGGATATGAGGTGGTCTATGATCCCACTCACAGCGGCACCACCATGATGCAGATATTGAACATCATGGAGGGCTATGACTTGGCTGGTTATGGCTATGGCTCCCCCGAGACCCTGCACATCGTCTCTGATGCTATCGGGTTGGCTTTCGCTGACAGATTCAAGTATATGGGTGACCCGGGGTGGGTTGATGTACCCCAGAAAGCCATGGTGAGCAAGGAATACGCCGAGAAGCTCAGGGAGCGAATCAAACTCGATAAAGCCACAAAGATCGAGCCCGGTGACCCATGGCCATACGAGCCGGAGTGCACCACATCGTTGGCTGCTGGGGACAAGAATGGCAACTTTGTGGCGGTAAACCAGACCATCGTAAACTCCTTCGGCTCAGGTATAGTTATCCCCGGTACTGGTATAGTGATGAATAACGCCATGTATGGGCTGAACCCCGTGCCTGGGACAGCTAACAGCATCGATGGCAGGAAACGCAGGATACAGAACGTCTGCCCAGTAGTGGTGCTAAGGGATGGGGAAGCCTATATGGCTGTTGGAGCCCCGGGTGGAAGAAACATACAGGTCTCTGTGGCTCAGGTGATTCACCACGTCATAGATTATGGCATGGATATTCAGGACGCGGTTGATGCGCCGAGGGTGACCCGAGAGACGTCTACTGTGTTCTTGGATTCAAGATTCCCCGCTGATGTCCGGGATCGATTGGTGGCTATGGGGCATGATATCAACTATATCGATCCAGAGTTGAAGAGCTGGGGAAGACCCATAGGAGTACTCTATGACCGTGTCTCAAAGCTACTGCATGGTGGAGCCTACAGCCAGCTCACAGGCTTCGAGAGCACCGCTGTAGGGTACTAATCTCTCTTTTCCTCGAATCCAGTTGAGGTGGATAGAAACTTGGCTACCATCAGCACCATCGGCTACGGGGGTAAGAAGCCCACAGACTTCTTCAAGGAACTAGAATCAATGCAACCAGACATCATCGTAGACGTAAGGGAGAACCCCTACAAGGCGTTTCTAGGCGTCTACACCCTCCCACAGCTTGAGAAACGGTTCGGCTCCAAGTATACATGGATCAAGGAACTGGGCAACAGGCTCCGCCAGATGCCACCCACACTGGTAGATGAGGAAGCGGGACTGGAGAAACTCCTAGCCCTCGCGGAAAAACATCAACACATCGTATTGCTATGCGCTGAGAAACTTGAGGAAAACTGCCACAGAGGCTATGTTAAGCAGAGGTTTATCGAGCTCAGCTCACGGGGTTGATGAGCTCTCGCAGTATCTCCATGAGCTCCTCTCGTCCATCCTCATCGTCCTTCCACCGTTGATTGATCTCTCTCCTCCGTTCAGCTGATATCAGGTCCCGTTTACGCGCCTCGTTGAGGGCCTCGATGAACTCCCTGTAGAGGTTTCGTTTCACCCTTGGTTTGCTCAGGCGCTCTGAGATTATCTCCCTCTGGGTCTTGATCCCGGTCACTGTGGTGAATAATGGCTTGATGTCGCCCAGTGCCTCAGAGTAACGTTTCTCATCCAGGGGCACAGTGATCCTCGTAAGGTAAAACTCAAGGCTCTTCGGAGGGACATAGACCGATTGATTGTTCTGTATCTGCCTGCCTCCCCTGCGAAGCCCCTCGCATTCATCGATGAGTCGCTCCATGAGTTGAGCATCCAGTCTAGCAGATACATATTTCCTCAACAACATGGGTTTCTCGTCCCGGCTCCTGCTGTAGAGGATGGTCTCATAGCTTGGGTCCAGTGACTGCAGAGAACTTAGCAGCGTCTCCATTTCCCTACTGTGGGTCTCCCTGAAGATGTTCTTGAGGAGCTCCAGCTGCTCCTGTTCACTGTAGAGTATACCCAACTCTATCTCTGTGTCGCTTAGCTTAATGCTCAACTGGGGTAGTGGTTTCGCCTTGTTTTTTGGTAGATGTTCTTGGCCAGTGGGTGCTATAAACTGGTCATCGGTTGTGACGTTCTCCATTATCTCCTGGTCACTTAGCTCTGGCACCAGTTTTCCCAGCTTATCTCTCGCTAATCTATACCAGCCGATGTATTTTCCGCGCCAAGACATGGTCTCTGCCCCAGCAATCATGGTACAAGGATAAAAAGGTTTGAAAAAAATGTGTGGTGTTTACGAGGGAGCAGCGTTAGGGGTGACTGTTGGTCGGTTCCCCTTGACTTCCCCGTTGTCCTGCAGATGGTTGCGGATACGCGCCTTTATGATGTTTCCACGGAGGGGGATTGCCCTTCCATGCATCCTGAAGCTGTAGCTCATATCGTCGTGGTTCATCCAGCCCTTCATAGCGACTCTCACGCCTATCCCGGCTGGAGCGATCTTGCCTATTGCCTTGAAGCCCAGGTCTTCACCGTTGAGCTTCATGTAGAATACTCCATCGCTGTCCAGTATGGCGTAGCCTGTGATATCGACTTTCTCACCGCCGTGGTGGACCCTGCCCCAGAGCACCTTGTACAAGACCCCGAACTCGGTTGCCTTCACCTTCTCAGCGATCAACTGTAGCCCTACGGGTTCTGCTGGGTTCTCTTCCTCTGTCACCGGGTCGAGTGGTGTGCTCATTCCCCGTGCGTTCAGGTACCAGACTACTGAACCTGTACCATCCTCGATGGCCTCAGCTGCCTCTACTTGTGCGAACTTGTCATCAACATCCGCCTCGTCGAGGTCAGTGATGTTCAGAGGCGTGTTCATGGCTTGGAGCCTCTGTTTTATCTGTTCACGTATTGCCAGTCCTTGGGCCTTGACGCTCGTGAATGCGTTTTGCGACCTTTTCTGGACGCTTACATCGCCCCGGCTCATTGATGTATTTGGAGCCGCAAAAATAGGCGTGATTCCAACGGATAGCACCGCTAACGTGAGCAGCGCCGCAATCATCATCTTCTTTGTGGTCTTCATCTTAACCGAAACAAGAATAGGCATAGATGATACTTGAGGAACCCCGCGGAGTCCCTGTTCCGATTACGGAACCCCTGTTCCACTATGGAAAATAAACCATAAAACGACCTATTTCGTTGAATAAAGCGTAAAAAGGGTGGGGTTAGATTTTTAGTGTCACATCGGCGTCTGCTGCGACATCTAGGAATGTTGCTGCTCCGGCGAGTTTATCGACCTCTGGTATAAGGTCCTCGCGCTTGATGTCAAACATCTCCATGCTGGGTGTGCACGCGTATAGGGTTAGTTTCCCGCTGGCTTTGAGTCGTTGCAGCATCTGGTATGGCGTGGGGTAGTCCATTTCTTTGAGTTTCTTGGCTAGGTCTGCCTCAAGGTGCTTGTATGTTGCTGGGAGCCCCGCTTGGTCCATGGCTCCTTTCTTGAGCATTGTTAGTCCCCAGAAGGTGAAGTACATGTGTACCTCCCAGTCCAGTGATGCTGCTGTTGATCCCAGTATGAATGCGCAGAGTAGTTGATCTATGGTGCCGCTGTGAACAATTATGGCTATTTTGTTTGCCAATTCTTTCACCATTGGCTCATGGTAAGGGTGGCTCAAAAGGTATTCAAAACATATACTGGTAACGTTCTCAGCTAGGATCGTTGGGTTCCATGATTGTTGTTGCGTTATCTTTATATAACATAATGTGTGTTAGACCTAACACAGTGTTAGATGTGACGTACAAAATGTTAACTAGAAATAACATGATACGAGTCGGAGCAATACTGCTCCTCATAACAATCATCACAACCCAGACCCCAGCCACAAACGCGGAGACCCCAAGCCCAATAAACCGAATAGAACTCAAAATAGACCTAGAAGAAGGCATCACCACCGAGGCACAGATAACATACCCCAAGGTCGGCGACGGACCATACCCCATAGTCCTGCTGGTACCCGGCGGGGGGCTAACAGACATGGATGAATACATCCCTGGCAGTGTCACCGCGACTGGAGAACCTGTTGCCTCAATGAAAAGAATCGCAGAGTATCTCTCTGAGAGGGGCTTCATGGTGCTAAGATACGATAAACGTGGAGTAACGAGAAACGCCACCATGGCAGATTACTCTGTCTATTCGGTGGCGACGGTTGAGACCTTCAAAGCCGACGCGGAGAAGGCGCTCCAAGTACTGAAAGATCACCCATTGGCTGATACCAGCGACATCTCAGTGATTGGGCACAGCGAGTCCTCGATAATCGCCACCAGGATGGCTGAGGACGACCCCAGTATTGGCAAAATAGTGATGCTGGGTGGTGCCGCGAGGGATTATCTATCGATAAAGCATACTCAGATCGTTGAGCTACGGGTTGAGTTCGTTGAAACCGTGCTTGATCTGGATGATGATGGGCTGGTCTCCCTCGGGGAAGCCATCGAGGGCATGGAGCCCTATGAGGACTCGATTCTTCCAAGAGGTTCACTGTTGATGGGTTCAGGGAATACGACCACATGGATACCCACGTGGGACCCAAATGGCGATGGAGTCATGGATATCGTATCCGAGTTCCAGCCAGTCCTGGAACGGTTACACTCGATGTTATCCAATCCCAGCTACCCCGGGTATAACCAGACCCAAGCCCATGTCTCGTGGGGAGCCACCATGGACATGATAGGAGAACTCCAGTCGAGCATACTGGTCCTGCAGGGTGAGGGCGACTGGCAGACACCCCCTGTTGAGGCGCTTTATCTTGAACAGGCGTTACTTGACGCGGGTCACAGGGACCATACTCTCTACACGTATCCTGGGCTCAGCCACTTCTTCTACCCAACAGACGGGTGGCAGTCCGCCATGGGTCCAATTGAGCCATATGTTCTGCGAGACCTCTACCTGTGGCTGATTTCCCCAATGAGGACCTTAGATCATGTTGTTGAAGATACTCGGAGAAACGCCGAGGAGGTGCAGATTCTTGAGAATGAGCTTGAGACGAGTATTGAATCGATGAATCAATCACTGCTTGAGGCGGTCTCGGATATTGAAGGCGAGCTAGGTCAACGAGGGGTAACCGATTACTTGATCCCCGTGATGATCGTCATACTGGTTCTGTTAATCACTTCTGTGAGAAGACGAAGAGAAGGCTAACCGACTCCTTCCCCATTTTTTAAGTAAACCCTTTAACCAGTTAGTGGTATGCATCATTTGTGAGCACTGAACTGGATGAAGTAGGTAGCTGGCTGATGCAACTGCTCTACGATAACTATGAAGGCGGTAAATATGTCTCAGTCAGTAGCCTAGCCGTTGCTCTTGAGCTAGATGAAACGAGAGTTATCGAAGGCTTAAGCCATCTGAAACAAGGGGACCTTGTAGATCAGGATGGCTCAGGGTACAGGTTATCTGAGAAGGGTTACTCTGTGGCTTATCAAAGGGCTTCTAGTTACTGTCCCCACCTCTAGTCTGGACAATGTAGACCCCGATGAAGACCAGCGCCATATAGAGATATTTTATTGTTGGCAGTCGTTCCCCGAGGAATATCATGCTGAGTATGGTTACTTGGATCAACATAGTATTCTGGAGTATGCTCAACCTGAAGGCATCCAGAGTCTCCAAGGCGTGGTTCCAGAGGAAAAACGCCGCAGCAGTATTCACCACACCCAGCCAGACAATAATCGCCCAACCCGTCAAAGGAATAGGGTTCAACCCCTCAAAGATAAAAGCCGAGGCAGCGATCAACGCTGTACCGAAACCCATGGCGAAAGCCGTGTTAGCCAGGGGGCTCACCCGTTTCTCCCTGAAGAGTATCTTACCAGCCACCATGTAGCCTGCCCAGCCGAGCCCCGAGATAAAGGTAATCACGACACCCGTCAGCGTAAATCCGCCGAGTCTATCACTGAAAAAGAGCACCGCCCCAACCAATACCAGAATCATCCCAGCGATCTGAGCCCTGTTCGGGTACTCCCCAGTAAACAGGATGTTGAGTATCATCACCGTGAGGGGAGTGAAATTCAGTATCAACGTAACGGTGACCGCCGGGAGATCGCTCAAACCAACGCATTGGAGACCCTGAGCCACAGTGTATCCGAGGAAACCCAGTACAGCCAGCTTCCACCACGAGTCCCCCGAGACCCGGTTGTGCTCACCTCGGCTAATCGCTATTGGTACCAATACTAGGGAGGCTATCAGGTAACGCAGCCCCACAAGGGTGAGTGGCTGGATATCTGTTAACCCGAACTTTGTCAAGACATAGGATGATGACCAGAGAAATGTGACCAGCAACGCCTCAAGGATAGCCTTTACCCGTGGAGAGGCGTTGATTCCCATAGAGTATGTTTATTGATGAATTATAAAACCGAGTCGGTCAAGCTTGGTTAAAGTTAAAACCCTATAATACCTTGTGAAACCATGAAAGTCGAGGAACGAATCAAGGAACTAGGAATCAAACTACCAGAAGCCCCCGGATACAAGGGCAACTACATCGGAGCAAAATGGGCTGGAAACATCGCATTCAGCTGCGGACAGGGTCCATTCAACACAACGAAACGAGGGATGGTGGGCAAGGACCTAACCATCGAGGAAGGTTATCAGGGTGCACGTGAGGTTGGGCTCAACTGTCTGGCTCAGCTCAAGAAGCAGCTTGGGAGCCTGGATAAGATCAAGCAGGTTCTGCAGGTGGTGGGTTTCATCAACAGCGAGGAGGGGTTCTTGGATCAACCCAAGGTGCTCAACGGCATGACAGACCTACTCATAGAGGTATTCGGTGACTACGAGGGAAGACCGGCAAGGGCTGCTTTGCCTGTTCACGTCCCGGGCTGGATATGCTGTGAGGCCTGGATGGTCGTCGAGCTCCACGAGGATTAGATCTTCTTTAGTTTCTCGCTTGGTATCCAGCCATATTTCCATTCTTTGTCTAGGCACTCGATCCAGCCGAGTGATTCTCCCAGGTACTGGACGGTCTCACCGGGTACTGTTGTGTGTTCTATGCTGTTATAGGGCTGGTTGAACACTGCTTCTTCGCCTTCTATATCTATGTGGGTTTCTGGTATCCAGGCATCCATGCCACTAGCGTCTGTGCACCAGTACCAGCCCGGCATCTCCGGGTCTTCCCTGCCTACCTTGACCTTGTCGCCTTTCTCCGCGATCAATGCCTCTGGGAAGCTTGCCTTGTGCTCCTTGATTACCCTGTAGAGTGGTCGATGCATGCCCCTAGTTTCTCAACTTGGCTATTTATCTTAGACCACTGTATGGCAACCGTTTTCCCCTCCACTCCCTAATTATATGCATGGGTAGACTCGAAGGAAAAGTAGCTTTGATCACCGGTGGAGCCTCAGGGATCGGAGAGGCATCAGCGAGGCTGTTCAGTGCTGAGGGCGCATCTGTGATTATCGCTGATATTCAGGACCAGCGAGGCAAGAAGCTCGCAGCCATGATAGGCGCTGAGTATATTCACGTTGATGTCAGCAGCGAGATAGATGTCAAGGCGGGGATCGATCACATCGTTGAGCATTATGGTCGATTGGATTGTGTATTCAATAACGCTGGGATAGCAGGCGCGGTGGCTAGACTCGATGAGGAGACAGTGGAGATGTTCGACAGGACAATTGCTGTGAATCTACGAGGCGTATTTCTGGGCACCAAGTACGCTGCACAGGCTATGCGTAGACAGGGCTCAGGGAGCATCATCAACACATCAAGCACCGCAGCCATACGCACGGGATATGGAAACCACATCTACAGCGCCTCGAAGGCTGGGGTGCTCCAGTTCACTAAATCCGTGGCAATGGAGCTGGGGGAATCAGGGATCAGGGTCAACTGCGTACTCCCCGGCTTCATACCCACACCCATGATCGCCATGGCACGCGGGGTACCCGTTGAGGAGGCTGACTCCAAGCTGCCTGTCATCGAGGAGGCGTTCAAAGAAGCTCAGCCCATTAGACGCCCAGGGTCACCAGATGACATCGCCAAGGCAGCGCTTTGGCTGGCTTCTGATGATAGTAGCTTCGTTAATGGTCACGCCATGGTGGTTGACGGCGGCGTCACTGGTGGCAGGATGTGGAGTGACTATATGGTGGCTATCGAGGGCTTCGAGAAGTTACTTGGGTTATAGCCGTGACTCTAGGTCCTGTAGCTCCATCTCGGCGTTTTTGATGAGTTCTTTGAGTTTTCTTTTTCTCCACTGGATCCGTGCGTCGATGAAGTTCACTGGGTTCTTGTAGTCGCTGTACTGGGGCACGGATGGGTCATCGAATTCCCGCTGGAATAGGTTCCCATAGTCGGGTAGTGGCTGGTCCTTCAACACTGCTTCCCTTATCTTTTTCCTGCAGTCTGTGCATTGTTCGATGTGGTCCAGTATGTCGAGTTCGGCGTGGCTCTCAACTATGAACCCCAAGTACTGTCCCTCTAGCTTCAACAGGTTGATTTTATCGCACTTTTCCATAGGGTATGCGTTTCTTGGCTGGTTTTAATTGTTTAGTATAATGTAGACCAGTGCTAGCAGCCGTATGTTGAGCACAACAAGTAGCGGCGTGTTGAAGGCGTACCTGTTTTCCAGTCCACGGTAAACCTCATAGTCCCTGTACAGATGGACCAGAGTCGAGGTTATGAGAATCACATCATGAACAACCATCAATCCAAGCCCAGAGGCGATGAGGAATAACCCAACGATGACATCGATAACCACGTAAGCTTGGTTCACAGGGGTCATCCAGGGTGAATCCCGGTGTCTCAACACGGTGTAGAGGGTCAGGCTCTCACCTGCGATCAATAAACCAGTAGCTACTTGGATGATGTCCATGATGATATTCTTCCATCGCTGCTCAAATCATTAACCCCAAGAGGCTTATTATCCCGCAGATCGTCACCGGCTCCTCCTGTGATAAGTTACAATACAGTAACGAAAACCTCGTTACCATACCGCTTTTTTACATAGATCAATTTAAAAAGAACCCGTTTTAGGGTGTGTTTCGCCTTTGGGAGCCGTAAATGGGTTGGAGTGGGTATACCCCCCTCCCCCCTCTAGCTCCAGCTCTATTTTATCACTTTTCTTGGGTATGTGTCGATACAGTTGGCGCGGTGGAT
>CAZVMT010000047.1:0-16059 GCA_964628765.1 uncultured Candidatus Bathyarchaeia archaeon | reverse complement strand
TAGGACATTGAGCATCAATGTCCCTGAGGGTATCGAGGATGGTGTCTATATGACTCTGAGGGGTCAGGGTGACGCGGGTCCTTATGGTGGCCCCAATGGGGACCTGTATGTTGGTGTTAGGATCAAGCCCCACAAGGAGCTCATCAGAAGAGGAAGCGATGTAATCTATGAGGCTGAATTAACGTTCCCTCAGGCTGCGCTGGGCACAGAGATAGAGGTCCCCATATTGAAGGGCAAGGATAAGTTAAATGTGCCCGCTGGCACCCAGAACGGGGATATACTTCGGATGAAGGGAAAGGGGATTCCCGGTAGGTATGGTCGCGGTGACCAGCTTGTCCACATCACAGTTGTCGTGCCCAAGAGGCTGTCAAGACGCCAGAAGCAGCTGATAGAGCAGCTTGATGAAGAACTGGGTAAGAAACGTGGGTTGTTTGGTTAGCGTCTATCGATTATCTCTTTGACGCCTGGACCAGTGCCTATGAGTGTTACTGGTAAGCCTACTTTTTCCTCGATCTCCTCGATGAAAGCCTTTGCTTTATCTGGGATAGACTCATAGTCGTTTGAGCCAGCGATCTCCGGGTACAGTATATCCAGCTTGGTGACCGCCAGCTGAGTAGCCCCATTTAGCATTGCTGCGCGTTTGGCTAGCTTGTGGTTGAATGGGGCTGCCCTGCGTTGACGGCCTGTGACCGTGCCGTATTCGTCCCAGCCTCTTTTCTTGGCTTCCTCGAAGCTTATCTCACCATCCAGCGGACCTTCTCCTACTCGGGTAACATATGCCTTGCAGACCAGTACCACTTCATCTACTCTTGTGGGTCCTACGCCTACATCGCTGCATACAGCTGCAGCGCATACATCCTTGCTTGTAACGTAGGGGTATCCGCCGTGGAATAGGCTGATGTATGTTCCCTGAGTGCCTTCCAGTACCACGTTCTCTCCCCTGTCCAGCGCCTCATTGACCAAAACAGGAACATCCTTGAGGTATCCTGCGAGTTCCGGTATATCTCGGGCCATCTTGGCTGTCCTGTACGCCCTGTCTGCGTTGCATGGACCTGTTCCAGTTCCTGTTGTGCCTATCTTTTCTTTGAGATATCCTTTGCTGTCTGCTTCGATGTGTTTAGGTTCTATTATGGCGCACTGCGGGTCGAGTCCAAACCGGTCCTTTATACCGGTTACCTCGATCTCTTTGAGGAGGACCTCTGGGTTCACAAGTACACCGGGTCCTATGAGTTGGAGGCTTCGGTCATTCACGAAGCCGCATGGCACCATTCTCAGCTTGTATTTTACGTCGTCTTTTACTACTGTGTGTCCTGCGTTGGGTCCTACTCCGCCTCTAGCGACTACTGCGGCGTCCTCTGATACCGCGAGGTATGATACGATCTTTCCTTTTCCACCGTCTCCGAAGAATCCGTCTACAACAATACTACAGCTCATATGCTCACCGAGCCGATCAACCCACCATAACTATTGATTTAAGTTTAACGCATAACCATGCATTGCGAAGGTTAAGTTTTAACAGAAATATGCAAATAAAGTGTCGCGGGTTTTATGTATTTTATCGTTAAAATCATCAATTTGATTGTGGAGTGGATTGTTTTAATACATTTGTTAGGATAATATCATCGAGTACCTTGAATCCAATTGAATTGATAAGCAGCGAACGAGTTGTTGATCTCACCAAGACCCTCGTGGAGATACCATCAGAGACTGGGAAAGAGCAAGTCATAGCGAACTGGATGATAGAATTCTTCGATAAACTTGGTTTGAGCGACATCACGAGGCTCCCTGTGGATGAAGCCGGAGACACGGTCTACGCGGTTCTCAAGGGCGGTGATGGCCCCAAGATGATGCTCAACTTCCACATCGACACCTTTGACGCCTTCGAAGGATGGGAGACACCGCCATTCGAGGTAGTCGAGAAGGGTGACCGTATCTATGGTTTGGGGGCTCATGATATGAAGGGGGGAACAGCCTGCGCACTCGCAGCGGTTGAAGCGATTGTCGAGTCGGGGATCAAACTGGGAGGTGACTTGATTGTCAGCGGTACCAGTGACGAGGAGTACTGGAGCAGAGGAGCCCACGAACTCATCAAGACAGGTATACTCAAGGACTGCAAATACTGCATCGTACCAGAGCCAGCCGACCATGCAACCATCCTCATAGGACAACGGGGAAGGCACGTATTCAAGCTCAGGTTCTACGGAAGCAGTGTAAGCGCTGCCTATGATGAGGGGGTTAACGCTGTCGTGGATGCAAGCAAGGTTGTGGCTGAGTTTGAGAAACATAAGCCAGATGGTTTCGGTCATATGCCTGAGTATGGTATGCGGGGGTCTCTCTGTGTTACTGGGCTTCACAGTGGCGGGGATAAGATCTATGTACCTGAGCTCGCCGAGGTTACTATCGACCGGCATATTCTACCGGGTCAGACGGTGGAGGAGGCTGCAAAGCAGATACGCCAGATAATACTGGACGCAGACATCAAGGGACGATATGAGCTTACATGGGATGAGCGTCCCACTCCTGCTCCTACCAGCTTCATCACCCCACCAGACTCGTTATTCGTTAAGACTGCCAAGAAGAACCTTGAAGCTGAGCTTGGGCAGGAGGTGAGGTTGGCTCTTGCAAGGAGTGTTGCTGATACCAATCATATCGCGGTTCACGGGGGAGTGCCCACTATAATCATAGGTCCAAGTGGGGGAAATACATGCGAGGCAAATGAGTGGGTAGACAAGGATTCTCTGCCTCAGATTGCACGAACTATTACGCGAACCGTGTTGGATTTAATGATCGTGGATGATTTTGTGGGGTAAATCTAATTTCTATCAACCCCCTTTTTTATTTGTTTTGGTAAACGTTTATTATTTGGGGATAGATATATTTTTGGTGAAGTGTTGGTAAATGGAGGAAGTTGTAGTCAAGAAGCTCGACCCCCAAGGACGCATATCAATCCCCGCTGAGTGGAGGAAAAAATGGCGATCCGATAAAGTGGTCATGAAGCTAAGAGAGAAAAGCATAGAGTTGACCCCAATAGAACCCATCTCACCAACTACTCTATTTGACTCCATAGAAATCCCTGATGAGGTCGATTTCACAGACCCTCATTCATTAAAGAAAGCCCTATCGGAGAAACAGCGTTGAGGTTCATCGACTCCAATATATTCCTCCACGCGTTCCTAAAACCAAGAAGAAACCTCTCCAAACAAGAAACCAGGAACAATGAGCAGTCCAAAGATATCCTTGAGCGAGTGGAGCAGGGTGAAGAAGTCGGGTTGTCTGTTGTGCACCTCTCAGAGGTATTAAATATCTTGGAGTCTGGACGTGGACTGGAAATCGCTCAAGGTTTCCTTGCCTGGGTCATATCAAGCGATAACGTCGAAGTCTATCCAGTCTCAGTTGAGGACTACGAGGTTGTATTGCCACTATCACAGGAATATGACATCAGCCCAAATGATGCACTAGCGGTAAACAAGATGAGATCAAAAAACCTAAAAGAGATTTACAGTCACGACAAACATTTTAAACAAATACAAGACATCAGGAGGATAAATAGCTAGAATTTTCACTAAAAACCATTTTACTAAAGAGGGGGGGGTACCCTATCCCAGCCCCAAATAAGCTTCCAATCACGAAACCAGCCCCAGAACAGCCTAGAATCGATCCTGATAGACGGAAAAAACCGGTAGAGTAACTGCTAAAACCGGACGAAAAGCGTCATGGTAAGAAAGTTCTAAGAACCACCGAGCCAAGAGACATGGCATGAGGCTCAAAAAACATCTAGTATACACCTCGAAAGCAGAGTGGAACCACAATTCAGGGGGAACCGCCAAAGTAGATGGATTCAAGATAGACTTCGACACCCCACAAGAACACGGGGGAAACGGAACCTCTCCCTGTCCAGATCAGTTATTCATGACGAGCCTCGCAGGCTGCATAGTGAACACCTTCAACTACTATCGTAGAATGCTCAAGGCTGATACGCTGGACCTAAAAGTTGATGTATCCTCGGACATCGAACTCACCGAGACAAGCGGCTATAGAGTTACAGGAATCAACATCAACATACGGGTCTGGACCGATGAGGAAAACCATGAACTCAACAAGAAATGCGCTGAACGAGCAACAGAGTTCTGCCACCTCACCAAGAGCATCGAAAAAGCCATCCCCATAGAGACATCAATAACAGTCCACTTGGGGTAAGAATTATCCCACCCCATGACACATCTTCACCATCTTGAACAACGTAGGCATACTCGTAATCGGAAACGAGATACTGGACGGAGTCATACTCGACACGAACACCCAGTGGTTAATACAGCAGCTAAAACCATTGAACTACACAGTTGCTGAGACCATCACAGTACGAGACGACACCACCGAGATCGCCCGAGCCATCAACAGGATGCACCAAGACGGGATAGAGACCGTTATCACCACAGGTGGACTGGGTCCAACCCATGACGACATGACACTACGGGGAGTAGCAGAAGCATTCGAGCTACCCATGGAGCTCAACCAGACAGCATACGTCATTGTCGAGCGCCAATACAGGCACTACTATGAGAGGGGTGTCGTTGACACCCCTGAGATCACTGATGCTCGGAGAAAGATGGCTGTATTTCCCAGGGGAGCCAAGCCACTGGACAATAGGGCAGGTGGAGCACCCGGTGTATTACTTGACCGAGGCGACATCAGCGTCGTCAGCCTCCCCGGTGTTCCCAGCGAGCTCAAGTGGATATTCGAGAACCAGTTGAAACCTATCCTCATAAAGCAAGTACATGGACACTATTACGAGAAGATAATCCACCTGAACCTCAGAGACGAGTCCACACTCGCACCGCTAATTGACGAAGCCATGCACACCGATTCCAGCGTCTACATAAAATCCATGGTAAAACCCTACGGCGAAGCAGGGATAAGGCTCTGGATAAGCGCTCATGGGGAAAATCAGGAAGAAATCAAGCAACGAGTCGAAAAAATAGCTGATTTACTGGTGGAACTAACCAAGGACCAGGTTTACACAGATTAACCCCAGTATCTATATCTATGGACCGCGTCAAGCATTGGTGAGCGTCCCCCAGTGAAACCCATAGAACTAGATATTCCCAAGGCAGTCCAACAGAAGCTACTGGCTAGAGGCATCGATGAACTATACCCTCCTCAGGAAGACGCTATCAAAACAGGAGTATTAGATGGAAAAAACCTCGTATTAGCCAGCCCCACGGCCAGCGGAAAAACACTCATTGCAGAACTCTGTGCAATGAAACACATACTGGAGCGTGGGGGTAAGGTGCTCTACCTCACACCCCTCAGGGCACTGACATGGGAGAAATACGAGGAATTCCAAGATTATATTGACATCGAGAAACCCGATGGGAAAAAGATCAGAGTAGGCGTCAGCAGCGGAGACATGGACAACAGCAGCCCATGGCTCCAAGCATACGACATCGTCATCACGACCAACGAGAAATGCGACAGCCTACTCAGACACCGCAGCCCATGGATGACAGGCATCAGCCTTGTAATCGCAGACGAGATACACCTCATAGGAAGCGACAGGGGACCCACACTGGAAGTCAGCCTAGCCCGGCTCCGCCAGATGAGCCCAGATATACAGGTACTTGCACTGAGCGCTACCATCAGTAACACAGAGGAGATCGCTGAGTGGCTCAAGGCGGAGAGCGTCACCACAGACTGGAGACCAGTCGAGCTAAGAGAAGGCGTAGCACTGGGCAGCCACATAAACTTCAAAGACGGTATGGTCCAGAGCATCGAACAGTACCATAAACAGGACCCCATAAACCTCGCCCTCAACAGCATCGATGATGGAGGACAAGTACTCATCTTTGTCGAGAGCCGCAGGAGAGCCCAGAGCACTGCAAGAGCCGCTGGAAACGCCCTAAAGCCTAAACTAACTAGGAGACAGCAGACAGAGCTCCACAGGATAGCCTCAGAGATAAGCAGCCACGGCGAAAAAACGAGGCTGACAGATGACTTAGCCGAAATAATCTCAAATGGGGCAGCCTTCCACCACGCTGGACTCAACCGTGAGCACCGAAGGATAATCGAGACCGCCTTCAAGCAGGGATTTATCAAGATACTCAGCGCCACCCCTACGCTTGCAGCTGGAGTGAACCTGCCCGCAAGAACCGTGGTGATCGGCAACTATCGCCGCTTCATGCCGGGCTACGGGATGCAGCCCATCAAGGTCATGGAGTATAAACAGATGAGCGGCAGAGCAGGCCGACCCCAATACGACACAGAGGGAATAGCCCTGCTCATCGCCAGCAGCGAGGATGAGCAAGACTTCCTCATGGAGGATTACATCCTCAGTAACCCAGAGAGGATCGATAGCAGACTCGCACAGGAATCTGCTCTCAGAGGACACACATTGGCTGCGATAGCAGCTGATTATGCTCACAGCGAGAACAGCCTACTGGATTTCTTTGGCTCAACCTTCTACGGATATAATTATCCTACCGCAGGTATCAAGCTCATACTCGGGGGAATCCTCCGATACCTCAACAGGGAAGGCATGATCGATTACGAGGGAGACCACCTCATAGCCACTGACTTCGGTCGAAGGGTCAGCGAGCTATACATAGATCCATTAACTGCGGTGGTGATCCGCGACGGACTCAAACAAGGAGCCATGGATGTAACCGACTTCACATGGCTGCATCTGATATGCCACACACCGGACATGCGGCCCATCCTCAGACCCAGAAGAAACGACTACGAGTTAGTCGAGAACTACCTTGAAGACCACCGGGACGAGATAGCCTTCCATCTCAGCCAAGGATATGATTACATTGACTATGAGGAGGCACTTGGTGAGGTCAAGACAGCCATGGTGCTAGAGGCGTGGATCAGCGAGGTCTCTGAAAATGATCTTCTTGAACGATATAATGTTCAACCCGGTGACAGGTACAGCGCAGTCACCAACGGTGAATGGCTACTGTACTCAGCCCATGAACTAGCACAGACACTAGGTATGCCCGAGCCTAGAAGGCATCTAATTGAGCTCAGAAACAGGGTTAAGCATGGCGTCAGCAAGAAGCTGTTGCCACTGGTCAGGCTCAAGGGGATCGGAAGACTCAGAGCCCAGGTACTCTACAACTCGGGATTTACCACTACTGCCAAGCTCAAACGAGTAGACCTCAGACAATTAACAGCGCTACCCCTGATTGGTCCGAGACTCGCCAAGACCATCAAAGAACAAGTTGGAGGGGTAGTGGATGAACAGGAGTGGAAACGACTGGACACCGTGTTAGCGGAGCAGAGCAGCCTCACAAGCTTCATCGAGGAAGAACCAGAGGAAGATGAGGACTCCCACGAAGATTAGTTTTAATAATATCTGATAGTTTATTCTAAACATGTCACTGGATGAGACCCCAGGCTATATACTCAGGGTAAGTCACGATGACTGGGTCCAGCAGATATACGAGCTAAAAAAATACTACAGCGGCATCATGCGCCACTGGAGAATAGGCACACCTATACTCCTCGCGAAGAAGACCGAGGTAGGGGACAGCTTCCTCGGCTATGGTATTACCGATAAAGTGGAGATGCTATGGGAGATGACCCCCGAGGAGGAACACTACTGTAAGGAAAACGGTTGGCGATGCGCCATCACATTCAAGCCCCTCATAAGGTTCCAGAAACCCCTGCCCCTCAAAGAAACCTTCCTAGCATCAGACAAACGAAAAGGAAGCTTCCTCCACGGAGCCATGCTCACAGAAGACCAAGTAGACACACTCCTAGAACAAGCCGAGGACCTGTAGGGAACCTAAGACACAAAAACCCCCAGTCCACCCAGATACAATATGGGTTACATAGCCGCAGCAGTCAACAAACACGGGGAAGACGCCTCAGAAACAATCTTAACCATGCTGCAGGCAGCGAGCACTAACCCAGCCCAGAGCTACGGAGTAGCGGACCATAGAAACACAGAGACAGGAAAGACACCTGACTTCACATCCCATGATAATCCACTGCTTTTGGCTTCTAAGAATATATTCTCTGGGAGATATCCATCGGAGCCTCTCCATCAGGGAGACCATTCACTGGTCTTCAATGGAATACTCCTTGACACCATGGAACCCGACTCATTATCAGCCGCAGACACCCTGAAGAATAACCCAGCAAAAGGAATACAGACCCTCATATCCCAGAGAACAGGAGCATACGCTGTCGCAGCAATAACAAAGGATAGCATATTCGCTGGTATCGACTACATCGGAACCATCCCCCTCTACTATGGCGAGAACAAGGATTACAGAGCTGTAGCTACTAACAAGAAGATGCTGTGGAGCATCAACATAGAACCTACGCCACTAAAACCCGGACAAATAATTAAAATTACAGAAAAAAACACCACCACAACACAAGTAAAAACACTGGAAACACCCAGAATCCAGTCCACGACACCGGAAAAACTACACAAGATAATGAATGAGACTTCAAGAGAATACGCGATAAAGACACCACATGCAACAGTAGCGTTCTCGGGGGGAATCGACAGCCTTCTTACAGCCTATTACCTGCAACAGAACAACGTTGAGCCAGACCTCATCTGGAGTGGACTGGAAAACCAAGGGGAGCAGCGCCTAGCCCAGGAGGCAGCAGACCACCTCGGACTCAGGCTTATCATAGATACGCACACCATAGAAGATGTTGAGGAAACAC
The DNA here is from genome assembly GCA_964628765.1 of uncultured Candidatus Bathyarchaeia archaeon. Taxonomy (GTDB): domain Archaea; phylum Thermoproteota; class Bathyarchaeia; order TCS64; family TCS64; genus RBG-16-57-9. The sequence continues at coordinate 7,374 of CAZVMT010000047.1, read as the reverse complement.
TCGACACGATCATCACCAGCGTAGAGGAACCTGATCCAGTGAAAACCGGGATAGCGTACCCATTCCACTGGGCATCAAAGAAGACATATGAACTCGGATACACAACCATGTACAGTGGCAACGGAGCAGACGAGTTATTCGCAGGTTACATGAGATACCTCGAAAAATACCAAAAAGGAATAGACCCGTCAAGAGACCTCCTAGAAGACGTTGCCAACAGTTATCTGCAGAACTTCCACAGAGACACAAAGACATGCCTAGACCAAGGTGTCAGATTATTACTCCCATACACACAACCAAGACTCATAGAGTACGGGCTAAGCATACCCATCGAGCAGAAACTACCAGAGACCCGGGACCAGCCGAGAAAAAAGATACTACGAGAACTAGCAAAAACCCAGGGAATACCAGAGAAACTAGCGGATAGGCCAAAGAAAGCAGCTCAATACAGTTCTGGAGTAAATAAGACTCTAGTCAAGATAGCAAAACAGCGTGGCTTGAGTCTAAGAGAACTGACAGAGAAAAGATACAGAGAATTATGGTTTAGCAGAGGGTGATTTTACCCATAGCCAAGTCCCTGCAGAAGTCATGCAGATGATCAAACTCATCAGCGATAACTTCATCGATGAGCTTGGATACGTGCTTCATCTCGACGCCATTTTCAGGTATGATCTGCGCCGAGACCACGCTGGGCTCATTGATGGGTTTACCTATCTGGCTCAGTAGCCAGACATAGATCTCCTTGATGCCATTGACATCTTCCACGACTCGGTTTGCGATCCTGTAACAGAGAGCGTTGTAGATCTTGCCGACGTGGCTGACGGGGTTCTTGCCTGCGGCTGCCTCGCTGCTCATGGGTCGGTTCAAAGGTATGACACCTACAACGTTGTTGCCTCGTCCAACCTGTCCCGAGTCACCTGCCTCTGCGCTGGTGCCGAGAACGGTCATGTACAGGCCATCAATATCCCTTCCTTTAACATCGAGGGGATTCAAGTCTATTGAGACCTTCTGGAAACCATATTTCTGATCGACGAACTCGTTTATCGCCTCATAGATATCGTCTTGTTTCTTGAAGTAGTCAGCTTCACCGTCAATGAATCTGTCAACCATAGCCATAGCCACTGTGATGTTCAGGTGATCCTGCTTCCTCAACCCCATGAGTTTGATATCCTCACCGGACTCCGGGAAACGCTTCTTGAAACCAGATGAGTTGAGATGCTTCTCAAGATCCAGAATAAGATTCTCAGTAGGCGTGAAAGGAGCATATCCTACTGCGGCTGATGTATCATTGGCCCCAAGGTACTCGCCTTTTCGGTCAAATATATCAGCCAGCGCCATAGAACCGGGTTTTATCTCGCTCTGATAAACCACATGTTTCTCTGGATCAACGAATCTGAGATTCGTCTTCAGCCAAGTGGATGCACTCTTGGCAGCTATCTCATTTACCGGGATCTCCTCGTCACCCACCTTGAATGTGGCGCGGTCACCGAACACGAACCTCATGGGCTCTATCACTTTACCTCCCTTGAAGTCTGGGATAGCCACTCCAGCAGCCAATAGGCTCTTGTCAACGTTGTGATGAAGCACCGTATCGAATTTTTTCAAGTACTCCTTCGATAGATCTATTGAGATCTGGTTCATCACCGTGTCACATATGGTATCGGGGTGGCCCAGTCCCTTTCGCTCTACTATCTCAAGTGGCTGTTCCTTAATCGCGACTCTTCCAAGCTCGTTTACGAAAACGTTATTCAAACAATGTCACCGAGTATTATCAATACGATGCTCAGAGATACAGTCGTGAAATATAAATTCATTCATAACTTCTAACGTTAAATAGTAATGAAGGAATAATCACCCCGGCTAAAATAACATCAATGCCTGTAAAAACCCGGAATATTAGGAAAATAATAAAATAACCACGTGTATCATTGTATCACAGTGAAATAGAATTGGATGATAAATCACTCGGATACTCAATTATGATAGTAACTCTCGCAATCATGGCAGGATACCTAGCATGGATAATGGGCTACCTGCCCATCCCAAGCGAATGGGCCGTCAAGCTACCAGTCTATCTAGCAGTCTACATGATCCTCTTCATAGTATTGTGGATAGGATACACCATGGCCACGACGCCGCCACCTGTTCCCCTCGATACTCCACTTGATCTAGATACTGAGTTCGATTTCGATGAAGACGACGAAGATGAGGAAGAGGAGAAGGACGAGTAATCTTAATTTATATTATTAACCATCCGACATATGGTGTTTTATAATTAAATCAAATTGTAGTCATTATTTTTACTTTTTTGATTATTTCCTGTTAATACTCTCAAACAATGAGAGTGACAAACAGTCAAAAAACACACATACAATGCATTGATATTAACAAATATAATACAAGAAACAAAGCATAACTGAAACAGGGCATTAAGCCATGCATACTCTGGGGGAGACATACTGCGTACTATCGATGACATAGATCAGCCACTGCTATGGATAGTACCTTTCGCTGCACTCACACTCATAACCCTAGTTTCCCTCGTAAACATAGTTCTACACTTTCTGCCAGATAGCTCTGGATACATGCTAATGGTGATAGCGAGCGGATTCATCTGCGCCTCAGTGTCCGGGTTCTTGACCGAGCTAATCAAAGGACGAAACAAATACGTCTACATAAGCATGAGCGTATCAGTGTTCATTGGAGCGATATCATTCCTTGTCGCGTATGGTTTCTTCAGATCCAATATTGTATCTGGTCCAAACATGGCGTCAGTTTCCGCAATAAGCGAGATTATATCAAACATTACACTCACATTACTGCCTGGATTATTCGTGGGGGCCATCGTGGGTGGAGGAGTCGGATTCTTACCAGAGGAGCCAATATATCAGGAGCCAGAGCCCAACGTCGAGAAAACCATAGTAGCACCAGACAAGGTGGTAGGCTACGAGAAAGCTTGCAGGCGGTGCGGCGCGGTCATGCCGTTTGACTCATTATTCTGCAGTCAATGCGGAGGGACATTGAAGAAGAGAAGATCAGAGACCATGAAATACTGCCGCTACTGCGGTAAAAGACTCCACTTCCTGGGAGAATTCTGTCCAGACTGCGGTAAAGAGATAAATATAGTATCTAAGCCAAAGGTCTTCATATCAGATTAATTTACGACGACATCGACCCGGACCTTCGAGACCCGTGGGCTATACTTGGCGACCTTAACCCCACCCTTGAACTCACATTCACGGTTAAACTGTGCTGCAGCTTCTTCGACTAGCTTGAATGCCTCAGAGTATGGGTCATCGTCTGGTGCCCAGTGGTAGAAATGCAATATGCCTCCTTGTTTGATCATCGGGATGGTGATATCGAGGAAGAGATGGGCTCCTTTGGGTAGAGGCGTTAATACACGGTCGAATTGCCTGTTGAGGCTGGGACATATATCCCTCACATCACCCTGGATCGCCGTAACCCTGTCCCCCAGTTTGTTTAATTTAATGTTCTCTAGGCAGTATTGATGCGCCTCTGGGTTCAGCTCAACCGCTACACAGGTGGTTCCCGTATTATGCTTGGCGATACATATTGGGAATGGGCCTACACCGCTAAACATAACCAAGACCTCCTCAGGGTCTGTGATCTGTTGACAGATACGTTCCCGCTCAGAACTCTCCCTAGTTGAGAAATAGGTAACCCTAGGATCGAGCTTGAATCTGCACCCGGATTCCTTGTGGATAACCTCGGTATTCTCATCGCCTAAAATCAGCCTATAATCCCTGAGCCTGAGTTCCCCGTATCTCTCAGTCTTTTTCGCCAATACGCTCTTCACGTTTTTATGGATCTGCATCATCGTCTCGGCGATTATTGTCTCATATTCCTCAAGCTCTTCAGGGATTTCGATGATGGCTATGGCCTCGCCCTTTGAGCCGAGGATATCAAAACTGGATGGGACTAGTTGGATTAACTCATCGGCGAGTTTTCCACTGAGATTAGATTTCAGGTCATTACTCAAATCAATCAAGCCATAAGATGACTAGAAGATAGACTTTTCACCTGTCTTCCTAGCTAGCTTACCCCTAATACGGATCTCGTCCTTGAACATATCCTCCGGCCTGACCTCATCTTTTGTCTTACGTTTTACTGTGAGACCGCAGACTCCGTTGTCCAGAAGCTGTCTCTTATGGCACATGGCATATGTGCAACCTTTGGGATCACATGGCTCACTTGTCCAATTACACCAAGGAGTTTTCCCTCGGAAGGTCAAAGCCCTCTTTGTGCATTTGAAAGTTCGGCATTTTGGGGAGCATAATTCAGAATTTTCCAAGATGCGAAACACCAGAATTTTTATTTGAATAAGTGAAACTCTTGCCTAATTTAAATCTTATCGACTAAAACCAAGAAAATCATGAATCTTACGACATTCAACGAAAGAAAACAATGAGACAGCTATTAAAAAATCAAGTATAACAGACTATATCTGTGTTCTAGAATCTTTTAATTCTCTGATAATGATGTGAGCCAGAATAGGCGACGACCAGTGAGTACTTACGAAAAAATTCTTGTGGTGGATGACGATGATGTCCTCCGTGACTCCATAGTTAGCATCCTCGATGGTGAGGGATATGTTCTTGATGTCGCGAAGAGTGGATCCGAGGCCGAGATGAAGCTAAAAAACAAGTTTTACAATCTTGTGCTTCTCGATGTAAAGCTCCCGGATATCACTGGGATCGAGCTTTTGTCGAAGATTAACAAATATACTCCAAGGACCAAGAAGATTATCTTAACGGGATTCCCGGACACTGAATCAGCTATAAAGTCAGTAAATGAAAAAGCTGATGCATATCTCGTCAAACCATTCGATCCTGACAAGCTTGTAGAGGTCATCACCGAGAACCTGGAGCAACAGAGGGAAGAACTCAGGTATACCCAGGAAAAAGTGCTTGAATACATACGGAACAGGGTTAAGGAACTGGACGAGAACCCGGTTCCTAGTAGGAGGGCTTAGGGAATAACGACTGAGATTACAGATACCTATGAGATAGGGGCCCCCATCTCAGAGGTAAAACGCGAAGAATTCAGGGAACGCCTCATTGAGAGTATTGAAGAGGTGTTGTCGTTCAGCAAAGTAGTGATAAACTTCTTGGAGATGAACACTGAGTTTAAAAAAGCGACAATACTTGAGTGCCCTGATGTGTTTTGCTGTGAGTTGGAGGACCTTTTTGGGCAAAGTGCAAGAGGTATAGAGGATCTGATAATTGAACGTCTATATGAGAAAATAAATAGGAAATATGAGAAAGATAATAACAGGAAATTTGAGGAATATATTAGTGAGGCTTTAAAGGGATTTTTAGAGTATTATTAAAAGCAGTTAAAATATTAAACACATTGAAACTCTGAATATTTTTAAATATACATATTCATAACATCACAGTGTATGATTAAAGCGTTATAGCACACTCTTTAAATCATACAAAAACAACTGAAAGGAAGTAAAAATGCCTCAAAAAACTGGAACCCCGAAAACCGTCCTTTTGGCAACAAGGGTCACCCCGAGAATAAGGGACATAGTAGTTCAGATGGCTGTCCGAGAGGGGTTAAACGTAAGCGAGTGGCTTAGAAACCTCATAATTATGGAGCTGAAGAGAGCCGAGGCATTGCCCAATGTACTTAGAGCACCAACATTTGATCTAGAGATGGATGATGATAATGAGTGAAAGGATTTCGACAGGTAATAATGAGCTTGACAAGTTACTTGACGGCGGATTTCTGAGGAACAGCATGATTCTTCTAGCAGGGAACCCTGGTGCAGGTAAGACCATCTTGTCATCAAATTTCATATATCAGGGTGCACTGCTCGATGAACCAGGTGTATACGCCTGTTTCGCGGAGACCAGAAAAAGGCTTATTCAAGACATGAAAAAGTTTGGCATCGACTATGAGCCTTTGATTCGACGTAGAATGGTCGAGGTACTTGATCTTAGCATAGGTAGCGAGACAGAGGTACAGTCGGCACTGAACCAGATTTTTGAGTCTATCACCACACTCAGAGCAAAAAGGCTAGTTGTTGATAGCATCGCAGCCATGGCTATGGGGTTGGAGACGGAGTTTGAGAAGAGACACCTCATTAGGCTTCTGTACAGGTTGATCCTCAAGACGGGATGCACTACCGTCGCTATCACGGATATCCCTTGGAATAGTACGCGTATCGGTGAGAGTATCGAGGAGTTTGTCGCCGATGGGATCATCTTGTTGGAGCACAACTATGATGAGACCGATAACCTGAAGCGCAAGTTAAGGGTCACGAAGATGCGTGGAACCAATCACTCCAGAAAGACTCACAAGTATACAATCGATGCGACTGGGCTAAAGATCGAGCTATAGTCTAAGTATAGATCTCTAGATCTTCTGGCTCATCTTGCCGCGACTTCTTGTACTTGATATAAACATAGGCAGCGAGAATCACAGCTATTATGGCTGCTAATCCTATGAGTATGTGGAACACGAGAATCTCGCGACCGAGTACAGTTACCGTTAACTCTTTTTCCTCTATCTGCTGCGCGGTCTGGATGTTTTTCTGAGCTTCCTTAGACTCATATCCTGTCTTGGTTGCTACTGCTCTGAGTCGCAGGGTCTCTAACTTCTGCACTATCTCGGCGGAGGCTACTCCATCCTCGTTGGTCTCGGTTTTCTCTGACAAGATGACGCCTCCTAGGGCAGTCCATTCTATCTGGGCACCTGGGACTGGTTGGCCCTCGCTTACCAGTTGAACCTGTACGGTGAAGGTCTCGTTGATCCTTATGGTGTTTGGGGCCATCATGGTCATGTTGAATTTCTGTGTGACTGTCTGGATGGTCTTTTCTGATGGTTTGACACCCATCATGGACGCCAATAGGTTTGTGCTCCCCGATGTGCCTGTGCAAGTGAAGGGAGCTACTGAGTAGCTGTCTCCCTGGAGTATGATCACCGAGTCGGGGACTGTTCCTACTTCTGTGTTAGTGCTGGTTAGGAATATCTCAGTGTCTCTTCTGGCTTCAACGGGGTTTCCCTCGTCATCCAGCAACTGTACTGTTATTATATCGTTGACTGAAGCGTCTGCAATCAATATCTCTGGGAAGACATATAGTTCAACGAGGCTGGGCACCTGACCTTTTATGAGTATCTCTGCGCTATCAGATATTAGCCCGGGGCTTATGGCTGAGATTATGCTCTCACCGTTCTCGTTGTAGGTCTCTATGTTTGCTGTTGTCTTGTATTGACCGCTGTTTATCGTGACTATTTCATCTACGGTTACCACGTTTATGTTGCTGCTTGATAGGTAAACTGTTGTAGTGATTTGGGCTGGGACAGGGTTTCCTTGCTTATCTTGTAGCTGTACCGTGATGGCGC
>CAZVMT010000046.1:0-16080 GCA_964628765.1 uncultured Candidatus Bathyarchaeia archaeon | reverse complement strand
ACCGATTTCCAGAAAAAAGTCTGGAGAGCCATCTACAAGATACCATACGGCAAGCTCACAAGCTATGGGATATTAGCAAAGGTGATCAAGAAACCAAATGCATCGAGGGCGGTTGGAAACGCCGTTGGTCAGAACCCTATAACCATCATCGTTCCCTGTCACAGGGTAGTCTGGAATAATGGCGGCATCGGAGGATTCGGTGGAGGGTTGCACAGGAAACGATTCCTATTGAACATAGAAGGTATCTTGCCGAGCGATAAAAAAAACTCAGAGAAGGGGATAGATCTCCGAAACTTTTTCTAGTATATGTTAAAGCTTGAATCTACCTCACTTAAAGTATGAAGATCGTAACAGGTACCATTAGCCATGAGACAAACGTATACTCAAACATCAAAACCGACCTAGAAGAGTTCAAGAAAAGAAGACTCCTCTACGGGGATGAATATTTCAAGGACTTTGATGGCACCAAGAGCCCAGCTGGCGGTATCATAGAAGGATGCAAACAGCATGGATACGAGCTAATACCCACAGTTTTCGCATCAGCGGTTCCATCAGGCACCATAACAGCGGAAGCATTCGACACACTGCTAAACGGTATACTGGATGGCATCAAGGCAGCTGGAAATTATGACGCAGCGGTGATGCACCTACATGGGGCAGGGGTCAGCGAGAAATACCCAGACATAGAAGGCAAAGTATTGAGTGAGGTAAGAAAACTCATCGGAGATAAACCTCTTGTAGCCACATTTGATCTCCACGCCAATTATACCCAGCAAATGGTCGAATCTGCTGACATGCTAATCGGCTACGACACCTACCCCCACACAGATGGCTATGAGAGAGGAATAGAGGCAGTAAACCTCACAAAGAAGATGCTGGAAGGAGAGCTAAATCCCACGCTTGGATTCAAACAGCCACCCATGTTACCAGCGCTACAAGTACAGTTCACAGGAAGATACCCCATGAAGCGTCTCATCGATGAAGCTCACCAGATGGAACAGCTTCCAGAAGTAGAAACCATCACTGTAGCCGCAGGGTTCCCATGGAGCGACTTATACGAGGCAGGCATGAGCTTCATTGTAACCACAAACAACAATCAGAAACTCGCAGATGAACTTGCAGAACAACTTCAGGACATAGCTTGGAACATGAGAAGAGACTTCCTTGTAACACCCACACCACTAAAACAGGCGTTGAGACACACAGCTCAAGCAAGCAAGACGCCCATAATAATGGCTGATATAGGAGATAATCCCGGTGGTGGAACACCAGAAGACGGTACAGTCGTCTTGAAAGCCATACTGGAGGAGGGATTGACTGGGGGAGTCATCGCTCTTATCTGGGACCCAGCAGCGGCAAAGAAGTCGATAGATGCTGGGAGAGGAAGCATGGTTGAATTAGAACTGGGTGGTCACACTGATGGTCTGCATGGAGAGCCCCTATCTGTAACAGGTAAGGTGAAGCACATCTCAGATGGTACATTCATCTCAAATGGACCCATGGGCAGCGGAGTACCCATGGACATGGGGCCAACAGTAATTCTAGAAATCGGAGGAAACGATGTTATTGTTACATGTAAACGCCTCCAGCCATTAGATCTGACACTATACAGGGCTCTCGACATCAAACCAGAAGAAAAACGCTTCATAGTAGTAAAATCCAGCGTCCACTTCAGGGCAGCTCATGAGCCTATCGCAGCAGAGATCATAGAGCTTGATACCCCAGGTTTGACTAGTCCAAGGCTAGCTGGTTTTGGGTTCAAGAACATAAGGCGACCCATCTTTCCTTTGGATGTCGAGATGCTCGGGATAACCGAGTTGAAATCAATGAAGGATGAGTAGCTAAATAACCAATTTCTTGTATTCTTTTAAGTGCCGATCTATTACTTTTTTCTCCTCATGATATTTCTTCACGTAGCTGTACCCTGAAGCGCCTCTTTCCTTCCAGTTTTCATCATTTAATAACCAGGATAACCCTTCAGTAAAACCATTGTTTGAAGCATGATAACCAAAGCGGGATGAGAAACCATCTGGATCATGGGGGCTTAATATGCTGCACCCGTGGGCAGCTGCTTCAAGAAAAGATACTGGGAGACACTCACTGACACTAGTGTTCGCGAGAACCCATGCATCATCCAGAAGCTGATTCTTATTCGCTCCATTCAAGAATCCGGGAAGTATAAGATTGGGTGTATCAAAGTATTTAGCTCGAAGCCTCGCATCTAATTCTTTATCATGGCTTGCACCTGCTGCAATGAAGCTCACATCAGGGAACGTTTCTGCTAGCTGCATGAAGCCCTCCGGGTTCTTCTCTCCATCAAAGCGTCCAAGAAACAAAACAAGGGGCTCACCGCTTTTTTGAGGAAGAGATTCTGGTACTTTTACAGGGTTAGGGAGGATCCTCGGTGTATAATCCAAGCTGAATATTTTTTTCACCTTATCAACCGTATACCGTGCTTGACAGTATACCTGATCCAGTTCCTTGACGCAGCGATTCACCCAAGGGTCAATGAACCGGTTATAAAGCAGTCTCCTCTTTGGATAGTACTTGTTTACCTTTTCCCAGTCTGTCTTTGTTTTTGGATTCTGACTGGTCATCAAGTGCACAGCATCTGGATACGCTTTCAGTCCAAGCAATGTACCTAGAGTCGGGTCCTGACTATGATAAACGTCGGCATCTATACTGCGAAGAATACCGCTGATGAATGGATATTCTGATAAAGGGAACCCATAGACATCAACGCCATCAACGTACTCACGACGACGCTGCCCTATACTAAGAGGCACAACCACAGACACATTAACACCACGTCGCGATAACCCAGTGGCAATGTCTCTAGTGGCTCTCCCTATTCCCCCATACTTCCCCCAGCCGAAATACTCCAAGGTGATGAAACAGACGTGCATAGATACAACTATTAATATTTTCTGAATGTATTATATCTAACGTGCCACAGGTATCGGTTCTGACTCCCAGTTTTCCAAGATACAAGGGCGATTATCACGGGGGATTCATCAAGACGCTGTGCGATCGATTATCAAAACAAGTGCAACTCGAAGTATTAGCCCCAAGGACACGAACCATGGAACAATTAGAGCTGGCATACCCGGTTAGACGTTTCCCCTATATGCCCCTGAGGCAGATGGAGTATGTCGCAGAAGCGACAATGAAAAACGCGCCTAAAAGTACGTTGATAACACTCCCACCCTACCTCGCATCTGCGTATCTCAACATATTATCAAGCGATTCTCAGTTGATCCACACGCACCTTGCCATTCCACTGGGATTTCTAGCCTCGATAAACCCAAGAAAGACACCTCAAATGATAACATGCCATGGAAGCGACATCACATACCCAATAGAGAAGCCCTTCTACAGAGCATTTACAAGATATGCCTTAAGAAAAGCAGATCGAATAATAGCCGTATCTGATTACATCAAACAATTGGTACTCCAAATAGGAGCAGAACCATCCAAGACCCAGACAATATATCTAGGGGTAGATGTAGAAAGATTCAAACCAGAAAACAAGGGAGATGAGCTAACTATCGGGACCCTTGGAAGACTAGTTCCAGAGAAAAGAATCGAAGACCTACTGTATGCAGCAAAAGCGATTGAGGACAAGATCGATCTAAATTTGAGAATAGGAGGCGATGGACCAGATCAGGCAAGACTGATGAAAATAGCAGAGAAATTAAAAATAGATGTTGATTTCGCTGGTAGGGTTCAAGACCCGGTATCTTTTCACAGGAGCTTGGATATTTTCGTTCTAGCCTCCAGTCGTGAAGGGCTCTCAGTCTCGCTCCAAGAGGCGATGGCCTGTGGGGCTGTACCTATCGCTGTGGATGCTCATGGATGCAGGGAGATTATCGAGGATCAGATTAACGGATATCTGTTTAATCCCGGAGACAGAGTGATGATGGCTGACAGAATACTGGAAGCAGCTAACAGCGATGAAATCTCAAAAAAAGCAAGAGAAACAATAGTTGAGAAGTTCAACAGCGAGACAGCGGTGAAAAAATATCTTGTATTGTACAGGGAGATGGGTATCTTTTTTTAAACGCAAATCACCATTGATGCCCGATGAGAGTCGCTGGAGTAGACGAAGCCGGGAGAGGATGCGCCATAGGACCCCTTGTCATAGCCTGTGTCTTATTCAATGAGGAGACGCTCCTAATCCTCAGAGAGATAGGGGTAAAAGACTCCAAGAAACTATCAGCCAAGAAAAGAGAAAGACTCGCAGAAGAGATCAAAGAACTCGCATTAGACTACAAAGTCTTTGAACTCCAGCCAAGGACAATCGATAAAGTAGTTTTCAGGAGTCAACCACTGAGACGTCTAAACTATCTTGAGACCATGATCATGGCCAAACTTGTACGCGAACTTAAACCAGATATCGTGCACATGGACCCACCTGATGTAGATAACCAGAGATGCGCTAAGCAGATACAATCAGTGATAAAATACAATTTAAAAGTCATCTGCGAGCCAAGGGCAGACGCAAAATACCCATCCACAGGCGCAGCCTCTATAATCGCCAAGGTAACTAGAGACCAGCGCATCAAAGAGCTAAATGAATTACACGGTGACTTCAACTCAGGCTACGCAAGCGACCAGAAAACACAGAAATTCATCGAGAACTACTTCAACGAGCACAAAGAGTGCCCAGATTATATGCGAGCATCCTGGGAGACGGTTCAGAGATACTTGAGGCAGCTCAAGCAGACGAAGCTAACACCATAGCGTGATCCTTCTCATATGGATCAAGAACCAAAACCTCGTGTACAGTATATCCCGAGTCTTCTATTATCTTCACCTGATCATTGTAAACGTCTTGGGGTTTTTCACGTACATCGATGCTCCGTGACTTTATTGAGAGCATCATCCATCCTTTCTCTTTGAGAAAATGTTTCGCGTTGTTCGTGATAATCTCTGCCTGGTCAGGTTGAGCCACATCTGCGAAGATAACATCAACCAAAGGAACATACATTGAATAAGTCGAGGGCTGGCGTGCGTCGCCAAGAATCGGTGATATATTATTTCGATGTCTTGTAACCTTGTCCAGTAGGTCCCTCATGGAGCGGGGAGCAAAATCTAGTCCCCAAACGTGGCCACTCTCCCCGATTACATCGGATACATGGCTAACTGTGGTCCCTGAAGCGACGCCGAGATACAGTACCTTGCATTCTGGTTTTATGGGCATGTTTTGTACGCCCTTCATTATTACCGCGCCGAGTTTGCTGCGTGTCGGGTTCCAGCTCCTATACTCTACTCCATCAATAGTGTATACTGGTTCACCGTAGTAGGTTATCCCTGGGGTGAGGTTGCGTGTTGCCAGTATCTCTTGGTTATTGCGAAGTTTGTAGATCGATGGAAATAGTTCAATGGTCTGCATCAGGGTTCAATAGGTAGAAACATGCACCGGATTTAAGCTTGTGTAGCTTCTACATCTGATGTCATCATCTTCGCTTGATCGACTGCTATCTTCTGGAGCCACGTTAATGGTGTCTGGAGTTCGTTCATTCGCTTGGCGAAGTGGTGACAGTTGAGATATGCTGGGGATTTACATACTCTTGTGAAGAAGTCCTTGGTCACCGGGACATCGCAGTCCTGGAGGAAGGGGCAGTCCTTTTTGTTGAATTTCTCCTGTATAGCTTCTGATAGCGTGGACGTTTTTCTTCACCTGTTTCATTCATGGGGCTCGGTGCTATTTAGATGTGTTCCTTGTTTCCAGTAGGTATTTCTAATATGGAGTTTGATTTTATCAATGTTGTATACAAAATATGTATTGTTTTTTTGTTAATATTTACTTGTATTTGTTATTATATTGATTATTATCTATGGTTTATATTATTGATAAGGGTAAATACAATATTACATTTTTTTGTTAAGTAAATGGTGGGCCCGCTGAGATTTGAACTCAGGACCTTCTGATTATCAGTCAGACGCCATAACCGTTCTAGGCCACGGGCCCACGCAAAGCATTGATAGCATATCTCAATTAAATATGTTACTCCTTGGTGGTTTTAGAGTAACCTTTTCACAGCTAGCACTATGCAGATGAGTGTGGTCAAATAGATTGTGATGGTTTTCATGAATTGTAGTATTATTTCTTGTCTTGATACGGGTGCTAGTTCACCGCCTACAGGGATGTGGTCAGGTAGGGCTGATTCAGCGATTACTAGCTGAATAAAGTTCTGGATATTGTAGCCTTGGCTGTCATCATAGAGCCCGATACATAAATGGTCCGATTTGTCTATTGGTGAACTCGCGTATCCATAGGTTTCGCCTAGCTCGAAGAGCCAGTCACACATGTCTCCGCTGTTGAGGGGTTTCTTGATCTCGAACCAGTAGAAGAGACTATCATAGTGGCCCATGCCCTCGACGTTGTTTTCTCCCACTGGGATGTCGTTTGTCCATGTGATGCCTGTGTAGTTGCATAGGTCTTGAGTTGCTCCAAGTTGTCCAACTATTGATTTGTCTGTGGCAATATAGCTGGTTGGGGTGTCATGGATTAGGTAGTAGATGAACGCTTGGTCGTCTAGGTCGTAGCTGTTGAATGGGTATTTTATTCTGTAGAGTAGGTATAGGTGTGTCATGTCGTTTTTTGCCCATATCTTGGTTTCGAGGAAGGGCGGGCTTCGTCCATAGTTGGTTCCTAGGTTTAGTTCTATGCTGTTGGCGTCGATCCATTCTTTTGAGTCTGTTATGTCGCCGTCTACGTATACTGGGTTGATTAGCCATGCTGAGTTTAGTCTGTGTGGGTGCTCGCAGAGGGAAACGTAAATGGTTTGGGAAGTTACGAGCATCAGTAGTATTAGTGTTACTTGTTTCTTGGCGTTCATCTTGTGTCTCTGATGTTGAAAATGGATACAAACTCTCTGAGACCACTTTTTTATAAAGGTGTAATTAGGATGTTCTTCGAAATTAGAGATTATGTTGTTTTTCGTTTTTATTAGTTAAATTGAGTTAAGTTTTTCGTAAATTACTTGGATGAAAACCGGATGCTTGTTTTGATCATTAAACTAGTTTTCTACAAGCATGGTGGGCCGGGCCGGACTTGAACCGGCGACCTCCGCCTCGTAAAGGCGGCGTCCTAACCAGGCTGGACGACCGGCCCATGCAACCTTATTGGATCAATACCCTACATAAAACGTTAACGAATCTATCCATCCAGCAGAGCCTTCATCTCAACATCAAGATCCCTGAGCCTCTGAATACTAGGATGCTCATCACCAAGCCTTTCAGCGAAGTCACGTATAGTAACCTCGATGTCTACCTCACATCTACCAGCTATCAGTTTATCAGCGTAGCTCACGATCTTTTCCTCAAGAGTTTCAGGAACATAATGCCCCTCTGGTAGCCCAAGGGCTTTTGCCTCATCATCGGGAATACCTGCACCAACATGGCGCTCAATAATATGGACCAGTCTCTCAGGTAACCCCATCTCTCGTGCGATCTCTACACCCTTGGCTGCATGGTCTACCTCGTGACTACGACTTCGACCGATATCATGTAGCAGAGCACCTGACTCTACGAGCCTGATATCAACATTGTGTCCTCTGAATATCAACTGGTTGGCTATTCTCAACGCAACCTTTGTGACGTTCTCACAGTGTTCTATGACGTGGCTAGGAGTCCCAACTGCCTCAAGAATGCCTATTGCCTCGTCCCTCGACGGGAGGCTCAGTCCTCAAGTTCCTCCTTAATTTCATCTATCTTCTTCTCAAGAAACTCGATCACTGGGGTGTTATCCATCCTGTGGAGAGGCTCATTGCAGTACGGACAGTGGAAAACAGTGTCCATAGCCACCTCAAAAGTGGTGTTTGGACATTGAAGGTTTCCACAGTGGTAGAACTCGTGGTTTAGCTCATATTCCAGCCGGGTCTCAAGTTTACGGAGAATTTTTTGCTTAATGCTATGTACATATGCCTCGACTAGCTCGGGTTGGAGACTCCACTGGAAGATGAACCAGCCTGTTTCCTTGTCCCTGAATCGTCTATTGGTTACAAGGCTATGGTTATAGAACCGGTAGAGGAGTTTCCTGACGTCGTTTATCTGGATTCCTGTCAGCTCCGCTAGTTCCTCGACCGTGATGTTGTCTCGTTCGTTGAGGATCTCTATGATCTTAATGCCATCCTCTCCACCGAGCACCTTCGCGATATTGTACAATGTTTCCTCGTTTACAGTATAAATTGACGCCATTTTTCCTCGATCCTCCATATATTGGGAACTCGCGTGATTTAGTCTTTGCTAACCTCGACCTCTTTCCCGTGTTCACTGGGGGTGATCTTGATGGAGCCACCCGGGAACTCGTGTCTCAGCGCGGATTCGCCTTGGAGTAGATACAGGAATAATGCCAATGCACTAACCTCGCTATGAGGCTGAGTCGTAACAGAGACATTCCATGTAGCGTTTTCGTACATGTCCCTTGGAACCTTGGGTCCACCTACTACCACTAGAAGCGGATCTTCAAGTGTACTGAAAGTGGGGGCAGTCTCCTCGACAGGTAGTCCATACATGGTGAGGTGGACAATGTTGCCATTCCACTGTTTTACCACACCTCTCCAGTTGGACTCGTATTGAATCTCAAAATCTCCGCCCCATCGCTCCACTATATCCCTGATGCCCTCCTCTAGTCTCGGGTCTTCTTCACCCGAATAGATCACCTTCTGGGCTCCAAGCGCCCTTGCGCAGAGGATTAAATGCGTTGATAAACGTTTGTCCCTTTGGGGTCTGTGCCCGAGCCTCAGGACAGTGGTGTTCATGACTAGGGGTTGGTGGCTCCTCCCTTTTCTGGGTTCTGGTATGGGGGTTTTATATCTTTGAGCCATGTCTTTTGATTGAATAACTGTGTCGGATGTAGAGATCGAGTCATTGCCATTGATAAGGCGGAGGCGATTGCTTGGTTATCTGATACCGGCGTTTAATGTGCCACTCTTCATCTACAATGTATTCCAAGCGATTCAACACTATCAGCAGGGAATCCTCTTAGTTGGTAGCTCTGTCTTCTGGGAAGATGCAATGGTATTGGTGAGTACTCTTTTCTTGACCATTGCTATCCCAAGATTTTTCCCAGTTTATCCCAGTCGTTATATTTTGAGGAAAGACGGGATCGAGATCAAGAGATTTCTCAGACACACCGAGAATATCCCATTTAAAAAAATCGACCGGGTTGAGGTCTATATTAGAGTAGATGAGGAGATCAGCAAGGACGCTACAGAGTATGCAACAGATCAATCAGCCATCCTGCGTAAGAGCGGGTTCAGGTTCACCGACTACACCAACAGCGAGAATATAATCATGAATCTGTACGTTGAGAAGAAAATCTTCATGATAAGCCCGAGGAAGCCAAAAGCCTTACTCAAGGAGCTGAAACGAGGAAACAAGAGGCTCACAGCAAGGATAGTAGAGTTGACTAGGCGTGGAAAACGGATTCAGGATTTGGGTTAAATGAATCACATGCCATCAGAGGAGATGATCCCTGTCTTTGCATCTAGTGAACTCAAGTTGCATCCCAGAGAATACATGATTGTGAGTCTCCCTGTCGTTGAAAAAGAAAGAGCCTTAGACCTCTTCAAGCCATTGATGCCATTCAGCTCAGTTACAATTGACTCAGAGGAGGTGTCACTGATTCTGGGAACAGATGACTGGAAAGAGATGCAGGATAGTTTTCCGAGTTATGAGGTTGAGGGACCTTACAGGGCAATCACATTTGATATCGTACTTGACCTGAGCCTTGTCGGTTATCTCAGTGTCGTTAGCGCTGTTCTAGCGGACGCAGGTATAAGCATCTACGCGGTCTCGACTTTTTTAAGGGATCATATTCTTGTTAAGGCTGAGGATTCGAGTGAAGCGATGCGTGTGCTCAGGGAGCTTATCCAGAGATGTAAATCAACTATTATTTGAGTAATAACCCGTAAATGCGTCAACTTTGGATATCACCAAACATGAACAGACTAGGATCGAAAAGCCTTACATTTATAGCACTCATGGCAGCGCTTGGAAACATACTATCTTTCTTAACCACGAAATTAGCACCGATAGCGCCTAACATTCCTCTTGGACCCATCTCCGTTAGCCTCGCACTGGACATCAGTCATTTAGCGACATTCATCGCAGCGTTATTCGGTGGACCCGTAATAGGAGGAGTAACGGGTGCTGTAGGCGGAATGGTAGCTGCCTTCGAGTTCGGGTTCAGTCAGGGAAACTTGGTTACTGGGTTCGGGCTTCCTCTCGGTAAGGCGTTGACAGGAGTCGCAGCGGGATTATTGTTCCAGAGATATGAAGCAAATTCATGGATCAAGTCAGCGATTTTGACATGTGCCGCCTATATCCCGGAGGCTCTGCTAACCTTGGTATTATTCAGGTATCTTCTACCTCCTGTGACAGGATTACCCGTTGGGATCGCTACATTGATCGGTATCCAGATAGTAGTCAAGGCGTTTGCTGAAATGATCATCTTGGGCATACTCCTCATCCGAGTAACGAGAAACTCTGGGTTCAGGGGGTACGCTGAGGGATACTTCCGTTAAATCAATAAGCACATGGACAATTATCAGCCCATGAAACCTGCCGTGGAGGATTTGAACTCATTCCTACTGGAAAATGGGATGAAGACCATTCAATTTCATGGCACGGATTATGCGTGGGGTTTCAGGGAAGACGAGCCAGTCATCGCGTTGATAGCGAAAAGTGATGGCAGTGAGGCGTTTCAAGTCGCCATGAGTGTCTACTGGGCTTCCGCTGAGTATATCGCGAAACCCTGGTGTCTCTTTATTATAACTGAATTTGAGCCTCATCAGAGGCAGATGCTGGAAAACCTGGCTAAGCAATACAACATCGAGACCACGTCACCAGATAATCTGTTGTCAAAAACAGAGGAGCAGCTCAGAAGATTAACAGAGATACTTAAAGTGTATATCCCAGAAGAATCAGAAAATCAACTAATCTCACTTGGTGAATCGATGAAACGCTGGAGAGAGGAAAAACCAGTGAAAGAGCACAGCTTCAAAGTACAGGTCGAGACAGGAAACCTGAATATATATAAGGAAAACGGTGAGCTTGTTCCGAGTAGAAAGACAGCGCCGTTGACCGCTATATCAGGAGATTCGAGTATTGAGGGCATTTTGCTTAGATTGATAAGCATAGATTATGGTCTTTACTTTGATACAGAGCATAGGAACCTCCCCATGGTTTTCAAGCTCAGTGTATCAGAAGCTTCATCGCTGGTGCTCCGATTCGAGGCTGATAAAAGCAACCTGATTGAAGCTGCGAGTTTCTGGAGTTTATTAAAAGATTTTAGTTCCACGAATAGGTTAGCATTTATAGAACCAAACACAGGAGATATTTTATTCAGTTGTGAGAGGGAGCTGGATGACAGAGGAAATCAAAAACATAGTTGATGAATATCTCGACAGGTTCCAAGCCTCGGATATCGTGTTGATAAAGATAAAGGACCAGAGTCATCCCATCAACACACTGAAAAGAGTCTTCCTTGAGAGAATTAAACAACGAGAAATAGATAACATATCAGCATACATATTCTTGAACGACCTATATCTAGAAAAAATTTAATCAAATAAATTAGTTAACGACTTTATAAGTTAGAGTCAGGACTTGGCTAGGTTGATCCAAGCCACGACATTATCAATATTCGGGGGCCTCTTGGTGATACCCTGTTCTTCATTCACCGCCATCAGTGTGTTGAATAGCTTCTCTGAATCGTTTTCAGCGAGCTTCGCAATGGACCTGATGCCCACTGCTCGCAGTAATTCCTGATACTTAGGTCCGACCCCAGTCAGTTGATCGAGGTTGTCTTTCTCCTCAACCATTGGTTCATGATTTGGTTTGTCTTCTTTTTCCTCTTTTTCAGCTGTGAATATCTCGGAGGTCTTCTCTAGGACCTGTATATTCGTTGCTTCTTCTCCTTTAGGAGTCTCGATTAAACTGAATTCTATTTCTTGCCCTGCCGCAGGTAATGCTGTTTTTGGATAGTTGGATACATGAAAGAAGATATCATCTTCTTTGCCTTCTACTTCAATGAAACCGAATCCTCGGTATGATAAATATTTTTTAATTTTTCCTCTCAATTGAAAAACACTGCCTATATAAGCGGGATTAACTTTTAAAAAGGTATCATTTTTTATCGAAATAAACCGCATTTTCATAAAAATAATCCATTTTTCTCCGGCTTTTCTTAATGGATGAAAATATTTTCTTTATTATTTTTTATAAATGACAATTTTAAATAAAAATGCGAGAAGGATGGCGGGCTCGGAGGGATTCGAACCCTCGATCTCAGGTTCCGCAAACCCGAATCATATCCTGGCTAGACTACGAGCCCACCCACCAATATCAGCACCCCATAAATAAACCTAATCCAACTCCCCTCTACGGAAAACATAGAAAATCCCAGAGAGAAAACGAATTAAGCAGCGTTTTACTCAATTTCTATGAAAAGCACATAATTAAAGTACTGAAAAAAGGTTTTTCACAGTGAATAAGCGATGAAATCGCAGTAATACTGCGGAATTATGATAAGTTTAAATATCACACCATTGAAAACAGGTTGTTCAAAATGAGCCTAGAAACCTGCCCAAGGGTTCTGGTGGGAGGCACCCTAATTGACGGAACCGGTGCTCCACCGATTAAAGACAGCATAGTGATACTGAAAGACGAATATATCGTGGAAGTGGGCAAGCGCGACGAGGTGGAGATACCGGCGGGCGCTGAGGTTTATGATATAACTGGTAAGACGATTATGCCGGGTTTGATTGATAGCCACTGTCACTTCCTCTGGATGGGAGAAGACATGAAGTCAAAGATCCCACTCAATGACACCAAGTCTATTGATGAGGCGTTGAAGCGTGTAAAGAAACGCATCGTAGAGGTAAAGCCTGGAGAGTGGATAATAGGTCAGGGATGGGATGAGGCTAAGTGGCCTGAGAACAGGTACTTGACAAAGGATGACTTGGATGCGATAGCGCCCGATAATCCAGTTATGCTGAGCCGTGTATGTGGTCACCTTGTCAGCGTAAACACAAAGGCGATGGAGAGGGCTGGATTAACCCGTGACACCCAGGATACAGAGGGAGGGCATGTAGACAAGGATGATGCGGGTGAGAACACAGGTATACTTAGGGACTGCAGGCATCTGGTTGATGCGTCTATTCCATCAACTAGCGTTGAGTCGATGGTGGAAGATCTTGATTTAGCCAGTAAAAGGGCATTGAGTTTGGGCTGTACGGCTGTACATGATGCTGGACTTACAAACAGGGATATAAGTGCATATCAGCAGGCAGAGAAGGAAGGAAAACTAAAGGTAAGAGCATACATCATGGTCAGGGACGATGCTGAGGAAGCAGCGATCAAGCTAGGAGTAAAGACAGGTCTCGGAAACGATATGGTTCAACTTGGTCCAGTGAAGCTAATCATGGATGGAAGCCTCGGGGCTAGAACAGCAGCATTATTCGAACCCTATGAGGATGAGCCAAGTACATCGGGACTCTTACTGATAAAACCCGAGGTGCTAACGGAGAGAATCTCACGAGCACATGAAGCTGACTTCCAAGTAGCCACCCACGCCATCGGTGATCTCGCAATAGAAGCAGTACTGGACTCAATACAGGAGGCTTTGAGGAGAAAACCCAGGAAAGATCATCGTCACAGGATAGAGCACTGCGAGATAACTAGTGCACAGCAGATAGAACGCATCAAACAGCTCGGTGTAATCCCAGATATGCAGCCCAACTTTATCGGTGAATGGAGCGGCCCCGGAAGCATGTACAACCAGAGACTGGGCGATAAAAGAGAGAGGATGAGCAACCAGTACAGGGCGATGCTAGACGAAGGCATTAGGGTGGCTTTTGGTAGCGATGGGATGCCATTCAACCCGATCTATGGGATCTGGAGCGCAGTGAATCACCCCATACGAGAGAACAGGATCACCCTCGAAGAGGCTGTGATGTGCTATACATTGAACGCAGCTTACGCTGGTTTCCATGAAGACAAGATAGGCAGCGTTGAGGTCGGTAAACTCGGGGACATATCTGTCTTTGACGGAGACCTCTCGGAGATTCCCGTCGAGGAGATCAAGGACGCCAAGTGCTACATGACTCTTGTTAACGGTAAGATTCTGTATTACGCCGATTTCTAGTCAGGGGACTTTAACCCCACTTTCTCAACAACATCAACCAGTTTTATGATGACCAGATCATCTCCCATAAAGGCGTTCCATCCATCATCTGGGTTGAACCCGTGGGCAGCCAAGAATTTAGGAGATATGCTCTTTTCTCCAGTCTCGGCGAATAACTTGATAGCTCGCTTGTATTCGTCAGGGTCATCAACTTTAACGAGGCGTCCACGGAGGGAGACAAAGTTATAGTTACTGAGATCAAGAGTGTAGCTTTCTATCTGGACACATGCCTTGTCGTCTTGTTCTATTAGCTTCATCTTTTTACCATAATCAGTGAAGTGGAAATAGAGCACCCCATCGATCCTAACGTACCTGAAGGGAACCAGATAAGGGTAATCTCCGCCATTGAAGGCGATACGACACATAAACTGATTATCCAATAGCTCCTCGATCTCAGTTGAACTCATGCGAGGAAGCTTAACCAAGCTCATATGAATCCCTGCTCACTGGGGTTTATAGCAGTAACTGTATCAAAACACGGTAATAATCAAGAAAAAAAGGTAAGTGTTTTTATCTTAGATCTGTTAAGAATCACGGATTCCCAAATCGGTGAATAGGGTTGGCTAAACAAATAACTGTCGAGATTATCGTTAGGGGAGATATTATCGACAATAATGTCTTGAGGAAATTTGCGTCCAAACTCAAGGAACAGAAATTTACAGTGGACTTCACTACAAGTGTTGCTGTACCCCCGTTCCTTGTTGCGAGCGAGAAGCATTACCCGAGCCTTGCTGTCATGTATATTATGATAGAGCTTGAGAACATGTTCACATTGAAGAGACTACTGGATGATCTGGTAGCAGAAGAAAACCTTGAGATAATCTCATTCAAGCAGCTGTGACTCAGATGGACAAGAAACGGATCATTACAGTCATCATAGTAACTATACTTGCCTTCATAGCTTACAACCAGACCTCCGGTTTTCTTACTGTTGAGCAACGTTATGCGCTTATCGTGTTAGTGTATGCCTCTGGGCTCTGGGTGACCGAGGCAGTGCCACTCGCAGCTACTGCTATACTGATACCTCTACTTCAAGCCATGTTGGGTATCCAGAGTTTCAAGGACGCCTTGGTGCCATTCTTTGACACCACGGTTATGCTACTTCTGGGTGGTTTCATGCTGGCTGTCGCTGTGGAGAAATATGATCTTGACGAGTATTTCGCCTATCTGATCTTATCAAAGGTCAAGGCTGGGACCAAGGGAGTGGTTCTAGCGGTGATGTTTGCAACTGGTTTCCTTAGCATGTGGATAAGCAACAGTGCATCTACAGCGCTCCTCATCACTATGGCGCTGAAGATCACTGACCAAGTGAAGGACAAGAAGGAAAACTTCAGCAAGATAATGGTCCTTGCCATCGCCTACAGTGCAACAGCAGGTGGTCTCAGCACACTTGTCGGTACTACTACTTGCGCTATGGCAGCTGCTAGCCTGAAGACAATTGTTGGTTATGAGATCAGCTTCCTAGGCTGGATGGTCTATGGATTGCCCATCGCTTTTATACAGATCATAGTGATCTGGGTTGTTCTCTTCATGATCTTTCCAACAGACGTAAACGAGATACCTCTCCTCGATCGGCCTTCAGAGAAACTCAGTAATAAACAGAGAAACACCCTTATAGTATTTGTATTCGCAGTACTTGCTTGGCTTACTGGTAAGTTACCTGATCCAGTAGCTAATCTCATTGGCTGGGGAGGACACGGTTATAGCAGCGCCATGGTTGCAGCGATTATACTGATTGTGTTATACTTCACAGATTTAATCGAGGACCAAGATATCAGATATGGTAAATGGTCCACACTCTTATTGATTGGCGGTGGCTTGAGTCTAGGTGCCGCTTTAGAGGTTACTGGGCTTGTCAATGTGATTAGTGACTGGTTGATGAA
>CAZVMT010000045.1:0-16082 GCA_964628765.1 uncultured Candidatus Bathyarchaeia archaeon | reverse complement strand
AGTTTTTCACTACTCTTTTAACTTATTACGCCATTGGACCATTATGGTATCTAGGATTACAGCAAGTCATATTCTCGTGGAGAAACAGAGTCAAGCATTGAAGATCCTCGATGAGCTGAAAGGTGGAGCCAAGTTTGAGGACCTCGCTAAGAAATACAGTACATGTCCATCTGGGAAGCGGGGTGGGAACCTCGGTCCCTTTGGTAGGGGGCAGATGGTTAAGCCCTTTGAGACGGCTGCCTTTGATTTGAAAGTAGGCGAAACCACAGTGGAGCCTGTGAGGACCCAGTTCGGTTACCACATCATCAAGAGGACCGCTTAGCTCAGAACATGACTTTGAGGAGCCTTCCCCAGTCTTTCTTTATGTCCCTGTACACTTCGCATTCCAGCCAGCAGGTTGGGCACTCCAGTTTTTCTATGATTGCTCTGGCTTCATGGGCGCTGGGGGATTGGAGTATGTCCTCAAGGGAGTTCTGGTATACGTTGCCTAGTTTGTGGTTCATCACAATGCAGGGGTATACGTCTCCAAATGCGTCGATGTACACTGATTCTCTTGCTGCGCTGCATGGGAGGGTTCTGCTACCGGTGATAAACTCTTTTGCCCCCTGGATGTAGGCTAGTTTTGTAAGGTTATTCAGGGTTCCCTTCTCTTTCTTGATGTTGTAGGCGATGCCATCCAGAAATGGGAAGACATCTTCTGTGAACTCTCCCTTTTTATCCATGTTCTTGTAGTAGTGCTCACTGATGTTTATTGGGCGGAAACTGAAGTCCGCACCATGATTGTAAGCTATCTTCTGGATAAAAGCAGCGTGTTTATAGTTGACTTGGGTGAGAGTGAATCCAGTAGATAATAGGAGCCCATAGTCTTCCTTCAGGTGGCTGAGTAGCGTCAATGTTTTGAGTGCCTTCTTGTAGGCGCCATCTATGCCTCGGTGGATATCATGCATCTCACCCTCTCCATCCAGAGATACAGTTACACCTATTCTGGGTCTGTCAGCGGTAAGCAGAATATCATAGATGGTGTCATGGATTTTCTCTGGGAGCAACCCGTTGGTTGGGAACCATATGACACATTGTGGGGCTACGCTGTGGACTATCTTTGCTAGTTCTGGGAGATCATCCCTTAGGAAGGGTTCTCCGCCGGTGAGTTGAATAAACTTTAGATCGCTGAGGAATGATTGGTTTTCCTCAAAGAAAGTTGATATCTTTTTGATGCTGGGGTCTTCGGGGTCTGGGGTTTTCCAGATGTTGCACATTGTGCATCTTCCATTACATCGGCTCGTTACAGCGTAATTGGAGATAGAGGTGAGATGTTGGGCCATTGTCAGAATCTCCTGAAAGTTGTTATCATATTAGGTGCGTTAAGGCTTTATGGTTTACGGGTGCTTGATGGTTATGAAACAGGTTAAGATGGATCATATTCACTTTTTTGCCACCGATCTCGATGAGGCCGTGAGGTTTTACACTGATCTGGGCTGTGAGTTGGTTCAAAGGTTTGAGCACGGTGGGAGAGAGGCAGTCCAACTCAGGACACAGTTCGGTATGACCATTGACATCAACAAGACACGGGCAGCTGATAACCCCGGCTACAGCCACTTCAGCATACTGGTTGATGATATCGAGGAAGCATATAATGAACTCAAGGAGAAGGGTTACTGGATCGATGGACCGGTGTTCAATGAGGATACCAAGAGGCACATCATCACAGTTCGTGACTCCAATGGTTTCCTTGTTCAGATGGTTCAAAGAGAGTAGTTATTCAGCGATATTAGTACTATAGTACTATTTTTACAATATTTTTATATTAGCGAGAACGCGAGCCAGATCCTGATAAACCCATGACAGAAGACCTGCTCAATAAAACACTAGAAGAAAACACTGAAAAAATCAGTGAGATCCTGACTGCCTTGGCCAACCCAGTTAGATTGAGGATACTATCAAAGCTTCTGGATGGAGAGACAGAGTTCAGCGTATTACAAAAAGCAGTAGGGTTGAGTAAGACTGCCTTGACTCATCACCTTAACAATCTTGGAGACGCGGGGATCATCGAGAACCCCAAGAGAGGATTGTATCAGTTGAAGGAGGATGGCAGGAACATTCTCGCAAGCATCGTGGACACTTATACGAGCTCTGTCTGGAGGAGGCATCAGGAGGAGCTGCGGAGAGCGGAGTTTATCACAAATGCGTATGAGAGGATGCATAGAGCGATGGAGTTAGATGTGAGGATAGTTGAGCTTGAGCCCATGCGCGTAGCTAGTTTCAGGGCTATCAGCGGGACACCTGAGCATGATGCTGCGAAGCTGCTTACAGATTGGGCTCAGGGAAAAGGATACCTGAATGATCTGGAGAAGCACCCGGTTTTCGGTTTCAATAACCCTAACCCCAGTAAAGGGAAGAGGGAGTATGGGTACGAGTTCTGGATCAAGGTAGACGATGATTATAGCGAGGAAGGCTTGACCTTGAAAGATGTAGGTGGAGGGAGATACGCGGTTACGACTTGCTATCAACTGAGTCAGATTGGGGAGCTTTGGATGAGGCTTTTCAACTGGGTTAAGGAGAATGGGTATGAGTGCAGAGAGGCGGAGTGTCTTGAGAAGACGCATGATTTCAGTGCCTCTGATGATGAGCTGGTACTGGACTTGTATGAGCCTATCAAGTAGGTGACATGTTTGAAAGTGTATATTGTCTGTGATCTCGAAGGTGTGGCTGGAATCGTTGACTTCAAGAAACAATGCATGGAGAACGGAGCATACTACCAGCAAGCCATAAGGATCGCAACACTGGAACTAAACGAACTTGTTGATGGACTAATTGATGGCGGGGCGACAGAGGTATACGCCTGGCCTGGTCACGGCGCTTTCCCTGGTGGGATCGATTTCGAGTTGATCCACCCAGAGTGTAGATTGGTTATGCACGCTGGGGATGCTGGCCCAGCTGGGGTAGATGATAGTTTTGATGCCATGGTGCTTCATGGGTTTCATGGGATGGCTGGGGCAGAGAATGGTGTACTGAGTCACAGCTTCTATCCTCTGCCCAAGAACATCTGGTTTGACGATGCCAAGATCGGTGAGATAGCCATGAACATCTACGCCTTCAGCGAACACGATGTACCTTGCATAATGGTTACGGGTGATCAAGCCGCCGTGGATGAGGCTAGGGCGCTTGTTCCCAACATAGAGTGTGTGCCTGTTAAGTGGGGGCTGCAGGAGAAGGAGAAACTGGGGGCCTTGACAGTCAGGCAAGCCATTTCACTGAGCCCAGCCAAGGCGCGGGAGAGGATCAGGGAGGCTGCAGAGAAGGCGATTCAACGGATTGGAGAATTTGAGGTCTTGAGGTTGAGTAAGCCCTTCACGTTGAAGGTGGAGTATATTGAGGCTAAGTATGCTGAGGATAAGTCCAAGCTTCCCGATGTTAAACGATTGGATAAAGTCACGATTACAAAACATTGCAGAGGCTTGGAAGATGTGGTCTTCTAGCCTATTTCAGGTAGGTCTCTCCTTTTTTTATTTCTAATCAATTTATAACCTATTATCTGTCTGTTAGCCCCTGTGGGGTTTCTTGTGGGAGAATCACCGAGTCACATGTACCTGAAACAGGTGGGAACCCTCTGGCTCTATAACCAGATGTGTCACATGGTGGATACCGAAGTTAAACTGAACCAGCTTGGGCTCCTGCGATACATTGAGCTGGATAACAAGAAGGTAATCGATGTGGTGGGTGTGGGGCTAAAATACTTTCCGTGGAGCCGCCGCAAGATACAGGATGAACTCTATGATGACTTTGAGCTGGACAACCCTGAGCAATATGAGATAGGGTACAATATACTGAGGGGAATAGAGGTCAAGGTTAGTAAGAGTGACTTCAAGAATGGCTTCATCTGCACTGGCACCAACTACAATTATGTCTTGGCGCCTACCAAGCTCATCTCTCCGAGCCTGCTACCCAGAGGTGTTGGACTCATAGAGTATAATAGATACAAGTTTGATGTGGTGGAGAATGATTTGGAGGAGAGACCAGCCTCAAGACCATACACTATCAAGGGGCTCAGGGTCGTGAAAAGAGCCCGGTATCGAGGCCTGCCCCAGTTCCACATAGACCACACCATATCGATGATCGCTCAACGAAGAACAAGCAACCGAAAAGAGACATACAACGAAGTAGTGAATGGGTTAACAAACCCAGAACTGGTATACAACCTAGTCTTGGATTAGATCCTCAATACCCCTGAGCCGGTTCCGCAGGGTAACCTCTGTTGTACCCGCTGCCTCGGCGATATCCTTCTGTATACGTTTGTTATGGGTCTCGATGCTTGCCTTGTATAGGGCTGCGGCAGCCAAACCTCTGGGGTCTTTCCCTGTGAGCCCCATATGTTTCTTTGCCTCCCTGAGTAGCTCTATCGCGTAGAGCTCGGTTTCGGGGTTTAGATGGAGTTTTGACGCTATGCCTGGGATGAACTTCATTGGATCATCCACGGGCATCTTGAGTTTTAGCTCCTTGATAAGGAGCCGATATGTTCTGGCTACCTCGGCGTGGTTACGTGTTGAAACTCTAGCGATCTCTTTGAGGGGTCTCGGTACTTTCAAGTGCCTGCACGCTGCGTAGAGGCTTGCGGCAACAAAGCCATCTATGCTGCGTCCACGTAAGAGATCGGCTTTCAACGCCTTTCTGTAGATATATGCTGCTCTCTCTTTGACGTTCTGCGGGATGTGTAACTGTGTGGATATCCTATCTAGCTCGGCTAGAGCTGAGCTAAGGTTTCGCTGCTCTGTCTCATTGAACTTTGACCGGTTATCGAATCTTCGCAGACGGGTCATCTTTATCCGTGTCTCGTTATTGAGACGGTTTCCATTGGCGTCTTTATCCGGTCTGAATACCGTTGATAGTCCTTTGTCGAATAGTGTGTAGCTGTAGCCGAGGCCTGTCCTGCTTCGGTCGTTGCGCTCTGTGGTCGTGAAGGCTCTCCACTCGGGTCCATGGTCTATGATGTTTCCCTTCACCACGAGTCCGCATGATCCGCAGATTTCTTCACCGGATTCGTAGTCGATTATTAGTTTTTCGCTTCCGCAACTTGTGCATTTTATGGTGAGTAGCCTCCGAACCTAAAAGGTGCCAGTCTTGTAAGGTGCGGAGAATTTTTATTATAAAGATGCCGTGTACAGTTTCCTTCAGTTGGTGATAACCTATATATGTGTGTTCAGATGTGTTCAAATGTAACCTTGAAGCTGCATGATCCATTCGCGAAGGGAAAAACCGTGACAAGAACCATCAGGATCGATGGTGGCTACGATGAGATAATCAAATATGAGGCTGAGAGACGAGGCGTAAGCGTTAACACGCTACTTGATCAGCTTCTCAGAAAATATGTTCAGAGTTATAGATACTTTGAGAACCTTAGCGCTGTGACTCTCTCCGCTACTAGCTTGCTGGCTTTTCTCGATGTGATTGAGGAGGATGAGATACAGGTTATTGGGCAGGAGCTGGGTAAGGAGCGCCCATATGAACTCATTTTGAAGCGTGGCATCAAGCCCAACTATGAGTCCGCGAAATGGTATATACAAGATGTTCTTGGGGATGAGAGTGGTTGGCTCAGCGCAACCATAAACAACAGGGGTGGGAACGAGTTTATTCACCTGAGTCACCCCTTTGGGATAAAGTGGAGCCTTTTCCTGCAGGGATACTTCGGGGTGTTTTTCAAAGAGGTCGTGGGTGTTATCCCAGAGATGGATATATTGTCATCCAGCGTTACCTTTACCTTCAAGACGCGGGATATAGAGAAAGTAAAGGGCGTAAAACAGGAATAGACGGCTAGATAACGGTCTATTAGGCGTTACATTTAATACGCGAAATCCCTCAATGTGAATAAAACCAACCATTGGTGAATATGTATGGCATTTAAAATGGCAAAAGTCGGTGAACTGAAGGAAGGAAGCTACGCTATCATTAATGATGAGCCAAGCCAAATCGTACAGATCACGAAGAGTAAACCAGGAAAACACGGAAGCGCCAAGTTCAGGTGCACAGCCATCAGTCTATTCGACTCTAGAAAACAGAGCTACGTAGCCAGCACTGATACAAACATACAGGTACCCATCGTTGACAAGCGGAGCGGACAGATCGTCAGCGTCTCACCTGCGAGCATCCAGCTCATGGACCTTGAGACCTACGAGGTGAGAGATGTTTCTACACCCAACGATGAGGAAATCGCTGCGAAGATCGAGGCTGGTAAGGAAGTCGAGTACTGGATCATCATGGATCGCATCAAGATCCAGAGAGTAAAGAACTGAAGGCACCCAGATGAAGAAGGTTCATCAAATCAGGCTACGCCCCGGTATGACCGTGGGTGAATTGGCTGAGGAGATGCGTCTCACAGGGGTTATGCAGGGTGGACGAGTGGGCAGGGCAGCCGAGATCATGGCTGAGATGTTCAGCGACCCCAGTTATACTGTTTTTATCACCTTAAGCGGGCCACTTGTACCCGGTGGGTTACGCGTTATCCTCAGAGACCTCATCAGGGATGGCTATGTTGACGCCGTCATGACGAATGGAGCCAACATGGTACATGACATTGTCGAGGCGATGGGTAGAACCCACTATATCGGCACGACTAATGTTGATGATGAGAAACTCTACGAGGAAGGCTACAATAGGGCCTATGATATCTTCATCGAGAACGAGACCTTTGTCGATATCGAGTCATATGTGGGTAAACTCATTGATGATATCCCAGAGGAGAAACGAGACGGAATAGCTATCCATGAGTTTCTAAGGGAGATCGGGGCAAGGATCACAGATGAAGAGTCGGTTCTCAAGGCAGCTGCGGACAAGAATATACCTATTTTCAGCCCAGGGTTCCTCGATTGCATGCTTGGTATCCCGCTGTGGCTGTATGGTAAGCAGAAGAAGCTGGTATTCAACCCACTCAAGGACTTTGATGTGCTAGCGGACATGGTGTTTGACGCAGAGAAATCAGGTGCCATCATTCTTGGCGGGGGCACCCCCAAGCATCATACCCAGTACATGCATACGCTACGTGAGGGCTTGGACGCCGCGATACAGTTGAGCAGCGCCCGAGTCGAGGACGGGAGCCTCAGCGGAGCACCACTGCGCGAATCCATAACATGGGGAAAGCTAAGGAAAGGACAGCTTGAGGAGAAAACAGCTACTATTTTTGGTGAGGTAACATCATTGTTCCCGTTGATTGTGGCTGCTGCGTTAGAAAAAATAGAGAGCCAATAACAGGTTACTCTTTGAGGAAGCACTCTGGACCGATAGTGGTCGCGGTGTACTTCTTGAACTCGTCTCCGGCTAGCTCGGCGATGAAATCCCCGTCCCACCACTCAAATGTGGTGATGTCCTCGTGGACAACCATGATATGCGGGACTCCAGCGTCAACAGAGGTAACTTCACCAACCGTCAATGGAATGGTCTTCTCTACGCCATCCTCTATCAGCACATAATCCGCCTTACCGGAAAGCAGAAGAGTGTATTGTCTATGTGGGTGAATATGGTTGCCCCTGTAGCTTCCAACCTTGGTCTCTAATACTGAGTAAAATTTGCCTTCTCGTATAAAGGCGTAGCCTTGTCCTATGCCTTCGAAGGTTCCCCATTCGTTTAGTTCTAGACTGAGTTTCTTCACAACTCCCTTGTGGTTACCCCTCATTTCGGGTATTCCTTTATTTATGGATTATTGACAGAAGTATTCCCTGTGGAATATGGTAAATGTTCTAAATATGCCATAATTAATACGATTTAACCAAAAATATTTCACAAAGAATAAATAGGATGATAAAATTCCAGTAGGCATGCTCCCATCCATAGAAATTATCCCAGATAGACGCAGAAAACTAGGGCTAACCCAGAATCAGCTCGCGGAGCTAGCGGGTGTAAGCCAGAGCTACATAGCAAAACTAGAGGCAGGCAAGATAGAGCCTAGCTACCTCAAGGTCAAGGCTATATTCGAGTCACTCGATAAACTTGAGCGGAGGAAAGAGGTTCAGGCTTCCGAGATTATGACAGAGGACCCCATCGTGGTCCAGCAGACAGTCACGATCCAGGATACCATCGAGATTATGCGGAGGAATGGTTTCAGTCAGCTCCCGGTGTTTAACGGGGATAAACCAGTTGGTGGAGTGAGCGAGAGAACCCTCCTAGATCAGATACTGTATAATGATGATGGTGTGCCAGCTAGCAAGAAGCAGGTGAAGGAGATAATGGATGAGGCTTGGCCTATGGTGGCTGAGGATGCGCCGTTGTCGTTGTTGTCAAACTTGTTGAAGTATTACCCGGCTGTGCTTGTCCAGCGCAAGGGTACAGTGGTGGGTATTGTCACCAAGGCTGACTTGCTTGGGGTAATTAGCAGTTAAACAAATTTCTTTTAAGAGAGCCTTCCATCGTGTATGCCATGAAGCTTACGCGGAAAAAAGTGCTATCGATATTCGTACTGTTTCTATTTTCTGGTAGTATTCTCAGCTTCGCTGCAAGCATTTTCATGCAACCAAGTAATAATAACACCTCTATGACAGACGTCGTTGTAATGGAGACCAGTATGGGAACCATCGAGATAGCGTTGAACCATGAAAAAGCACCCATCACCGTTGATAACTTCATAGGCTATGTTGAGGATGGCTTCTATGATGGGCTCTGCTTCCACAGGATAATCGATGGATTCATGATTCAAGGAGGAGGGTTCTACCCCAACTCAACATACAAACAACCAGGAGACCCAATACAGATCGAATCAGCAAACGGGTTGAAAAACCTCAAAGGCATGATAGCCATGGCTAGGGGCAGTGAACCCAACACCGCCACGAGCCAGTTCTACATAAACACAGTTAACAACCCCAGTCTAGACTACCCAAGCTTCGATGGGTACGGATACACAGTATTCGGAACAGTCACAGAGGGACTGGATGTCGTAGAAGCCATCGGAAAAGTTGCCACAGATACCCGTGAGACACCGTATGGTGACATACCTGATTGGCCACTGGAGCCAGTGGAGATCATCAGGGTCTACATGAAAGAAGATACATCTTAGCATCGAAAAAAAGGGGGAGCCTGACTTTACAGGCTGTGTACGATTTCCCCGTTTATTATGACCTTCTGACACTTGGTCATATAATCGAGGGGGTCTCCAGATAGGAGCCTCAAGTCAGCGTCCTTGCCGACCTCAAGGCTTCCAACACGATCAGATACACCGATAATCTCCGCGGGAACGATGGTGATTGCCTTCAAAGCATAGTCATAGGGGAGTCCATGCTTGACGCTGAGTGCTGCGCATATGGGCAGGAACCTGATGGTGCTCCCCACAGCGTCCGTCTGTATGGAAAACTTCACTCCAGCATCATACATTATCTTGGGGGTATCGTATCCAAGTTCCCTCATCTCCCACTTGCCGCGGGCAGTGAGGCTTGGACCCCAGACAGCAGGCACACCTTTCTCAGCGATATACTCAGCGATCCTGTGGCCCTCTGTGGCGTGCTCCCAGCTCATCTTGACATCGAACTCCTCGCATACCCGTATAGCGGTAGCGACATCGTCGGCCCTGTGGGCGTGGGCCCTGAGGGGTATCTCCTTCTTGAGCACTGGGACGAGGGCTTCCAGTCTGATGTCTTCCTCTGGCTGCTTGTCGGGTTCGTCCGCGAAACGCTCCTTCTTCTCCATGTAGTTCTTGGTCTTCTGGAGCCACTCCCTGAGTACACCTGCTACGCCCATCCTTGTGGCGGGCATCTTCTTGGCTTCTACGCCGTAGACGCGCATGGGGTTCTCCCCGAAGGCGATCTTCATGCCGCTTGGGCTTCTGATGACCATCTGGTCTACAACTGGTTTGGGGGTGGTCTTCACAACGACTCCGTAGCCGCCGATGACGTTTGCGCTCCCCGGTAGGATCTGGGCTGTTGTGATTCCCTCGTGTAGCGCTGCCTTTAGCCCTGTCTCGTCTGCGTTTGCCTTGATCCCATCCAGCGCCCTCATGTGGGGTGTGGCGGGTTCGGTGCGCTCGTTTCCGTCGCTCCCAGCCCAGCCCACACTTTCCTCCCATATGCCGATGTGGCAGTGGGCCTCGACGAGTCCCGGCATGACATACTTGGCTTTTATGGGTTTTACGCCGTCGGGTATCTTCACATCTGGGCCGATCTTCTTGATCTTGCCTTTGTCGATGAGGATTACTCCGTCTTTGATGATCCCGTTTGTTATCGTGTTTACTTTTTTTCCGATTACTGCGATCATTTTCATCAATTCTTTTCCTGTTTTTTTATAAAATGTTTTTCATAGAAAATAAAAAATTGGGGAAGATTATTCTTCGGGGGTTTTCTTCATGAATAGGTCGTATCCGATCATGCTTGCGAGCATGACAAAGGCGATGACCATGAAGGCTAGCTTTGCTTCCGGTGGGTTTGGCACTATACCTAGTAGGTACTGGGCTCTTCCGATGAAGAGACTATACCTTGTTAGTATAGTGTAGCCGTATGCTGAACCGAAGCCTGCCATCATAGTGTATCGTGCGATCTTCTCCACTATCTTCATTGGTGCTGATTCACGGATTGTGCCTGTGAACCAGAAGTAGAGGAGTACGCTTGGAACCATTATCTGGATCAGTATGTTGTTTATGGTCCCTATCATGTCGCCTGCGACGAAGAACGGTGTGTTCGCTTGAGCGATGACCTGGTCCAAGAACTGGGTAAAGATTACCGTCTTCAACGCCATACCGAGACCTGTGCCTACGATGATAGCCAGAGGCCACCTGTAGAGGTAGAAAGTATTCTTGTTGAACCTCGCGTACCACAATAAGCCAACGATCATTACAATGGCGAAAAGCACCATCATTCCCGCGTTTGCACTCCACTGTCCGCTCCACTGGTTTCGGATATAGAGCAGATCCTGAGATACAGCGTAGCCTACAGCTGTACCCAAGTAAATTGACTCTGCTATACGGAACCATGGATTCTCACGATAGAGAATACTGTAGATACCTAACGTGAAGAAGACACTAAACCAGATGGGTAATAGGTCAACCATTACTTCTCATCCTCCTTTGTCATGAAGTAAGCGATGTTACCAACTAGTACCAGCAACACAACCAGCAAGTGTGATGTGGAAACCGCGTCAACACCAGCCACAGCAAGACCAGGCTTGCTTAGCAGTACCTCGTACTCTGCGCTAACAGTCAGACCCGGCATAAGCGCCGACAACTGACCTGAGTTAACATACGGGATCATGCCTGGAACAGACACACCGATGCACCCAGTGATCTGTTGCACTCCATAGGGAGTGTTCCATTGTCTGAGCCACTCGGAGGTTCCTGGTGTACCGGTCTCAAAGCTAATGATAAGGTCTATGTCTGTAGCTTCCTTAATGTCGTCCATAATCGAGAACGAGCTTAGAGGTCTTCCTTCAACGTAGTCGTTCGCGACTGTGTTCTGGAAGCTTGTAGCCAAACTACCCATAGCAGTCTCGCTACCCGGGATATATCCCAAGTTGATCCAATCCTCACCATAGACCTTGCCATAGTCAGTTGGGTCAACTTGCCCGAGTAGGGTGTTGAAGACCAATGGGCCTTCAGTCCAGAAGGTTACCACCACAATTCTCACATCTTTTTCTAGGATGTGCTTCATGGTGGCTACAGACATTGGGAATAGTTCAGGCATGCCTGAGGTCCCGTACATTAGCGAGAAGATAACTGTGTCTCCATCGTTAACTTCGTTTTCGATGTAGTTGTACCACGTTCTTGCGTCGTTACTAATGGGAATAGGAAGCCCAAGAGGGTTGATCAGCGGAAAGAGCACGAATAACCAAGCTAATAGATAGATTATCCTGACGTCTAGGTTCTGAATTTTTTTCATTAAAGACATCTTACTCTTCGCCTCCTCCTCTCAAGTATCCACGTTCGATACCCATCAGTGTCCTCATTGCCAAGGCTATGGCTCCCAAGGCTGCACCGATCATGACTCCCCTCATGGTCGCCATGTTTGGTACCTCACGAATCCATAGGCTGATACTTGCAAGGGCGGGTACAGCGTTGGTGAACAACGGAGCATTACCCATGACCATTATGGTACCTGCAACAAGCACGATGCTTGACTCTATGTTCTTAGCCCTGAAGGCTCTGAAGGCAGCTGAGGTGATGAAGAAGGCGATAATACTGTACATTGTTCCACCTAGAGGCGTCATTGCGTTTGTGAAGATGTAGTTGAAGATCGAGTTAGTTGTGCCCAGCCCAAATTCTGCAAATGGTAGACCCGTTAGGGCCATTATTGCAGTGCCTAGCACAACTAGTATACTGTACTCCCATCCCTCGCGCCTTCTCTGGATTCGTTTTCCGTGGACCTGTAGTATCGAGATCACACCGACGAATGTAGCACAAGCTACTATGATTAGGACAGCGGTTTGCATCTGGTCGGCTACTGACTTTACAGGCGCGATGTCGAGGTAATATGGTATTACTTGTAGTAGTGTCGCTATGATTGTCAAAGCGATTGGGATTTCAATTCTTTTTAATACGTCACTCATTCATCATCACATCCTGAACAACGTTATGATTGCATTGCTACCAAATGTGGTAACAAGCGCGCCTAGAAGACCAAGGACAACGGCGAGTATTCGCCCAATGTCCTGTCCAGCCAGACTGCCGATTAGTTCTGCGTCATTGCCTAGATACGCACCTGCAGAGTAGATCTCCTCACCGATCAGACAGTAGTCTGTCGTAACGAGGAAGAAGGGGATCTGTGATGTCTGAGCTGTACCAGCGATCTGCATAGCACCGATCCTTGCTCCTGTTTCTGCTAGCTGAAGTGACTCAGCCCAGTAGGCTCCGACCATGATGTTTGCACCTGGACGCTCCCTCATCATCATACCCATATAGCTACTTGAGTAGCTGAACTGGTTGTTGCTGAGGAAAATAACCTTATCAGGATTGAATTCATCGCCTTTACCAGCGAGCTTAAACTCGGTCTCGACAATATCAGCGGCGATCGGCCAAACCTCAGGTTGCCTTACAGGCACCGTAAGATCTGCACCGATTGCAATAGATTGCTTCGCTACATATTGAAGGACACTGAGTCCTGCAAGTGTTTGTGGCCCGGTTGTCGCCGCCCTGAGGTTGGCGATACCGTGACTGCAGAATACTGGTCTGCCCATCTCCACGGCTCGACCTATCGCTTCATCGATAGCGTCGATACCGGGGATGCGGCGCAGTTTTGGCACTTTTCCACCCTGCGATTGCTTGATGTAGTATGCTACTGCGCCCATGATTATTAGCAGACAGACTAACCCGAAGATTCTGCCTGAGATTAGAAACGCCATTTTTGTTATGTCTCCTTTCTCCGCAAAATACTACAAAGATTCCACTATATAATATTCATCATTAAATTAAAGTTAAAAGGCGAAAATTGTTGTTTTTTTCACACAGTTTATGCGTAAATTTCTATAATCTGATGTGATTCATCTCTGTGTCTTGAACTCTGCAGCGAGAAGAACATTGCTTCATTTTATTCTAGATGAGACAAAAGATGGTGCCCTTGATCTAAATATGACGAAAGAAAAACTGAAAGTTACAGATGAGGCGCTTGGCATAATATTGGATGAGTTGAGAGAGAAGGGTTTCATAGAGATCAAGGATGATACATTGGTGTCTTCTGTGGAGCAGCGGATTGAGCTAGCTGTCTACGCCATCAGGCTTGGCGCCGATTTTGAGAAGGTAAGCAAGTCCCTCGGGTGGTTGGAGTTTGAGGAGTTGGTTGCAAGGGTCTTCAGGGAGAACGGTTACAATACCAAGAGTAGGTACAGGTTCAAGGCAGAGGGGAGGCGCTGGGAGATAGATGTCTTGGCTACGAGTTACCCGTATATCGTGTGTGCCGAGTGCAAGCATTACACTTCTGGGATGGGGAACAGTACAGCTAGAAACATCATCGAGATTCATATCGAGAAGACGGAGGTGCTCAGTAAACACATAGGGGAGCTGGCTAAGAAGATGGGGGTCCATAAATGGAAGGACGCTATTCTGGTTCCCATTACCCTTACCCTGTCACCCACCAAGATGAACATATATCGAAGGATGCCAAGTGTCTCTGTTTTCATGCTCCCCAGCTTCCTATCAGAGTTCCCTGGGTATCTTGAGAGGATGATCCATTACACTGTTGAGATCCCTTTGTATAAGCCCAAGCCCAAGCAGTTACGGTTGAAGTAGTTTTAGCCTTGGCTAATTTGATTGAATCTTTTAGGCTTGCTAAAGGTAACCCCTAAAAGCAGCGGGTGATGAGGTTGCGCAATGAATAAGAAAACCAGCGCAGCAACAGCCGTAGTCGGAGGCATCATAATCTTTGCTATTAAGATCTATGCTTGGCTTATCTCTGACTCAGTTGCTCTGCTATCAGACGCCCTGGAGTCCATTGTGAATATTTTGGCATCTTTCATGATGTTTACCAGCGTCTGGATTAGCTCAAGACCACCAGATGAAGACCACATGTATGGGCACCAGAAGATCGAGAACATCTCATGCCTGATAGAGGGTTTTCTGGTGATCATCGCAGGCGTATTGATCGGAAACGCTGCCTATGGGCGATTATTCAACCCTGTGACCCTTGAAAAGCTGGACTTCGCATTAATAGTATCCATCTTTGCTACATGCCTAAACGGGGCCCTATCATGGCTACTGATGAGGACAGCCTCAAAGACAGACAGCATGGCTCTAGAGGGCGACGCAAAGCACCTATTATCAGACGTTATCTCATCTGTGGGCGTGGTAATCGGTCTCTACATGGGCAAGATACTGGGCATCCCCCTCGCTGACCCGGTTATGGCTATGATTGTCGCTGTCCTTGTGCTGAAGATGGGGGTGGAACTCGTCTTGAAGGCGGGAAAGGACTTGATGGATGAGTCATGCAAGGAAGCTGAAGTAGATATCAGGCAAATAATGGACAGGCACCATAGAAGCTTCGTGGACTATCATAATTTGAAGACAAGAAAAAGCGGCGATAGGATATTCGCTGAACTCCACCTCAGCCTAGACGGGAATTTATCAGTGCAGGAAGCCCATGATTTCACTGACCATCTAGAAGAAGATGTAAAAAATGAATTGCCCAACATATCTCTAACTATTCACATCGAGCCCGAGAGAAATAAAGAAACTAGTTGAGCTTGACGTATTTGTCAAGCTCGTCTGCTTCCTTTGCGAGGTCTAGTTCTTTGAGGGTCTTCTTTGTGGGTATTCCTCTCTCATCCCAGCCACGTTTCTTGTAGTAGGAGGAAAGCAGCTTGTCGTATTTGGCTTCGTCTAGGTGCTGTCCCTTGAGTGGTCCCTTGGGTAATGGATGCTTGAACCACCTCACGGGTGGGTAATCCATCTTTCGACCCCATTTCTCACCATACTCGCGAGCCCAGAAGGCCCTGACGAGGGCGTAGACCCTGTCACCCATCTTCCACATGTCGTCGAGGCTCATCTTGACACCTGTGGCTGCCTCAAAGTACTTGGGGTAATCCTCAAGCGGGTACCCCAGCTCGATCCATGGGAACCTGCATCCCACAAAGGTCTCGAAGAGACCTCCTCTGATGCGCTGGAACTCGATGACCTTGTCAGCCTTCTCTGGGCCGTACTCGCCCCTGATTCCGCTGCTGATCTCCCAGCTGATGACCCACGCATCCTTGTGGTGTGCACCTATGGGGCTCGTGCCGAAGCTCAATGCCATTCCCGGGCAGTAGTGGCAGTCATATGCGCTGACCTCCAAACCCTTTACGTGAATAGCGTAGTCTGGTGCTTCTCCACCTATCTCTGCGGCGGCAGCCTGTGTGCCTTTACCGAATAATGCTCCGTTGCCCTTCATCTCAGCCATCTCGTAGAGCAGCTTCTTGGCGCCCTCGAAGTCACCGAATTTCAGGTCCATGTCTATTAGTCCTTTCTCGGCGCACTCCATGGCGAAGCCTATGCAGCTTCCAGCGCCTATGGTGTCGAGTCCAAGCTCGTCGCAGATCCTGTTGAGGGTGCCGACCTGAGCTAGGTCACCGAGGCCGATGTTGCTGCCCAGCATGGTGACGTTCTCGTAGTCTAGCTCGGATTCCCGTCCTTCGCTGTCGATGATGGTATTTCCACAGAT
>CAZVMT010000044.1:9657-16485 GCA_964628765.1 uncultured Candidatus Bathyarchaeia archaeon | reverse complement strand
TGGAGTTGGGGAGAGCGTATGTCTCGTGAACTGATGGCAGTTGTTGGAGTACCGGAAGTACGGCGCCCTTGCTTTGGGGCTGCGGCCCCGGCGCCTTCACCGGCTGCTACTCCGGATTCCAAAAAGAGGGTAGCAGAGCAGGTATTTGGCTGCTTAGAGACCACTGTGCAGGCAACTTCTGATAGTTTCGATAACAATAACGAAGGAGATTGGTATATGAAACGTGTACCATATTTGCAAGACGGAAGCGACTGGGAAGAAGTGTATGATCCGCCAGTTGATACACCACAACTGTATGCGGAGCCCGCGCCGCAGGAGCCCAAAGTTCCAAGCAGGGCGATAGCAGAGCAACCTGAAGCTCAATCTAAGTACAGCTATTACCCAAGACTGGATGGCTTTGTACTACTCAGAGCTACACCGTTTGGGAAGATGAAGCTATCTATCATACCAGAGGGGGTATTGTTCAGCTGTTATAACCATTTCTTAAAGAAGCAGCAGGAGGGCAGCAGCCCGAAGCAGCAAGCGATTGACTATCATACCTTCTTTGAGTTCTGTGTGCAGAAGTGTAAAGAGGTACCTATACCGTTGGGGCCACGATGGCGGAGATTCTTTGAGGCATGCAGAGAGCGAGGCATAGACGCCAAAAAAGAGCCTTGTGTGCAAGGGGTAAGGCCAAAAGCGTATGTACCCCCTGAGCGAGAAGAAGAAGATCCAGAGGAGGGGTTTTGGACGTGTGAGAAGCATACGTTAAGTGAGCAGTATGCACAGGCAGTCTC
The DNA here is from genome assembly GCA_964628765.1 of uncultured Candidatus Bathyarchaeia archaeon. Lineage (GTDB taxonomy): Archaea > Thermoproteota > Bathyarchaeia > TCS64 > TCS64 > RBG-16-57-9. Next base: position 15,709 of record CAZVMT010000044.1, on the reverse strand, counting down.
TCTTATTGGACACCTACCCAATCCCTATCGTAAACATCTAGAGGAGAATCCTCCTACACAGCAGCCCAAACTATTTAAACTGTACCAGGCTGCTCATATCGATGGGATACCACAGCCCGGTCATGAACTGGAAGTGTATAGAAAGGCTCTCAAGGTCTTTAAGGCTGCGAGCTCGGCGTTTCCGTAAGCATCTTGAGCGCATATATCTCAAGGCGATGGGTGAGCTCAATAACCAGGTCTTCAGGATCGCCACTATCAACCTCAAGGTTCATCAATTGAAAATTAATGTATTCTCTGAGTGGATGTAAATATTTGTATACTTCCAGCGCTTTATCTTCATGATGCTCATCACATAGCGTATTAAACAGCTGTATGAGAAAGGTGAGAGCCTTAAACTGTGCAATGGTATAGTCCATGGATGCAGGTACTTTAGCCAATACCTTCTGTGCATGCGTGTACCTTTCCTGAATCTCGGTAGCATTAAGTTTCGGTCCTGAAACTTTTCTTTTCATATCGTTCCTTAATGGTAATGGATTAACAATTCAATACTAATATATCACGCCAAAAGCTACTTGTCAATATTATTTGCATAAAAGTATGTGTAACAGCTTTTTGACCCGTTTCGGGAACTGTGGTATGATCCACGAAACTAAAAGGAAGTACAATGTTATACGTCATTCAAGGTGATCCAATACCCTTGTCTAGAGCACGTATTGGCCATGGCAGTCGCCATATGTTCGATGCGCAAAAAGATGCCAAACGTATCTTCGCTATTCATATACAACGGCAACAAGAAGAGGAGCTCATCGATACGGGGCCCATACACCTAGATGTAGTCTTCTATATGAAGATGCCAAAAATAAAGACACGCAATAAACCCAATAAACGGTTCCAGTATCACTTTTATAAACCAGATCTGAGCAATCTCCTCAAGTTCATCGAGGACGTTTCTAATAAGATACTCTTCAATGACGATTGCCAAATCGCATTCATCACAGCTCGTAAGGTTTATCATGAACAACCTCGAACCGAATTCAGGGTAATACCGTTAAAAGGAAAGTATGAGCAAGGAGAGGAAAAGCCCAAAACATAACACTGACCCCAAAAAGGTCACTAAAAAGCAGAGACGGAAAGAAATGGACGCTGAACTGTCAATGTACTGCTGGGATGAGACACTGTATAACTCGCCCCCAGAGCGTCTCAATCTACTAGGAGATGATCTACTGCTCATGCTTGATGAGAATCCAAAGATGGTAACAACACAGCCGTGGCTACGCAAACATAAGCTTACTAAGAGACAGGTTGATCATTATCTGACCAGATATCCAGAATTTAAAGAACGTTGGCGAGAAGCTAAAGAACGTTTAGCCTGGCGTATATGGGAGCGCGGCTTTAATAAGCAGGCTGATGCTAATCTTACTAAGTTCGTATTGCCCTACTTCAGTGACACCTTTAAAGATCTAGAAGAATGGCGTAGCTTCATAAAGAGTAAGGAAGAAGAGAAGAGCGGCATTACCGTTGTAGAGATACCAACATTTAAACCTTCAGGGCTTGTTCCTGATAAGATTGCTACATTGCGGTGTAGCGAAGGAGAGGAGAACAATGAGTAAAGAATGTATATGTCCTACAGAGGATGTGGGCACCGGGGAGCACATGCATGAGATACCAACTACATTAGTGCAAGATGGGGAGCGTTTCTGGGGAGAAGATGGCAAGGAGCTTACTCAAGGCTTTCTTACTGCATGGGCAGACGCTTTCAATAGCTTAAATACCTGCATAAATCTGTTCTTCATCATCTATGAGAAGATGGTAGATGGTAAGGAGGAGCAGGAAAAGAAGCTTACACGCAATGATTATGTAGATTATCTACATTTACCCGACGAAGCCTATCGCTTTCTTTATACCTACGAGCCTATTTGGAAAGAATGGGTAACCGATGAGGAAGAAGCAGCTATTTTAGCAGCATTAAAAGAGCGCATGGAGCATGAGGAGATGCAGAAGAAGGAGTATAACTGATGATGGTAACTTCTTTATGTATTATAACTCTGGGCTACAACATAGCCGCCGCATTCATCTGGACACGAACGTTACGAGAGTTTCGTCTCATACTTCAAGAGCTACAAAAAGATGTCGTAGCGTTGAAGCATGATGTTCGTAGCGCTATGAATGAGAGTGGAGATAATAGACTCAATATCTTAGAGGTTAAGTCTTCCTGTAATGAATCGGCCAAGAAGGCGCAGCATGCAATCGATAAAGCGATGGAAAAAATGGAAGAGAAGTATAGAGAACGTGATAGAGCAATTCGTAGGCGATTCGATGATATTACTCAGTATGTGCAGGGGGTAGAGGAAGGATTGAAGGAGGCTTTCCATGCGTTGCCTACACCAGACTATCAAGGTAATAGAAAGCGTGGTAGACCAAGAAAGGAAGAACAGTGACCTATAAAGAAGAGATTCAAGATTCATTACGTGAGGTGTTAAAAGAGCAATCATACGTTAAACACTTTGAGCAGTATCTTCAGTCTATCTATGTGATAGTACACCGCTGTGAGGATCTCCTCGATAAGCTTATAGAAGAATATAATCCTGAACGAGGCCTTACATATCCTCCCTATTCAGAGGAGTTTCGTAATCGTGAGCTGTGGACTATGGTTTCTCACTACAAGCATTTGCGTGCCCTCAGTAATATAGGGATAAAGTATGTAAAGGACCTAGTGGATACGAACGAGTCTGAACTGTTGGTGGTAAAGCATCTGGGTAAGAAAAGAGTACAACAGATGAGAGATGCTATTGAGCGCAAATGGCGTAAGATTTGTAATGAAGAAAAACAAGCAGATATATTCTCAGATGACTAAGCAGATCATGCTCAACAAATACGTTCCTCGACCTTACCAAGTACCGCTTATAGAGGCTATTGAAGATAAGAGCTATAAGCGGGTACTAGGCATCCTTCCACGTCGTGCAGGCAAGGATATTACAGCGTTTAATATCTGTATTCGTCAGCTTTTGAAGAAAATCTGCGTGATATACTATATATTTCCTACCTATTCGCAGGGTAAAAAGATCCTCTGGGACAGCATCACCAACACGGGTGAAAAGATCTTAGACTACATCCCCGAAGAGCTGATAGAGTCTAAAAATAGCCAAGAGATGAAGATTCGCTTCACGAATGGAAGCCTTTTTCAGATAGTCGGTTCAGATAACTACGATAGTCTTATGGGTACCAATCCACAGGGAATCGTTTTCTCAGAGTATGCATTGCAAGATCCACGAGCGTACCAGTATATACGCCCAATCTTGACCGCAAACGAAGGTTGGGCTCTCTTTATATCCTGTGTGGCGCCGGACACCCTTGTTTTGGGTGATGATGGGTTGTGTCGTATAAAAAATGTATCTTCTTCGAGAAATGAATATAGTGATCTTAATAAACCAATGTATGGGATTGGAGGCTTTCACAATGCTGAACAATTTTATTATGGTGGAAAGCAAAAGACTTTAATAATTACGCTAGAGAATGGTTTTTCCCTTGAATGTACTCCCGTGCATCCTATTTGGACTGGAAGTGAATGGAAAAAATCCGGAACCCTAGCTGTAGGCGATCTACTTCCCTTGCAATATGGCCAAAATGTTTGGGGCCCCGGTCTGGACCTCTCTGATTTTTATTATTCAAGTCATGGAGGCATTAATCCTTTAAAGTTCAATATTGCCGATGATGATTTTTTCTATCTCTTAGGGCTTATTCACGCGGATGGAAATTATGATAAAAACAAGGTATGTGTAACTAAGAAAAAAGATCCTGAAATAATATCATTTCTTCATAATCGTGGGTTTAAGACACGTCCAGATGGCATACACCATGAATTAAGTTCAAGAGAGTTTTGTGCTCTTTTAGAATATATTGGATTTAAGCATGGAGCTCGCAATAAAACTTTTCCTGAAGAACTTTTATCTTCTTCTAAAAATGAAATGGCTGCATTTATTCAGGGTATTTTTGATGGAGATGGCTGTAGTGCTTCTTCGCATCAAAAGCGTGGATATGTTAAGTTAACGTCAACCTGTTTTAAGTTTATGAAGGATCTTCAGGTTATTCTTACTAATTTTGGTATTATTTCTTCGCTTCGCCATGAGGACAAGGCGCCCACTAAAAAAGTAAAGGCGTGGTCCCGTATTTATAATTTAGAGATAACGGGTCACTTTGCTCATATTTTTTATCGGGATATTGGATTTAGGGTGGAAAGAAAGCAAAAGAACTGGGACAACGTTCCCGCTTCATGTACTGACGAGTCGGGAAATGTCTATCCTATTAATATCAGTCTCCTAGAAGGGTACTCTCTTCCTAAAAATCTTGTAACCAATCCATCGCGTATGACCAGACGCCTGATAAAATTCCTTAACCAACGAAATCCACATCCTTATCTTGCCCACTTGCTGCAAGAAAAATTATTCTATTCACCGATTAAAGAAATAATTGACAGTGAGAATGAAGTGTTTGATTTTGTTATACCAGAAACGCATTCTTTTTTTTCAAATTCTTTTCTATCACACAATACGCCACGGGGTAAAAACCACCTCTGGGAATTGTACAACATTGCTCAGCAGTCACCAGATTGGTTCTGTTATAAGCTAACGCTTGATGATACCCAACATATTCCTCTTTCGGAGATACAAAGAGAGCGGGAAGAGGGTATTATGAGCGAAGATCTTATTCAGCAGGAATATTATACTTCGTTTACGCTTGGTGTAGAGGGTTCATACTATGCTAAGTATCTTGAAAAGATGCGCCTAGAACATAAAATCGGCGTAGTTCCATGGGAAAATGGTATTCAAGTGCATACTGCATGGGATATTGGTCACAGAGATTCTACCTGTATCCTGTTTTATCAAATATGTGGCCAGACCGTACGCATAATAGACTGCTATGACAATAATAAGCAGGGCTTAGAGCATTACGTTAATGTGCTTAAGAGCAAACCCTACTCATATGGCAAGCATTTCGCTCCACATGACATCGGAGTGCATGAATGGGGTTCTGGTATCAGCAGGTTAGAAAAAGCCCGGCAGCTGGGCATAAAGTTTGAATATAAGCTGGATAAAAATAGCCGTGCAGTATCAGCATTGCCAAATCTATCGATTATGGATGGGATAGAAGCAGTACGTTCTCTCTTTAGTCGTTGTTGGATAGACGAAGATAACTGTGCTCCCTTGTTGAAGGCACTGGAAAACTATAGACAAGAGTATGACCCCAAGCTGAAGGTATATAATACGAAGCCATTGCACTCATGGGCGAGTCATTACAGCGATGCAATGCGTTATTTGGCGTTATCTTTAAGTAAGACACGTGAAGGAGTCACCAAGGAAGAGTTAGACAATATATATGCACGAGCGGTATATGGCCAAGAAGGCCAATTACCCCCGTTTTTTAGGTAGAGATGATGAGATTAGAAAGAAAAGGCGTTCCACTCAAGAAGTTTTGTGTAGTAGATGCATGGATATATATGTGTAGAAAGCTCAAACGTGGCGTGCTTTCAGCGCAGCTAAAGAACAATTACATATATAGTGATTGTCTTTTATGTGACGCCAAGCATGATCCAGATTCACAGCAAACTACCGCAATGGCTATCAGTCCTCTGAAAAATATATTCTATTGCTTCGCATGTCATATGGGTGGCGATGGAGTGTCGCTCTTTTGCCACATTAACAACTCTTCTTTCGCCGAAGCTTACGTGCTTATGAAGAAGAGAAAGATTCCTCGTAGGGTAGACGGTAGATGTACTAAGCCTACCTGCATTGCCAATCCAGATGGAGAGGATGAGTGCTTTAAGCGATTAGCAGAGGCCGCCCTCAGTATAAAAATCCAATGGCTATAAAAAAGGCGCCCCTGAGATTAAGGCGCCCAATACAAAAAAATGTATATCAATCAAGGCGATGTAATGAAAACCTCAAAAGATACTTCCAGTATAACAAATTTGTATTGATTTTTGAACAATCATAGTATCACGGGCATATCCGAAAGAGATTTCTCTTAACAAAGGAATGCCTATGCCCTTGTTCCC
>CAZVMT010000044.1:2950-9557 GCA_964628765.1 uncultured Candidatus Bathyarchaeia archaeon | reverse complement strand
TTCTATGATGAACGCGATCGTGGAATCCTCTCTAAAATGGAAGCGTTCTATTCGCAAGCCATAACCATAAATGAAAGCTTTTGGTCTGAAGCAGATACGGATACAAGATTTGAAGCTGGTGATCAAACTCTCTGGCAAGATATATACGGTAACCTGCCGTTAAATCGTCGCAGACAGTTCAATTTTAACCGCATTAGACGTGTTAAGAACATGATTGGTGGATACCAAAGGCGTAACAGAAAGTCTTCTGTTGTCGTTCCTATTGAGAATGGCGACGAAATAACCGCAGATCAATTGAGTAAGATCCTTATCTGGCAGAATAACCAAGGTGGGGTATTAGATACTATATCATCTGCCTTTGATGGTGCTCTTGTCACTGGCATGAATCTACTACAAGTCTGGATGGATTATCGCAATGACCCTCTTTCTGGCGATATACGGGTAGATAACTGCAGCTACAATAGTTTTCTCATAGACCCATTCTTCCGTAAGCCAGATCTTTCCGATTGCAATGGGATATGGAAGCGCTCTTTCCTAACTAAGCGTGAAGCTATTTCTCTTATGCCAGATAAAGAAGAAGAAATTATGCAGCTGGTGGGTATAGATTCACGTGACGGCAAGTTTCAGTTCATGCCAGAGTCTTATAACTTCAGTGTCTATAATCTTCTGTCATATGATGAGTACTACTATCGTGATTTCCGTAAAGCTAAGATGGTAGTAGATACCGAAACAAGCAAGACTGTTGAATGGACTTCCGATAATGCCGAAGGACTAAAGAGGCTTCTCAAGCTCTATCCGCAGTTGACGCTTATTGAGCATGAAGTTCCTACTGTTAAGCTTGCTATAGTCATACAAGGCAAAGTATTTTACGATGGAGCGCAGCCAAGCGGTATTGACTGTTATCCATTCGTTCCAGTGTTAGGCTACTATCAGCCACAGTTACCTTACTTTCCACTACGTATACAAGGAATCGTGAGAGGTCTCCGAGATGCACAGTTCTTATATAACCGTAGACGTGTAATCGAGCTAGATATCTTAGAATCTCAGATCAATTCTGGATGGAAATTCAAAGAGAATGCTCTGGTTAACCCTGAACATATCTATTTGGAAGGCCAAGGACGTGGTCTAGCGCTCAAAGACGAAGCGTCTATGGCCGATGTAGAAAAGATACAGCCGGCACAGATACCGCCATCAATGATTCAGCTTTCTGAACTACTAGGCAAAGAAATACAAGAGATATCTGGCGTTAATGAAGAGCTCTTAGGATCAGCTACAGATGAAAAAGCTGGAATATTATCTATGTTACGGCAAGGAGCAGGGCTAACTACACTCCAGATACTATTTGATCAGTTAGATCATGCACAGAAGTTACTCGGCAACATAATGATCAAGATGATACAAAACAACTTCACGCCTGGCAAAGTAGAACGCATCATTGAAGCGCCACCAGCAGAAAACTTTTACGATAAAGCATTTGGCAAATATGACTGTGTAATAGAAGAGGGTCTCAATACGAGTACTCAAAAACAGATGCAGTTTGCTCAAATGTTACAACTACGTGAAGCAGGAGTTCCTATACCGGATGAAGCCTTACTCGAAGCTGCAACTATACAAGATAAGAAAAAGATCATCGAAATGGTCCAAGCGCAGCAGCAAGCAGCTCAACAGATACAAGAACAACAAGCGCAAGTCCAGATGGCTAACGTACAAGCACAAACTAAACTGGCTGAAGCACGTGCTACCGCTGATGAAGGATTGGGTCTCGAACGTATCAGCCGTATTGAGGAAAATAAAGCCTTAGCTGATGAGCGTAAAGCTGAAGCACAGAAAGATAGAGATCTTGGATTACTTCATGTAGTCAAAGCATTGAAAGAAATTGATACAGTAGATCTTCAGCAACTTGAAAAGATAATTGCGCTCTCTATGATGATGAAAAAGGAGGAGAATGAGCGTGAAGAAAAGACAGCGCTGCAACGTGCACAGCAGGCTAATAATATGCAGGCCATGCAGCGAGGGTCGTTGTAGTGGCATGTAGTTAGATGTTTTCACATTTCCGACGTCGAAATCGACGTCGGGAGTTTCTACACAAGGAGCCAGCATGGCAAAGAAGAAATACTATCAATCGATGAAAGATCGTCGAGATGAATCTCGTGGGATGGACGAATATGAACATCGTCGTCGTAGAGAACGTTATCAAGAAGAGGGTATGATTCACGAAGATAAGTCTGCAATGGCTAATCTACCTCAAGATGTCAAAATGAAGCCTTATCCAAAGTTTGCTTATGGTCTTAATGAATACCTAAATGACAGTATCAGTGGCATAGATAAGCAAATTTATGACGATATGAGCGGCATGAAGAAGCATCTCTCCAAAGAGAAATATTAAAAGAATATTGTCTATCTGAGAGAAGTGGTTTAGGTCTTTTTTTCCACTTCTCTCGCCTAACTGGAGATCAAGATGCCACAAGCACCACGATGGAATAAGAGAGCTCAGCGCATTGTCATAGAACTGATCGGCGAACCTTCCAACGATCTGAGTAAAGAGACTAAGAAACAACGGAAGGTGAAGAAACAGTTGCTCAATGAAGAAGGTCAATGGGTACGTTAACATAAGGATCTGAAATGGCTAAAAAGCAGGGTAAAAAGAAGAGTAAAATGGCTAAAAACCGTTCGGTCCCTATTGGCAAAGGAATGAAAGTTTCTCAGGCTAAGAAGAAGAAAATGGAAAAAAAAGCGGGCGGTAGCAATGTTGGAAAATATAAGAACGTGAAGAAGAAAGATTTTGCAGGCCCCGCAGGAGATAGTCCCCAGGGATCTTTCCCAATAGATACACTTAAGCATGCTCGTTCTGCTTTAAAGCTTGCCCATAATGCGCCGGATCCAGAAGGTATAAAGCATAAGGTATATTCTAAATATCCTCAGTTGAAACCAAAAGGTAAAAAGAAGAAGTAGACGTTTTAATTTTCCATTTGCTATACTAGTCTCAACCCTATCTCCTAGGATGTTTAACGGGGGCTCAGTATCTGGCGATCCGGGCCCCTGTTTAAAATATAATGCGCTTACTCTACGGAAGTATCATATTTAGATCCATTCAGCATCCATTCTCTTAAATCAGTATCCATCCATATATTTAAACAATACGTACCTATAATAATCGGAAGCCATTGCGCATTTTTAATGCTCTTTATCCATTGTTTATGAACTTCCTTCTTTTTTAAGAACAGTATCAATGCTTCTAGTGACCCATAGGAGAGAATGCTTGGAATAATAGCCTTAAACCAGAGACAGAATTTCCGTTTTTTTCGCTTAGACTCAATTGATGTCGTCTCTTCTAGGGGCGTTATAGTATCAATAACATAGTCTATGGGCGCTATAGTCTCACTAACATAGTCTATTTTAGGTATTGAAGTTTCAATTTCACCACCGTATAAACTAATTACACCCATCAATCCTATGCATGCTATCTTTTTATGCATAATTATTCCTTTTATGGAGTAGGTGACCCAGCTCCTAATAGACCGAACACAATTGATCCAATGCCGCCGGTTCCACGAGACACGTTTACAGCCACCGTTTCAAGATTAGGAAGAATTCTGGTATTTAATTTTTCCTCAAATTCAGCCTCTGCTGCGGGTCCTGCAACTTGTCCTATAACTTTCTGTGTTCCGAACAGTACAACATATCCTGACAACGTAATCACTCCATATCCTATAGTTTGACCTGCCAGATAGCCACCAACCCAACCAGCAACACCACCACCAGGACCACCACCATGCAAACGACCATGTTCTTCTAATGAAAATTCACCATCAGAGCATTGTTTAAGCGTAAGATAATTATTCTGTAAAAAGCCAGCAAGTTGCTGAGGATTCATCTGACGAAGTGGCTTGGATACCATATACGCAGGAAGATCCCGTTCTTCATTATTAATAGAGAGGCTATATCTATCTTCATAACGATTAAGCTTCATATGCCCCCATTCGTTTGGAGCAAGTATATCTAATACGAGCGCTGATTTATTTTCTAGAGGCAAGTCAGCTGCCTGTAAAGCACAAAGAGATAATAAGCTGAGCATATATAATTTTTTCATCATCATCCTAATTATGGTGAGAGTTAAAACACAATATGGGTAAAACTGAATAAAAGGTATCTACTAACGCTTTGACACCTTTCGGAACTTCCTTTGCTACCGTAGTAGGATCAGCATCGGTACCTTCAAAAAAAGGTTTCTTACCTGATTCTATTGGAGGTACTACAATACGTTTAGCGTATCTATCTGTTGATGTTTTTTCATATGGCTGCTCGTATGGTGGATCTACAGAAAGCGGAGGAAATCCTTGCGCTCCTTGAAACATGCTGAACACTAAAAATGCTAATACTGGTTTATTCATACAATTCCTTCATTAATTTATTAAAAGTGTCTATAAGAATTTTTTGCATTGTAGAGTAGAAATGCTTACATTATATACCCTTTCTAATTGAAATAATTCATCTAATAAAACAGAGTGACTAATAATACTTAACTTGATTCAATCTGTAAAGATCATTTCTTGCAATCATTTTCTGAACTGTAATACCGTGCTTTCTGGAGATAAGTAGTCATATCTTAGTAGGAGAAGCATGGAGAAGAAGGACAGTACAGTAGGAAAGGCAGCCTATGATTTATTGGTCAAAGTGGAGGAGCAACATAATCCCATTGAATATGAACGGGAGATGCATAAAGAGTATGAAAAAGAGGTGTGGGTATGTGTTGATACCAATAAGTCTGTATTTGATGGGGATTTCTATGTGGTCGTACTGTGTAAGCGTGAACGGCTTTTACCGAACATTTATAGAAATTATTTCTTAGCACGCAGATCTTGCCCCACCCCAACATTTGATCAAACAGTATATAAATACCATCGGGAGCATAATGCCCTAGAGTTCTTATGGGTCATTCCAGATCAGGAGACCTGTGTGGTATTTAAACGTGAGGCGCTTGATATTGCACCTGAGGAGAAGGAGCTACTCAAGTTCGTTTTGGACTTTTCTGATGGAACGCTGGATAAAAAAGCAGCTGCATTAAATAACGAATCTATTAAAATAAAGGATAGGTAATGAGCCAAACAAATTTGGATCACACAGAAGCACACAATGTAACAGTAACGGAGCCCAATTATGACCAAGAAGCCACGCAAGAAGTATCACAAGAGGAGAAGAGATCTTCACAGCCAACTCAAGAGTCTAGTGATACCGCGGGTATCAGAAACCTTAGAACTGCCAAAGAACGTCTCGAATACGAAAATAGAGAGCTCCAAGCCAGACTCAAGCGCATAGAGGAAGAGCAGCAGAAGGCTAAGTATGACCCCGATGAGCTTGTAGAAAGGAAGTATGTAGATGAACAGATACGCAAACAGCGTCAAGAAATTGCGCAAATGTCCACGGAATACAAGCTTAAAACGAACTATCCTGATTTCGATAAGGTGGTCAATGAGGCAACTGTTGCGAAGCTTAAAGAGAAGAATCCCACAATTGCTGCGGCCATAGGTCAAGTAGGGGATGCCTATAGTCAAGCAGCAGCCGCTTATGAAGCTATTAAGAACTTCAGCATCTATGAAGAAGATACATATAGCGACCAACGCAATAAAGCTCACGAGAATGCAAATAAACCCCGTCCTATCCAAAGCCTTTCACCACAAAAAGGAGAGGGCGATAGTGCCGTTCAAGGAGCATCAGCCTTTGGCGAAGGATTAACGGATGAGCGTAAAAAACAAATCTGGAAAGAGATGCAACATTATATGAAACAACCTTCTTCATAAACAAACAGCTGCCCCGAAGGACAGCTGCACTCTTATGTAAGAGATCTTACAAAAGGGTAATAATGAAGCCTATATAAAGAGCGGAGTGCTAGTGAGAGTCTACTTCACTAACTACACCGCTCAAGCCTATCGTAGATGATCTTCAATAAAGAATATCTTCAACGGAAGGACACAAAGTAGCCTCAATATACTACTTGATTTCTTCTTTGTATACCTATCTACTATAACTGACCGTATGGAGTCATAGACTTCTAGAGATTCGTCACCTCAGGGCCGTATTTGAGCAATCGTCCCAGCTCATGGCCGTATAAGGTCTCGCCAACCTATGGACCGTATTCGCTTTGCGAAATAAGTCTCGTCCAGCTTAAGTATGTTTTAACTATATGTACTTAAGGAAGTTCTATGCCTATAACAACAACAAGCGTTTTGCCTGCTCCAGTTCAGCAAAGCTTCTCACACAAGCTGTTGTCGGTGCCAGTGCCAAACATGATTCACCAGATCCCGGCGATGAAGAAAAATATGCCGAGAAATGGTGGACGCTATTTAAGAATGCGTAGATATAATCCGCTCCCAACTGCCCTCGTGCCATTAGGCAATTCTGGTATAACGCCGCCAGCAGTGCAGTTGAGCGCGGTCGACATCGACGCAGAAATGTCCTTTTATGGACAATATGTTCAGATAAATGAGCAGGTAAGTCTACAAAATCAGGACCCAGTCTTGAATGAAGCAGCTGCACGTTTGGGAGTATCACTTCGGGAAACCGAAGATGAACTTACGCGTAACATGCTTGCTGCTACTGCAGGCTTCAT
>CAZVMT010000044.1:0-2850 GCA_964628765.1 uncultured Candidatus Bathyarchaeia archaeon | reverse complement strand
CAAATGCTTCAGCTAACAATGCTAATGTATTCAACATTTTCTGTGTTGGTATGGAAGCATATGCCTGCATTGAACAGGATGGATACTCTGCAAGCTTCATCTATAGACCACCTATTTATGATGGTCCATTAGCTTTGAATGCTTCAGTGGGTTGGAAAATGGCCCAAGTGCCGCGTATTACTAACGACCTTTGGGTCATTAACTTGCGCGCGACGCTAGCATAAGGAGTATATCATGGCTTTAGATTCAGTAATTTTACAAGGCCGTTTTACTGCGGACGGCAACGCAAAAACGCTTTCTCTTCGTTCCGATTGGGACTGGATTAGAGTAATTAATGAAACCGTTTCCTATGCAGCTGGAGCTGGAGATAGTGCGCAATTCTTTTTCCAACGTGGCATGACTGATGGTCGTGGCCTTCGTTATGATAAAGAAGCAACAATTGGCGCATTAGTGCCTGCACAGTTAGCTGCTAATAGCGGATTTAGCTATGTGGATTCTTCAGTTATAGTACCAAGTGCACGTGCTGCACTTACGGGTTTGACTGCGGCTAATCCACCAGTAGTTACTTCTGCTGGTCATGGATTGAGTGTAGGTGACATTGTACGCTTTGATACATTGAATAACCAACCACAAATCGCTGGTATGGATTTCAGTGTAACTGCATCAGCTGCTACCTTCACGATTGGTAATATTAATCTTACCAACTCTACGGCTTCTACTTCAGGTTTCTGGAGGAAGATTCCGTATGACGCAATGTTCTATCCACGTCGTCGTTTTATTACTTACATATCCTCTGCATCACAATGTAAAGTGTATATGTCAGTAACACATGGCTATACAGTTGGTCAAAAAGTGCGTCTACAGTTGCCTGGCGGTTCATCCGTATGGGGCGATTATGCACAACTTGATGGCGTAAGTGCAACTATTCAATCAATTAATGCAACACGCGCGGGCAATGAGCCTAACAACGCGGGTACCGCAAATAATATTGTTTTGGATGTTGATACTTCAGCCTACACTGCATGGGAATCTACTTTTGGAGCCGCAAGCAACGAAGCCTATCCAGGTTCAGGAGCTGTTCCATTTAGTAATGCTCAAGTAGTACCATTTGGTGAAGATTCTGCCTATGCGCTCTCTCAAAATGTAGATTTCCTTGAGGATGCTACGTTGAACCAAGCTATTCTTGGTGTGAGATTAGCAGCGGGTGCAAACTCACCAGCTGGTGTAGCAAATGACGTCATTTACTGGATGGCTGGTAAATCATTCAGCGATCTAGACGAAGTATAAAAAGAGAGGAGTGGGCTGCTTAAGGCGGCCCACTCGTAATGATAAGTAGGAGAAAGTTATGAGTACAATGAGCATATCTCAACAAGAAGACCGCAAACAGGTCACGATGCAAAGCCTTAAGAAGCAATGCGAAAAGGACCGGGAGAAGGTGAAAGGGATCTTTCGCTTTTATGAATGTCCTGGTGGCATGTTAAGTTTTTCATTCAGAGCCTATAAATGGGATCCGGTGCAAACCTATCGTCTTACTGATGGTGAATCGTATGATTTACCTCTTGGCGTAGCTAAGCATCTCAATAAAAACGGTTGGTATCCTAAGCATCATTTCCTTCTGGATGAAGCCGGGAAGCCACATATGAAAATAGGGCAGAAGAAGCGCCGTTTTGGATTCCAGAGCATGGAATTTATCGATCCCGAAGAGTTTGGAGAAGCGAAGGATACGGAGATAGTAACCGTAACGCCATTGAAGAAGTAAGATGCCGAATATATTTGCTGTCCAATTTCCTACTTATCTACCCGCTATGCGCATTATAACTGCCATTACGCAAGCAGATCCGGTAGTAATAACTACCAGTTTTGCCAATGATTATGTAAATGGAGAAATAGTGCGCATAAGCGTTCCACAGAGACATGGGATGTATCCGTGGGGAATGTCGCAAATAGATGGACTGACGGGTGTAGTTACATTACTGAGCAACACCCAGTTCAGTCTACCTATAGATAGTAGTGGATTTGATGCGTTTGTTACGCCAGTTTCACCTACACAACGTCCATACGTTGTGCCAATAGCTGAGCTAAATAGCATCTTATCAGCAGCTACACGGAATGTTTTATAAACGTAGTGTAATAAGAAGTTGAATCTGGTTAGGATAGCTACGTAACTTAAAATGGGATAGGAAGTAATATGGCAGATTCAACGCTTGCAGCTATACGATTAAAGGTAAGAAGACTAACGAGAAGCCCATCTACAGCCCAAATCACTAATGCAACGATTGATGAGTATGTTAACACCTTTATTCAGTACGATTTTCCGGAACATCTTCGGCTTTTTAGTCTCAAGACCACTTTTGAGTTCTATACCAGTGCTAATATAGCCCAATATCCTCCTTCGACAGTTGTAACTGACCCCTTATACCAGTTTGATCAGCGCTACATTACCTTTGAAGGACCGGTGTATATTGCGGGATTTGAAGGGCGTCTTTCACAAAGCAGAGAAGAATTCTATAACGTCTATCCTTTTGTGAATAGTATTGCTAATACACAGCTAGTGGGCGATGGTGTAACATTGGCTTTTGCAGGTACCTTAACAAATGCTCCTGTGCTTCAAGAACATGTATTGTTTACCGCTAAAGATGCCGTAGGAAATAGCCTTGTTCTCACAGATGAGGTCATTCCCGGAGTTCCAGCTTTCCCTACTGGTCTTCTCAGCAGCCCAGATGGTGTAAGTAACGGAACTATAAATTATCTTACTGGGGCGTTTACGCTCAATTGGGCCACTGCACCCGGAAATAACGAAAATATTGTCTCGGAGACCTATCCATATCAGCCTTCGCGTCCTGATATGGT
>CAZVMT010000043.1:0-16495 GCA_964628765.1 uncultured Candidatus Bathyarchaeia archaeon | reverse complement strand
AGCGTACAATCAATTAGCCGAACAAATAGGCATCAACCCATATGATATCTCTGAGGCACCCTTGGAAGAGATCAAGGACGCCATCAGACCCTCGGGCATGTACAATCAGAAGACCAAGACCCTCAAAGCAGTATCAAAGGTAATCATCGAGAAATACAATGGAAACATCGGGCAAATATTCGAGCTTCCATTCAACGAGGCACGAGATAGACTCATGGAGATACCTGGCGTAGGCCCGAAGACAGCAGACGTATCATTGATGTTCTCAGTAAACAGCAGGGTAGTACCTGTTGATCGCCACATAGAGCGAATAGCCAAACGACTGGAGATCGTTGAAGAAAACGCAGACTATGAGGAGATCAGGACAGCGTGGCAGGACGCAGCCACACCAGACAGGTTCAAGGAACTCCACATAGCACTCATCAGGTTCGGTCGAGAGATATGCAAGGCTAGAAACCCCAACCATACGGAATGCATCTTGAGAAACATCTGCCCATACCCAGACAAGATAAAAGAGGCACAACAATAGAATAGCCGCTAACAGGGGGGAGGGGGGTAATAAAGCAGAGATGGAAAACCCCTTATTTCATGAAAAGAAGCTCCAGAACAACCCAGATCACCTTCTGATATATGGTGAAAACCGTTATGTTAACCGGTAAATATGTACACAAAAACCGGGTAAAAAACAGCTTTCAAGATAGAAAAAGAAACCAATCAAGTGTAAATCATCCAAGAATATATCGCCAAATCAGGCTATACCTTTAAAAGTGAGCCATGTTGATTCCTTGTAGCTCTAAAATAAGGAGTGTCACATAATGCCAAGAGTAAGATCACCAAAGCGAGGCTCACGAAGCTACAGTCCACGCAAAAGAGCGGGGAACCCAAAGGGCAGAGTGAACTACTGGCCAAAACTAACTGGAGAACCCAGCTTAGCAGGCTTCGCAGGCTACAAGGCAGGCATGACCCACCTGTTCTACATAGAGGACAGGAGACGAGATCCAGAATACGGTCAAGAGGTTAAATCAGCCGCAACCGTAATCGACACTCCCCCCATGCTGGTAGCTGCAGTCAGGGCATACAAGAAGACTCAGGACGGCCTAAAGGCCATGACTGAGGCCTGGATGCAGAACCAGCCAAGAGACCTGCACAGGAGAATAACCTTCGCAACTGATCCAAGACCAGACGAGAAATTCTCAGAGATAGACGCGAATATCGACAGGGTGGCAGAGCTAAGAATCATTGCAGCCACCCAGCCGAAACTAGCGAGCATCCCACAGAAAGCACCAGACCTCATCGAGATCCCCGTAACAGGGGGCTCCATCGAGGAACAGTTAGCATATGTGAAAGAACTTCTCGGAAAAACAGTGACCATAAACGATGTCTTCAACCCCGGAGAGGGAATCGACTGCATCGCGGTCACCAAGGGAAAAGGATTCCAGGGACCAGTCAAGCGATGGGGAATCAGGATACTGAGCCACAAGTCAAGAAAACAGAAACGAGCAGTTGCCTCAATCGGCGCATGGGTGCCAAGGGGAGTATTCCCACAGGTACCCAGGGCAGGCCAGATGGGCTTCCACAACAGAACCGAGTACAATAAAAGAATCATGCTAATGGGCAGCGACAACGAACGCATCAACCCATCAAGCGGATTCAAGAACTATGGTTTCGTCAACGGAGAATACCTCCTATTGAAGGGAAGCGTAGCCGGTCCAGCCAAACGTCTCATCAAACTACGCAGAAGCGTAAGAGACCCAGAATACCCCGAAGAGGCACCGCAAGTAACCTACCTACACACAGAGTGGCATAAAGGAGGAAACAACCAATGAAAGTACCAGTACTAAACCTCCAGAAAGAAAACACAGGCGAAGTAGAACTCCCCAAGGTATTCAGTACACCTGTCAGGCACGATGTAATCAAACGAGCGGTAATCGCCCTCCAGAGCACAAGGTTCCAGCCCCAGGGCAGGGACCCCATGGCTGGGAAGAGGACGACAGCAGAGTCCCGCGGAACAGGCCACGGCATAGCCCGAGTCCCAAGGCTCAAATCAGGCAACAGGGCAGCCTTCGGTGTAAGCATCGTAGGCGGTCACGCAGCCTTCCCACCGCTCTCAGAAAAAGGCATCGTTAAGCGAATCAACAAGAAAGAGAAAAGGTTCGCTATTAGGTCGGGAATCGCAGCGACAGCTGTAAAGGAACTCGTAGAAAAAAGAGGTCACAGAGTCCAGCAAGTGGACCAACTGCCAATAGTAGTCAGCGATGAACTAGAATCCCTCATGAAAACCCAAGACGTAAAAGACTTCCTAACAGCCCTAGAACTCTGGAGCGACATCGAACGCGCAGACAGGAGAACAGTAAGGGCTGGTAAAGGAAAGATGAGAGGCCGCAAACACAAGAAAGGAAAGGGGCCCCTCATCGTCGTGGGAGAGGATAACGGAATAGGATACGCGGCGAGAAACCTGCCAGGCGTAGAGGTCACAGACGTCTACAGCTTGAACGCGGAGCTTCTCGCGCCCGGCGCACATCCAGGTAGACTGGTCATATGGACTCAGTCAGCCTTTGAACAAATAGACGAGGTGTGGATGGAATAATCATGGAAGCACATAAAGTAATCAAGTACCCCATGATGACAGAGCGCAGCGTCAACATGATCGAGAACGAGAACAAACTCGTATTCATAGTTGACCGAAGGGCAACAAAAGACGACGTAAAAGCCGCAGTAAAAGAACTCTACGAAGTAGAAGCCGAGACAGTAAACACGCTAATCACCCATAAGGGCGAGAAGAAAGCCTTCGTAAAACTAACAGACGAGTACGACGCATCAGACGTCGCCATACGTCTAGGAATATTGTAGGTGTGACGAGATGGGTAAGAAAGTAAGAGTACAACGAAGAGGACGCGGAGGACACCAGTTCAAAGCAGCCAAGATGAACAAGATAGCCCCAGCGAAGTACCCCACAGACCGTCACGCGAGCCTACAAGGCTACATCAAAGACATGACACATGAACCAGGAAGGGGTGCCCCACTAGCCTACATCGAATTCCGACAAGGACAAGGATACTATACAACAGCCATCGAAGGAACAGCCATAGACCAGGAAATCCACGTCGGCGTGGACGCGCCGCTGAAAATCGGAAATGTACTACCCTTGGGGAAGATCCCTGAGGGAACAATGGTATGCAACATCGAGCTCCGCCCAGGAGACGGAGGCAAGATAGCCCGATCAAGCGGAGCATTCGCAACAGTAATCGCGCACACAACAACAGAAACCACCATTAGACTACCTAGCAAACGAACAGTAAGGATCAGTAACGACTCACGTGCAACACTGGGAATCATCAGCGGCGGAGGCAGAAGGGAGAGACCCTTCATGACAGCCGGTGAGAAACACCACAAGAAAAAAGCCAAGGGACACAAGTACCCAACAGCCCACGGAGTCAAGATGCCTGCGGCCATGCACCCCCACGGTGGAGGCCGCCACAGGAGACCGGGTAAATCAACGACAGTTAGCAGACACGCACCTCCAGGCCAGAAGGTTGGATTAATCGCGGCCCGTAACAGTGGAAAACGACAGAGGAGGAGAAACTAAGGGTTTAAAACCCCTGTTTCGGATAGGTGAACAATATGCCCAAGGACTTTAACTATAGGGGAAAAACCGTTGAAGAACTCCAATCCATGTCTATGGATGAGTTCATCAGGATGCTACCCTCAAGGATGAGGAGGAGCCTCAGACGGGGACTCAGCGAAGAGCAACGAATAGTGCTTGAGAAACTACGTAAAGACAATGGAAAACCAGTGAGGACACATGCACGTGACCTTGTGATTATGCCAGAGATGATTGGAAAAACAATCCAATGCTATACTGGGAAAGAGTTCAAGGAGATAAGGATCAGCGAGAAGATGCTCGGTCACTATATCGGAGAATACGCTATAAGCATCACGACGGTCCGTCACGGTCGTCCAGGTATCGGCGCTTCACGAAGCAGCATGTATATCCCGCTCAAGTAGCTATCCATCATTATTTATCACAATTTTTTAACCATAATATTCTCAAATAAAAATCATCAACACTCGGTTATGCATAGAATAAGCAGCAGAATAGTTGTGTGAAATTATTATGACGTATTTGTAATGACGAAGTAATAAGATGATTATTAAAATACATACCATGAACAACGTTTTTATATTAAGACGTGATTCAAGGTAGGCGAACGGTGCGTATATGCCATCATGGAAATATTCAGTACAAGGGCTGGACCCAGATAAGACCGCCATAGCCAGCGGCAGGGACCTCAGGATTAAGCCAAAGACAGCTAGAGAGATCTGCAACCACATCAACGGAATGAAGCTGGAAGCAGCCAAATCATTCCTAGAAGACGTCATCGACAAGAAAAAAGCAGTACCATATTACCGATACCGTGGAAAAGTCGGCCACAGAAAACAACTGCAAGGCCACGACGCGGGTCGATTCCCTGAAAAAGCAGCCGGAGAGATACTGAAGATACTGAGCTCGGTGGAGGCTAACGCCGAGTTTAAGGGCTTATACGCAGATAGACTCAAGATAGTTCACATGGCTGCCCACCGTGGCAGAGTCATCAGGAAGTTTATTCCCAGGGCTTTTGGAAGGGCGTCACCATACTACAAACACTTGACCCATATTGAGGTCGCAGTCGAGGAATACTAATGTCAGTCGTCAAGCGAATCATTAAAGACAGCATCGAGCGCGTCCAAGTCGATGAGCTCCTTGCGGAGGAATATGAACAAGCAGGATATGGTGGAATCCAACTAACAAAGACACCACTCGGCGCCCAGATAAACCTATTCGCCATGAGACCCGGCCGAGTAATCGGCAAACGAGGAAGAGCCATCAAGGAAGCCTCAGCGAAACTCGAAAACCAGCTTGGACTGCCTAACCCGCAGATCACTGTCATCGAGGTCGAGGTACCCGAACTCAACCCAATGATCATGGCGTCAAGAGTAGCAAACGCCCTAGAACGTGGTGTTCACTTCAGGAGATCAGTCTTCTGGAGCCTGAACCGCATCATGGAGAGCGGAGCACTTGGATGCGAGATCATCCTAAAGGGCCCACTCAGGAGTGCGAGATCACGTTTTGAGAAGGTAGTAGAAGGCTATGTACCAAAGTCAGGAGACCCAGCTCTCAGATACGTGAAATCAGCGACGATCCACGTCAAGATGAAGAGAGGCGTCCTCGGAGTAACGGTAAACATCGTCGCCCCAGACGCGAAGTTCCCAGACAAGGTTGACTTATCCGGACTACCAGAGATAGAGTACCAGCTACCCATCGAGCCTGAAGTAGTAGAGAAAGTTGTTGAAGAACCAGCCTCATTAGCTGAGCCAGAGACAACAGAAATCGAAGAGGCAAAAGAGGAAGTAGCTGAAGAAGCATCTGAAGAGGAAGAAACAGAGAAACCTGAACCCGAAGCAGAAGTTGAAGCAGCAGCGGAGGAGCTTGAGACCCCAGAAGTTGCTGAGGAGACCCCTGTAGAGGAGCCAGAGCCTGAGACCATTGAACCAGTAGAAACCCCTGAATCTGATTTAGTCCCAACTGAGACAGAGGAAGAAACTGAGCCAACGGTGGCCGAAGCAGAACCCGAACCAGAGCCTTTGCCCGAGGAAGAGGAGAAGGAAGAAGCAGAGGAAAAGCCAGAGCCTGAGGAGGAAGAGTAAATATGCCCATCCTAAGAATGCAGGAGATCCGTGAGATGTCCGACGAGGACAAGGAAGAAAAACTCCAAGAACTCAGAACTGAACTAACGAAACTACAGACAATGATCAAGGCAGGCGGTGCCATTGAGAACCCAGGGCGAACACACGTCCTGAAGAAAACCATCGCCAGGATCTTGACAGTCATCAACGAGGAGGAGTAACAACACTGGTTCCCCCTGAGCCAGTGAACATCCTCAGAAACGAAATCATAGGACTGGACGCCGAGGTACTGAGCGACAGTAACCCGGTGAACGTCGGCATCAGGGGAAAAGTGATCGACGAGACCATGAAGACTCTCGTCATCAGAGGCATGGGAACACACAGGATAGCTAAACAAGAAGCCGTCTTCAAGTTCCTCCTCGACGGTGTAGCCGTCAAAGTCGAGGGCAAAGCCCTCATGGGAAGACCCGAAGACCGGGTCAAGAAAAAGATCAAAAAGAAATGGTAAGGGACAAACAAGATTGATGACTCTAAAGAGACCTGACCTCGAATGCGAGGAAGAGGATTGCCCATTCCACGGCTCATTAGCCGTGAGGGGAAGGACCCTAGAGGGTACTGTCGTTAGCACTCGCATGCAGAAGTCATGTGTAGTACAGTTGAACTACACAAGGTATGATAAAAAATACGAGAGATATGCGCGGATGAGGAGCAGGATCACCGCCCACAGCACACCCTGTCTGCCGATAAAAGTAGGCGACACTGTTAGGATAGCCGAGTGCAGGCCAATCAGCAAGACAAAATCCTTCGTCGTCGTTGAAATCATCAAGGAGGCTTAAGGATGTCGAAGAGGATTAAGCGTAGGATTCTACCGAGGCGCAAGACCAGCGGAGGATTAACCATTGGCAGTGTCATTGGCTGCGCTGATAACACTGGGGCTAGGCAGCTCAAGATAATCCAGATGATGGGATACAAGGGCAGGAGGCGCAGGCTACCGAACGTCGGTATAGGAGACCTCGTGATGGTGTCATGCCGGGAAGGCACACCAGAGATGAGGCGACAGCTCTTCAACGCAGTTATTGTGCGCCAGAAGAGGCCATACCAAAGGCAGGATGGCTCAAGGATCCAGTTTGAGGACAACGCAGCGGTAATTCTAACCCCCGAGGGTACACTGAGGGGATCAGACATCAAGGGCCCAGTCGCACGGGAAGCAGTTGAGCGATGGGCTAGGATAGGTAACTTGGCGAGGATGGTTGTATAATGAAGCAGAGCGTAACAAAGCCATCGACTTCTAGAAAGCGTAGATATAATGCTCCTAACCAGAAGAGGCGTAAATTCATCTCTGCACCCCTATCACCGAGCCTTAGGGCAGAGCATGGTACACGAAGCATGCCGGTGGTAGTTGATGATACGGTAAGTATCACAAAAGGAGATAGAAAGCTATCAGAGGGTCGTGTTCTCAGGGTGAACACCAAGGATTGTAAGGTCTACATCGAAGGCGTGACAAGGACAAGGATGGATGGCTCAACTGTACAGATACCCATCAAGCCAGAAAACTTGATGATCACACGACTCAACCTAAACGATCAATGGAGAAGAACGATACTGGAGCGTAAGGGCTTCAGCGCGGAGGAGTAAAAATGGGGAAGAAAGGACCAACAAGGCATCTTAAGCGGCACCAGAGTCCAGCACATTGGCCTGTTCATAGAAAAGGCGGCGTATGGACCATAAGGACACAGCCAGGGCCACACAATCTAGAGAACAGCATTCCAGCAGCTATCATACTCAGAGATGAACTAAAATACGCCAAGACAGCGAGCGAAGCCAAGACGATTCTACTGAACAAGAAACTAATGATTGATGGAAAACCTAGAGCAGAAAAAGCTTTCCCGATTGGATTAATGGATGTACTCCATATACCCGATACGGGTGAATTCTTCAGGGTTCTACCAGATCACGGTGGAAAACTAAAATTCCAGGCGATTGACTCCGCCGAGGCTGAATTCAAACTATACAGGATCACAGGTAAAACTAGTCAGAGAGAGGGAAAAACACAGCTCAATCTGCATGATGGCTCAAATATCTTGGTGAAAACAGAGCAAGATCAGTACAAGGTAAACGATGTGCTGAAGATCAAGATACCTGAAAAAGATGTCCAAGACTACATCGAGTTCAAGGAGATGCAGCAGGTAATCATCACAGGTGGAAGAAGCCAAGGCGCAAAGGGAACACTGATAGGTCTCGGACCTGAACCAGGCTGGAAACGCACAGCTAGCATCAGGACTCCAAATGGGGATGACATCAGGACACTCGCACAGTACCTGTTCGTTGTAGGCTCCAACGAGCCGATCATCAAACTAGAAGATGAGGAGGAAGCATAGTGTCAGAGAACCCAATGAAGGAGATAAAGATCGGTAAGGTCGTTGTCAACATAGGTGTAGGGCAGAGCGGTCAACCGCTTAGCAACGCTATGCAGATACTGCAACAGGTAACCGGTCAGCAGCCCAATCAGCGAACAGCCAAGCAATCGATAAGACCTTGGGGTATCAGGAAGGGTGAGCCCATGGCTTGCGCGGTTACCCTGAGGGGTGAGAAGGCTGAGGAGTTCCTCCAGAAGGCGTTCACTGCTGTGAGGCACAGGATAAACCCTAGGAGCTTTGATAAAGACGGCAACTTTGCCTTCGGGATCAAGGAGCACATCGATATCCCAGGTACACGATACGACCCTCAGATGGGTATCATCGGCATGGATGTCGCTGTCACATTAGAGAGACCTGGATACAGGGTTACCAGGAGAAAGAGAGCAAATTCAAAGGTAGGGAGCAGCCACCGCATCACACCAGATGAAGCGAGGGAGTATGTCTCCAAGACCTATGACATAACAATGGGGCTTGATTAAATGAGCAACCAACTAAAACCCAAGGAAAGAGCCTACGGCAAGGGTAGCCGAGGATGCGTAAGATGCGGTACACGAGATGGCCTCATCAGGCGCTACGGCATAAACCTCTGCAGGCAGTGTTTCCGAGAGGTAGCGGAGAAGATGGGATTCAAAAAATATAGGTGAATATGATGGACCCACTAGTAAACGCGTTGAACACAATAATGTCCCATGAAGGGAGAAGGAAAACCGAGTGTATAATCACACCCGCCTCCGGTTTGGTCGGCCGAGTACTCCGTCTCATCCAGTCCAAAGGATACATTGGAGAGATCGAGTACATCGACGACGGCAGACAGGGCAAGTTCAGGGTTCAGCTATTCGGTAGGATCAATGAGTGTGAAGCCGTGAGGCCACGCTTCAAGACCCGCGTCTCAGAGATGGAGAAGTGGGAGAAAAGGTTCCTACCCAGCAGAAACCTTGGGATGGTGATCCTCTCGACCCCTATGGGAGTAATGGACCATGTCCAAGCAAAGGAAGAGAACGTAGGCGGCGTCGTGCTGGCGTACGTATATTAGGTGAAAAAAAGTGACTGTTGAGATAGTAGAGAACACGGTTGAGGTGCCTGAAGAAGTAAACCTGACCCTAGATGGGCATAAGGTTGCAGTCACAGGAACCAATGGGACGGTAACCCGGGACTTTGCGCATACAAAGCTGAGTCTGGGTTTTCAGGATAATACGCTTCGTATCTGGGCGGAGAACCCGAAGAAGAAGCAAGCATCCCTCGTCAACACCGTATCGAGTCATGTCAAGAACATGATCAAAGGTGTGACACAGGGATTTACTTACAAGCTAAAGATAGTATTCATCCACTTCCCCATGACAATCAATGTTCAGGGAAACAGGGTTGTGATAAACAACTTTGTCGGAGAACGAAGCCCAAGGATCGCCAAGATCAAGGGCAATGTACAGGTGAAGGTAGAGGGCGATGACATCGTCGTAACAGGAAACAACATCGAGGATGTCGCCCAGACCGCTGCAAATATACAGGAATCGACACGGATACGAAACAAGGACCTACGCAAGTTCCTGGACGGTATCTATGTCTACCAGAAGGAGTGAGGATAATGAACGAAGCAGAGAAGAAAAGGCTATTGAGAGTAAGAAAGCGGATAAACAAGAAGCGTCCCCACTTCAAGAGATTCGAATCATGGAGATTCCTTAGAATCAAGGATCAGTGGAGAAAGCCAAGGGGCATCGATAACAAGATGCGAACCGAGGAACAAGGTTGGCCAAAATCCGTGAAAGTCGGATACAAGGGACCAGCAGAAGTTCGCGGACTCCATGCATCAGGCTATGAAGAAGTCATGGTCTGGAACACAGCTGATCTAGAGAACGTTGACCCTGAGACACAGGTCGCTCGTATTGGTGGCTCTGTTGGTAACAGGAAGAAGGAGGCCATCCTGGAGAAGGCCGAGGAACTGAATGTCCGTATACTGAACCCCGGTGTTCAGGAAGTTGAAGACGACTTCGAGGAGCTTGAGGATGAATACGAGGAACTTGAAGACGAGGAAGAAGAGGAGACATTCGAGGACTTGGATGATGAGGATGAGGACTCTGAGGAGGATGAAGAAGAATGAATCTTACGAGTCAACGTAAACTAGCTGCAAACGTCCTTGACTGTGGCGTAAACAGGGTCTGGATCGATCCTGAGCGAGTCGACGAGGTCAGTATGGCTATCACAAGGAGTGAGATTAGAAACCTCATCAAGGATAAAGCCATCAAGGCGCTCCCAGAGAACAGCCAGAGCAAGGGTAGAGCACGGGTTCTCGCTGAGAAGAAAAAGAAAGGCAGACGTATTGGTCCCGGTAGCAGAAAGGGAAAGAAGTACTCTGTCGTCAGCAAGAAGACCCGCTGGATGAACCGGATTAGGGCGCAGAGAAAACACCTCACTGGACTCAAGGAGCGGAGAGTAATCACCGTCAACACATACCGGAGCCTATACAGGAAAGCAAAGGGCGGCGAGTTCAGGAGCATAGCGGAACTAGAGCGTTACATAAACGACAATAATCTAAGGAGGCGCACCTTTGGGTAAAGGAGCAAACTATCGCGTACAGTATCGTAGGCGTAGGGAGAAGAAGACAGATTACGCTGCGAGGAGAATCCTTGCAACATCTGAGTATCCACGCTTCGTAGTACGCGTTAGTAACCAAGATATCACTGTTCAAGTGACAAAATCCGAGATAGAGGGCGACTATGTACTAGCCAATGCTTCAAGCCATGAACTAAAATCAAAGTATGGCTGGAAGTCGAGCGGCAAGAACATACCAGCAGCATATCTCATCGGATACATAGCGGGCAAGAAAGCCCAAGAAGCAGGCATCGGGATAGCCAACCTAGACATGGGACTCAAACGAGTCACAACGGGGAACAAGGTGTTCGCTGTTGTCCAGGGGGCAAACGATGCAGGACTTGAAATACCAGTCGACAGCGATGTCGTGCCATCACAGGAAGCCATGAATGGTAAAGTGATTGCCGAGTACGCTGAAAACATAGAAGACCCCATCGAGTACGAGAGAAGGTTCTCAGTCTACCTCCGTCGTGGACTAAGACCTGAGGCACTTCCGAGCCACTTCGATGAGGTCAAGACACGCATAGAGGAGAACAGCGTTGAGTAGAAGACGGGAAAACCCTCTCGATAACTGGGTGCCGAAGACAGAGCTAGGACAGAAGGTCCTTGATGGTCAGGTCTCCAGCATCTACGAGATATTTGAAGAGGGCTACAAGATCAAAGAAGTCGAGATAATAGACGCTTTGGTACCAGACCTTAAAGACGAGGTGATCAACATCAGCCTCGTCCAGAAACAGACAGACGCAGGGGAATCAAGCCGATTCACGGCCCTCGTAGCAGTAGGCAACGAGAACGGGTTAATCGGAGTTGGTCTCGGGAAAGCACAACGAGTTAGGAATGCAATAGAGAAAGGCATCAGGCTCGCCAAGCTAAACCTGTACCCCATCCGAAGAGGATGTGGGAGCTGGGAATGCGACTGCGGAGAAGGACACACACTGCCCTTCAAGGTAACTGGCAAGACGGGAAGCGTAATAGTCACTCTGATCCCGGGGCCTCAGGGCCTTGGGTTGGTGGCTGGAGACACCGCGAAACAGGTATTGAAGCTAGCCGGGGTTAAAGACTGCTGGAGCAACACCAGGGGAAAGACAACCACCACCATAAGCTTCGCCTTCGCAACCTTTGAGGCACTAAAAGAGACGATGGCGGTAATGACCCCATCGGACTGGACGTGATATCGATGGAGAAGAATAGCATACTCGTAATCAGGATACGAGGCACCATCAACGTCTCAAAGCGAGAAGAAGATACCCTCCGATTTCTGAGAGTAGACAGGAACAACTACGCGACCATTATTGATGATAGACCCGATTATAAGGGCATGCTTCAGAAAGCAAAAGACTGGATCACCTGGGGAGAACCCAGTGTCGAGACTATGAAGGCTATTCTGGAGAAGCGTGGTAGGGCTCCTGGTGATGAGAAACTCACCGATGAATACATTAAGGAGCTTGGGTTCGAGAGTTTCGATGATCTCGCCGAGAAACTCGTGAAATGTGAGGTAACCATCAACCAGATAGAGGGAATCAAACCCTTCTTCAGGCTTCACCCTCCAAAGAAAGGCTTCAAGAAATCCGTTAAACGCCCCTACAGAAGCAAGGGCGAACTGGGTTACCGAGGCGAGGAGATAAACGAATTAGCTATGAGGATGTGCTAAGTATGCCCCATAAAGAGAGAAAGGTACGCAAACAGCGTGGAAGCAGATACATGGGCTGGGGTCAAGTAGGCCAGCACAGAAAATCCGGTGCACGAGGCGGAAAAGGAAAAGCAGGTGGACGGAAACACTTCTGGATTCGCACTGTAAAGTACGAGCCAGAAAGATACAAGAAGAAAGGATTCCTGCCTCCGTCAGCGAAGAAACCTGACCCTGAGACCATTAACGTAGGAGAGCTTGAGGACCTCGCGAGAAAGGTTCTCACAGAGTACGGCGTTAAAGGTGGGAACGAGCTTGATTTGACGGCTCTTGGTATCGACAAGGTGCTTGGTAGAGGCAGCATCAGTGTGCCTCTTAACATCAAGGTAGCCACGATCACCAGTTCTGCGCAGGAAAAGATTGAAGAAGCAGGCGGCTCAATCATAGAATCATAATTGAGGTATTATGATTGCGCTTCCTTGACTTATTCAAACCCATATCTCCTTTCATACCAGAGGTAAAGCCGCCTCAAAGAAAGGTGCCTTTTAACACCAGACTGCTCTGGACTATAGCGGCCCTGGTTATCTATTTGATTATGAACCAGATACCATTATATGGGATACCTGAAACTGAAACGGGTGACCCATTTGCAACCATGAGGGTAATATTCGCGTCAAACCGGGGAACCCTCATGGAACTAGGAATCGGTCCAATAGTTACGGCTGGGTTGATTATTCAGCTTTTAGCTGGTTCAGATATAATCTCATTTGACAGGTCAAGTCCTGAGGATAGAGGATTATTCACAACGGCTAGCAAGTTATTCAGCTTCATTATGGTTATCGTCCAAGCTGGATTATACATTGTCAGCGGCGTCTATGGAGTCATAACGACTCAACAATCATTATTGATATTTGTTCAGCTACTCGCAGCCGGCTTCGTGCTGATGATGCTTGACGAGTTAGTACAGAAAGGCTGGGGAATTGGAAGCGGAATCAGTCTTTTCATCGTCGCTGGTATCACACAGAACATCTGGTGGATGAGCTTCAACCCATTCTCAGTAGGATCCGATGGAAGAGCCTATGGTGCGATTATCGCGTTCTTCCAGGGAATATTCAATGGATTGCCAGCCATAGACTGGGTGTTCAGAGGAACCTTACCAGACATGATAGGGTTCCTAATGACCTTGGCTGTCTTTGCCTTCGTAGTCTATGTTGAGGGCATGAGGGTCGAGATACCCATCAGCCACAGCAGCTACCGGGGCTACAGGAGCAGGATGCCCATCAAGCTACTATACGTAAGCAACATTCCAGTAATCCTAGCCTACGCAATGTTCGCCAACTTCCAGCTCATAGGACAGTTTGTCTGGACACGCTGGAACACAGACAACAGCAACTTCTTCCTAAACATGTTCGGAATGTATAATCAGACAGGTCAGCAAACAGTGCCCATCGGTGGACTCAGCTACTATGTAACTAGCCCAGGCAGCCTCACTGGGGTAATGATAGACCCAGTGAAAGCATTGGTCTACTTCTTGATCGTCGTGAGTTTCTGTGTCGTATTCAGTATAACTTGGCTGGAGATCGGTGGCTTAGGCGCAGACCAGATGGCAGACCAGTTATTGCAGTCGGGGATGCAGGTGTCAGGATTCAGGAGAAGCAAGAAACCACTGGAGAAGCTACTCAACAGATATATCCCCACCATCACGGTGATAGGTGGTATAATCATCGGGGCGCTCGCCGCGGTTAGCGAATTCTTCGGTGTATTCGGTTCAGGTATGGGTGCCTTATTGGCTGTCAGCATACTGTATCAGTACTACCAGACCATGGTTCAGGAACAAGTCGAAGACCTTTACCCATTCCTACGGGGCGCCTTCGGTTAACACCGAACCATTTTATCTACCTTATTCTATTCTACTCGTATGACCATCAGGCTATACAATGAAGATCATTATCTAAGAGAATTCGACGCCAAGGTAGTAAGCATAGACGGTCTCTACGTTGAACTGGACCAGACCGCCTTCTTCCCGGAATCAGGAGGACAATCAGGGGACACAGGGGTATTGAATGACGCGAAGGTGGAATACACGAAGTACCTTGAAGACGATAGACTCGTGCATATCATGTATGAGGAGCCAGGCTTCAAGGTCGGAGACATTGTTCACGGCTCCCTCGACTGGGATCGAAGATACAGGATAATGAAGCTCCACACAGCCAGCCACATGATGGAGTATTTCCTCTGGAAGCACTTTGGCTACATGGAGCGAACAGGCAGCAATGTAGACGACAGAAAAGATAGAGCCGACTACAGACACGATGAGAGGCTAGACCCAGAGACATTGAAGAAGGTCGAGGAAGACACCAACAAGTTACTCGCAGAAGGTCACCCAGTAACAATAACAGTGGATGAAAAAGGAATACGCACTTGGAGATGCGGCCCAGTGGAGATGCACTGCGCAGGGACCCATGTAAAGAACACATCAGAGATAGGTGAGATTAAGCTCAAGCGAAAGAACCCCGGAAGAGGTGAAGAACGCGTAGAGACCAGCCTCAAGGAGTAAGACTTTAGTTACTGAATCTACTCTTACGTGCCTATGTTCCAGCCACCACGAGGTACACGGGACTATCTCCCCGAAGACCAACTGAAGAAAAACTGGGTAATCGACCAGGTACGAGAAGTATACGAAGCCTACGGCTTTGAGCCCCTAGGTACACCTGCGTTCGAGTACCTTGAGATGTTTCAGGTAAAAAGCGGGGATGACATCATTGACCAGATCTACACATTTAAAGACAAATCCGACAGGGAGTTAGCTCTGAGATTCGAGTTAACGGCGAGCACTGTCCGCGTGGTGGCATCGCATCGTGACTTGGTGCTTCCATTCAAGCGATACGCCATTGGACCCAATTGGCGTTATGAGCGTCCATCCGAGACAAGGTTCAGGGAGTTCTGGCAGGCTGATGTAGATATCTTCGGCGTTGAGAGCAGCATAGCTGACGCTGAGGTACTCAGCGCTGTTGTCAAGGCGTTTGAACGGCTGGGCTTCGAGGGCTTCATAATCAAGATTAATGATAGGCGGGTTCTCAGTAGTGTAATCAGGCTCGCTGGTATACCCGAAAAATATAGTCTTGACGCCATTAGGGCTGTTGATAAGCTTGGCAAGATCGGACGAGATGGGGTTCTTGAGGAGCTGAGTGTTTTCTCCCAGTCAGCGGAGGCGAATAACGAGCTGTTGGACCTACTGAATTTCAGAGGAGAACCAGCGGCTGTACTCGCGCATGCAAAGGAGATGCTCAAGGATGACCCCAATGGCATGAAGGGCTGCGAGGCATTAACAGACCTATACGAGTATTCGAAGGGCTTTGGTTTTTCAGAGTTTATAGAGATAGATCTTAGTCTGGCACGTGGGCTTGATTATTATACGGGGCCTGTGTATGAGGTCATCGCCAAGGGATATGAGAACTATGGCAGTATCGCTGGCGGTGGCAGGTATGATGAGATCGTTGAACTCTTCGGTGGGTCCAAGACCTATGCGACTGGTGTAAGCTTTGGCGTAGACAGGGTTACTCCAATCCTCGATGAGAAAGGCGCATTCAAGGACAAGGTTCTTGGAGCCAGGGTCTATGTTGCTCCCGTAAACCGGGATGTGCTGGGTGAGGCGTTGAAGATCACTCAGATGCTTCGCGAGAACAAGATACCGACGATAGTTGATTTGATGGATCGGCGTCTTGGTAAACAGTTTGAGTTCGCTGATAAGAAGAACATTCCCAAGGTGGTTATTATCGGGGAGCGGGAGCTCGCCGATGAATCAGTGACCATCAGGGATATGAAGACCGGGGAACAAACCAAGGTAAAGATAGCTAAACTAGTAGAGACTCTCAGCTAGAGGTCTCTTTCATCTACACCATAGTAGACTATTTCTCCCCTGCGATCCACCACGGCTATCTTCATGTTCATAGACTTCTCTTCTACTGCTGTGAGTTCTTGGAGTAGGGTGTCTATTATTTCTGGTTTGCCCTCTGAGATTATCTTGAGCTGGTATGATGGCGGGTTCTTGTGGTAGTCGCCTCGCTCATAGATGTTGTATCTGTTATTCGTTATCTCGACGATGAAGCCCCTGATTCTGAGGTCCTTATAGACAATGAAGTTTATCCAGAGCTCTGGTTCGGTCTTGGATAATAACTGGAGTACCTCTTGGAAGCTGAAA
>CAZVMT010000042.1:0-17106 GCA_964628765.1 uncultured Candidatus Bathyarchaeia archaeon | reverse complement strand
TTTTGCCGGTTACCAACACGCTTTTCGCCACTATTCAAGGAATGAATGAACCCTATTTAGGGCTGGTTACGCCGAAATAAGCCCTGTTACGGCTGGGATGGGGTAACCCCCCCTCCCCACTTATTTCTTGACGCCCCAGAGATAGAACTCCTTCACCTGACCCGGGTTATTCACCAATACATCGATCATGACGCCAAGCAGGCTGGGATTCATCTCCTTATCCGTGGACGCCAGCATCCTGATGGGTGTATCAGAGGTATTATCGTCCCTCGGCAATAGCAATACCTGTATGCTTCTACCCGTTAACCCATCTGGGGCGTTTTGATCGAAGACCACGGCTAGGTTCATGAATCCCCCTGTGAGGGCTTTCCCGTTGGGGGCCTTGACGTACTTGATGTTCTCGAATAGCTGGTAGTGATGGTTCTGGGGTATTCGCTTGGTGAGCTCCATTAGCTCTGTGCTTCCCATGAAGTAGCCCTCGTTGGCGATGTTCCAGAGCCTGCCCTCGTACTCCTGCTTGGTGGTCTGATATCTCACAGTCCACTGCGCATCTTTGCCGCCTCTGATCTCGGTGATGAGTTGCTCAAGAGGATCAGAAACGTCAATCTCAGGCTGTTCGGGTACAGGCGGAGGCTGGACCCCCAGAGGGGCTCCGCACTCGCCGCAGAACTTGTGACCCACCGGGTTCTCAGCTCCACATTTACTGCATATCTGGCTCTGAGTCAGGGCTGAGCCGCATTCTCCACAGAATTTTTGACCCACAGCATTCACATGTCCACAGCTTGGGCAGGTAATACCTTCTTGCTCCATCTTTGGGGCTGGTAGAGGAGGCGTTGGCTTGGATACCGGTGTGCTTGTCGGGCCCTGAGGCATCTTCTTCAAGAGGTCCTCAGCGTAGTCGCTTATCATGGGGCCTGTGGTGGGTTGGTCGTAGCCGTAGCTCTGGATGGTTGACGCGATTCTCTGGATCGCTTGTAGGGCTGGTTCGATGTCTTTAGGGTTCTGGAGCACGTTCTGTGTTGCCACAAGGGTTCTGTTGCCCATGGGTATTATCATGCATACGGTGCCGTGGTTATTCTCGGCGTCATTCACCCTTACAGGGAAGGTCTTTCCCCTACCCACCGTTAGGCGTTGGTCTATCCCGTGGACGTTGTTATCGGTCCTGAAACGCCCTATTTGCTTTTCCAGTTCTTTATCGGCGTTGAGGGCGTCAACCAAACCATTCCAGTTACTGCGGCTCTTATACACATCCGCAGCCTTCATGCTCCTATCGAAGGGCACCCAGATGGGCTTCTTCCTGAACCCTTCCCGTATCTGCTTGACGTAGATGGAGGCAGGCGCTGGCTTATCCACAAACAGGGCGCAGTAGCACTTCAAGGGCTCGCTCTGAATCGCTGCAGCCAACCCATGAGCGGTGAAGGTGATTATGTTGGTATCAGTGTAGATGTCAGGGGTTCTCTGAGAGGTGAAAACGTGGTTTACCCTACCAAAGGTGCCCCCCGGGAATGGTCCAATGACCTCGAAACCGGAGCTGTTGAATCCCAGCCCCAGTCTTGCCGCTACCTTGGCGTACTCCTGGTTAATCTTGGACACCAAGTCATTCTGCGAACGTTCAATCTTGCTCACAAATACCCCTCATGGAGGGTATATTTCCAGTTGGGATTAAATAAAATCTCAGATCGGTTTACTCCAAGTGGAGTATGCCGTTGTACTGCCTTGGGTCCACATCCGAGTTCTGGAGTAACTCTAGTTGGTTCTCCATCTTGTGGGTGTTCTCCCTGATGATGTTGATCATATCCTTGCTCAACTCACCTTTCTTCTCCGCGATGTACGTCGCCTGGTTGATGAGTATTATGTGGTTTCTGATCTCTTGCTCTGCGAGCCAGACGCCTTCCTTGACCCGTTTCTGTTCTTCGAGGCTCTGCTCGTACTTCATTTTCTCCTGTTCCCTGACAAAGTAGACGATCATGAAGACGCTGAAGAGCATGGTGGCGAAGATGATCTTATCCAGGTTATAGTTATCGAGGAAGTTGATCAACCCCGGTGCATCAAACACCTCAAAGACGCTCGTAGCCACAAAAATCGCCATGGACACCACGTAGCCGATGTATATGATCCTGTATTTCCTGATGGTCTCGGCTATCGGTGGCAGTGAATGGGCTAAAGCCCTGAGTGGCAGTTGTATATCTCTTGACCCCAATTTGATCACTGGTGGTCCTCCGTCTTGAGCCAATTTATAGAACAGTATGTAGCCACAAGGTACTCACAAGAGGCTGTTAACTTACTAGGGCTTCACCGATGGCATCGATCAAGCTGTTAGCTGTCCCTGAGCCTATAATGTCGCCTGATGCTTCACGTATCAACCCATAGAAGAGCCCCACAGTGAAAGCGAACAGGGTCCAACTCCAAGACACCGAGTAGACCCCTCTCCAGGGCTTAATGGTTCGTAGCCCACGACCCAACCCATAGAGTAGAGATGAGACTAGTAACCCGGGTCCAAAGCCGATCTTGCCGAGTTTCCAGTTGGTCCCAAACTCCAAGTTGACGCTGGACTGTATATATCCCCTGTAGAAGAACTCCTCGACAAAGCCACCGACCAAGATATTCCAGAGATACTCCTTCAAGACCCCCAATGGCAGATCACCGTAAAGCAGCCTGAGCGCCAGAGGAGACACCAATACCAAGCCAATCAATACAAGTCTCCTGTTGCTAGCCGGCTTTGCCTCTTTTCTCCTAGCCATGAAAAAAGCGAATATGACTATCACTACCCCTAGGAGCCCAGCCAGCTCCCCGCTGTCTTGGTAGCTGACCCCCCACGCGAGAATATATGATAAAAGATACTGGGGGGTTAAGAAGAAGACCCAGCCCCTAGTACCATAGTTTACGCTTCTCCTCCAGTTCTCCGTCGAGACCCCCACTTCACGCAACTCATATCGTCGATAAACAATCACAAGGATACAAAGCACTATCATCAATACGCCCGTGAAGTAGCTGCCCCCCATTACCCGAGTCTCCCACCGGATCAGGTTCCTGACCCCCTCCGGGAACAGTATCACCAACTGCAAAGAAGCGAATACGAAACATGCCTCAACGAGCGATCTGCCCTTCATAGCGAATACCAGAGCCTCACAGAATAAAAAAGTGGTTGCCAAACCCTTAAACAATACCAGAATATGGTTGAGACTATGTTCGACGGCGTCAGACGAGCCTACGATCTACTGATTCTCTACGTGATGAAGACCATCGAGGAGCTCGGCACAGACAAAGCCCTGGAGCTGCTGGAGGAAGCATCACGAAGACAGGGCGTCATCATTGCACGGGAGATGCGCAGAAAACTCCCGCAAGGTTTGTCGAGTCTTGAGATGGGCGCGGAGGTCTACCGGTGCTTCATGGAGGAAGCCGGAGCAGAGATCAAGATACATAAACGAGATGAGACGAGCGTCACATTCCTCATAGAGCGTTGCCCCTTCTTCGAGGCGTTTCTAGACGTGGGCGTTGACTGCGGTATGTTCCTCAACGGCTTATGCATAAATCTCACCCTACCAAGCATCCAAGCCACACTCACCGAGCTCGACCCAAAGCTCAGAGTAGAACCTGTGTTGACCCGGGAATCAGCCGAGGAGTTCTGCCTAGAAAGAGTCTATGTGGCTGATTAACCGTTTTTTGTTTGGGGGCACCGTTTAAAACCGTTGAGTCCATCTACATTTGTATGGTTATTCACGTACAGTCAGATATCTTGATAATAGGCACCGGCGGCGCAGGGCTCAGGGCAGCCATAGAAGCCCACGAAAAAGGCGCCAAGGTAGTACTGGTCTCGAAAGCCCCGGCTGGGTACAACAACTGCACCATCGTCGCTGGGAGCGGGTACCTCGCAGCTGTAGGCGGCATGAGTATCGATGAGCACAGGGAGCGTACCTATAGCACCGGTAAGGGGTTGAATGATCCGGGGCTCGTCGAGACCCTGGTCACCGAGGGTGGGGAACGGGTTCTTGAGTTGGATAAGTTTGGCTGTATCGTGAATGTTCACAAGGGCGGTATCCACGTGGGTGGTCCCGACACCAAGCTGGGTCAAGGAATCACATTACCAATGGTAGACTATATACGCTCTCTGGGCGTCGAGTTCATCGAGAACACCATCATAACCAAGCTCATAAAACAGGATGGAGCGGTCACTGGGGCAGTAGGCTACAATAGCCGAGAAGAAGAACCCACACTATTCAAGACCAAAGCCGTGTTACTAGCCTCGGGCGGTGCAGGAGGTCTGTTCAAGCGAACAGACTGCCCCCGACGCACCACAGGTGACGGCTACTCATTGGCGTTCAACGCAGGGGCGAGGCTCCGGGATATGGAGTTCTGTCAGTTCTTCCCATTGGCCTTGGCTGAGCCAGATGCACCGCCGTTGCTGGTTGACGGTAAAGTGGTGTGGGAGGGCAAGATACTCAATGCCACAGGCGAGGACATACCCGCCAAACACCATGTGACCGAGAGACCATACATCGCCAAGAGCCGAGACCTGTTATCAAGGGCCATGATGAGGGAGGTACATGACGGATTGGGTGTACATGGAGCCGTCTTACTTGATGCACGAGAGGTGGTCAAGAATGGAAAACCAGGCGACTGGTATGGTATGGGTGACTACAAGTACTATGTGGAGAAGCTCCGCGCCCATGAACGACCCATCAGGATAGCGCCCCTCAGCCACTTCACTATGGGCGGCGTCGTAGCCAACCCAGACGGAGAGACCGATGTACCCGGCTTATTTGTGGCAGGCGAGGTAATGGGTGGAGTGCACGGAGCCAACAGGCACGGCGGCAACGCCTTGACCGATGTAACCGTATTCGGGGTGAGGGCAGCCAAGACAGCCTACGAATATAGTCAGTCACATGAGTTCATGGATATTGATGAACTCGCGGAGCCTGAGCTAAAACGCTACGAGAAGCTTGCATCGAGAGACGTCGGTTTCACTCCACCCACGTTGATGGATCTTGTACGCGTGAACATGTGGGAAAACGTAGGAGTAATCAGGGACAGCTCACTGCTGGTGGATGCATACACGCGCCTCAGCGAGATAAGGGACTCCACCCGGAGCATCCTCGCTAAACCCGGTAAGCAGCTGCTCAACGCATTGGAGCTCATCATGGCGCTGGATGTCTGCGAGTATATCATCCGGGCAGCCATGGAGCGAAAGGAGAGCAGGGGAGCCCACTTCAGATTGGACCACCCAGAGGAGTCACCCGATTGGAGAAAGACCATAATCCTCTCGAAAAAAGATGAGGCGATCCAGATAGACTACGCCGCTATCGGTGAAGCCTATGAGTAGCATCAAAGAACGAATCATGGCTGAGATAAAGAACAGAAGCGACCCAGAACGAAGAAAGGACCTGCTCAGGTACTTCAAGGAACCCATCAAGACCTATGGGTTGACCCAGGGCGCCACCAGGGAAGTCGCAGACCTGTTCTACCCAGAGGTAAAAGGAGACCTGCAACGAGCCCTTGCGTTAACCGAGGAGTTGCTCGCCACTGGGTACCTTGACGCTGCGTCAGTTGGACTCAGGATACTGGATAGATTCAGGCGCAAGATAGCCGCAGAGCATTTCCAATTGTTTGATGGATGGGTTGATTACCTGAATAACTGGGCTAGCACAGACCACTTCACCACCCATCAAGTCAGTGAATGCATCAGGGACGACCCAAGCCTAGTTGAACAACTCATTGACTGGACGGGTTCAGAGAACCGTTGGAGGCGACGAGCCTCCGCTGTCACCATGGTACCCATCGCCCGCAAGGGAGACATGCTTACAGATGTCTTCAGGATAGCCGATCAACTGATGTTGGACACTGATGATATGGTGCAGAAGGGTGTGGGCTGGATGCTGAAAGAGGCTTCAAGGGAGCACCCCGAGGAGATCCACAGGTATCTACTGGAGTGGAAGACGCGTTCCCCGGCGTTGATACTCCGCTACGCCTCCGAGAAACTACCCCCTGACCTCAAGGTACTTAAAACAAGGTAAATGTTTCAACCCTATCACGAATCCATAATCGCTTTTAACCAACTCTAAAGCCTCAACAATGGAGAATGGCTTGGCACTAGTAGTTAACGATGTAATGACCGAGAGAGTAATCACGACAGACGTTAACGAGTCCGTGAAGAATGCTGCGAGGGCGATGGCAAAATTCGGGATCAGTAGCCTCCTTGTCTTCTCTGAAGAGGGTCTCAAGGGCATACTCACAGAACGGGATATCATCACGAGGGTCGTCTGCGCGGGTCTGGACCCCTCCGAGGTGCCTGTCTGCGATGTCATGTCCGAACCCGTCATAGTAGTTGAACCCGATACTCCGCTGGAGAAAGCCGTGGAACTCATGCTTGTGCACCAGATCAAGAAGCTGCCAATCATGGAGAAGGTAGAAGACACCTACAACGTCATGGGCATCCTCAGCCTCGTTGATGTGGCGCGCCTGCACCCTGACCTCATCCACGCCATGAAGGCTATGATCGAGGTCGATATGGAGAGCCTAGAACCCGGGTTTTATGTTTCTTAGTAGAATGTGATTATATCCTCGTCGACTGGTTGGTGGGCTAAGCCTACTTTTTGTCCACCGTATTTCACGCTCTTGCCCCATACTCGTATGAAACGCAGGTCATCCTTGAGCTTGCCATGTATTTTATCGGCGATGTTCTCGATGGTGCTGCCTCTCTGTACGATGAGTGGTTCATCGTAGTCGGGTTTCTCGCCCTTGGGGCGTAGATAGATCCTGATGAGGTCTAGCGTCTGGAATAGCTTTTCCTTGAGGGTGTCCAGGTTGATGTCGTTGTCTGCGCTGATGGGTATCATCTCGATCTCGGCTTCCTCTATGAGCTTCTCGACCCACTCCCTGTCCACCATATCTATCTTGTTCAGCACCGTAACCGTCGGGATGTAGACCGTGTTCTTGAGGAGCACATCGACGAACTTATCATAGCTTACATCCTCCCGGATCACGACCCTGCTGTTGTGGTACCTGTACTCGCGGAGTATCTCCTTGATACCATCCTCATCCATCTCGGTCATCCCAACGAGATCAGTGACTATAACCCCGCCGGAGCCCCTGCGCTGGATGGTTATGTTCGGTTGCTTCTCATCGGGTCTAATCCCGATGTTCCTGATCTCATCCAGGAGCACTGATCTGATCCCCGGGTTAAACACATCAACGATCAC
The DNA here is from genome assembly GCA_964628765.1 of uncultured Candidatus Bathyarchaeia archaeon. Lineage (GTDB taxonomy): Archaea > Thermoproteota > Bathyarchaeia > TCS64 > TCS64 > RBG-16-57-9. Next base: position 9,910 of record CAZVMT010000042.1, on the reverse strand, counting down.
AAGCAGCAGGTCGGCGCTCCGGGTCGTGCTGAGAATCCGTTTGCCAAGTCCCTTTCCCTCGCTGGCTCCCCTGATGATACCCGGGATGTCCAGTACCTGTATCTGGGCGCCCTTATACTGCAATATACCCGGGATCACTGTGAGGGTGGTAAAATCATAGGCACCCACCTTGCTGTTGCTGTTTGTCAAGTGGTTCAGCAATGTGCTCTTACCCACGCTGGGCAAACCGAGAAGAACAACCGTAGCATCACCGTCCTTTCGGACAGTATAACCTTCCCCAACCTGTCCCTTTCCTCGTTCAATGCGTTCCCGCTCTTGTTCTCTGAGGCGGGCGATCCTAGCCCTGAGTACCCCTAGGTGCCTGTTGGTGGCTTTGTTGACCTGGGTTCGAGCCATCTCATCCTCGATCTCCCTGATCTTCTCCTGGATACTCATGGTACCATGCACACTGAGGCTTACAAGAAAAACCTATCCATTCTATAGGCTTATCTGCACATAACCCCCAGAGTATTACGTGGTTTTATGAGGCTCAACAAGGTTTCAGAGCATGTCTACGCTAACTGGGATGGAGAGACAGGTGGAAACGTCGGGATCATCACGCTGGAAGATAAGACCCTGGTGGTTGACGCCCAGTACCCGGGCTCAGCGAAAAAGTTCCGTGAAGCCATACCACGGGTAACCGACAAACCAATGACTCATCTGTTGCTCACCCATGTTCACGGGGATCACGTCTTCGGCAACATGATATTCCGAGACCTGGAGATCGTCAGCCACAAGCGGCTCTATGAGAAGATGGAGGCCAACCTGAAGAACGAGTGGGCGCCAGGCAACTTGGAGAAGATGCTTGAGACCTATAAACGGGATGCCCCTGAGCGGTGGTGGCTCTTCGATGGGTTGGAGATTGTTTTGCCCACGACTACTTTCACTGATAAATGGGAGCTGGGTGGGGTGGAGTTCATCCATGCTCCTGGGCACACGGACTGCAGCAGCATCGTCTATGTTCCCGAGGATCGTGTCCTCTTCTCTGGTGATCTTCTGTTTGTGAACAGGTTTCCTTGGGCTGGAGACCCTACGGCGAACCCTGATCAATGGATAGGTTCCTTCCAGCGGATGCTGGGGATGGATGTCGAGAAGATTATTCCAGGGCATGGACCGGTTTGTGATCTCGGTGAGGTTGAGAAGCAGCTGGGGTGGATGAAGGAGGTCAGATGGATAATGAAGGGACTGATCGAGGATGGTGCCTCAGAGGAGGAAGCGGTCTCTTATCCATATCGTGAGCTGTATCCTACTGATCGCCCTGAGTGGCAGAAGCGGAGCTTTGCTCGCTGGTATAAGGTCTGGAAGGGCTAGTTTTTCTTGGTGGCTGGGCTCTGCTTCCCAGTCATCCTGTCTATGTTGATCTCGATTATCCAGAGATGCCCAAACTTCTCCATCAACTCAGAAGTAATTAGCTTGCCCTTGCCGAAGCTATATTTCTCGCTGATCAACCTGAGTGCCTTGAGTCGCTCCTCCTCAGACTCCACTACCCTTGCTTTCCCGTAGGCAATGGCGCTCCTGTACCTCCAGCTGTAGTCGCATGGGTTATCACCGGTGATTATCTCTCCGCTGTCCACCTCGAAGCACACCCTTGGGTTCCGCTGTATGTCTTTGATCTTTTTTCCGTCCTTATGGGTATGGAGATAGATCTTGTCGCTGATGTAGGCAAAGTTCATGGGCACGATGTATGGCTCCCCGTCTACTGCTGTGGCTAGGCGTCCCACCTCGTTCTGCCTGAATATCTCCTCGATAACCACCTTATCGGTTACCTCCTTCTCACTGCGTCGCATACCTGACATAGCATATCAGCCATGTTTCTCCGCCTTAACGATTCCGAATGCGATCCGTTTATCTCCCATCCCACTGTTTGTATTTGATCAAAATGAGTGAAGAGGAGAAAACCTTCAAAGTATCATTGAAGCGGGAAGAGGGTTATGTATTCAAGGTCGACTTTGGGCTACCCGACGTAGAGCTAGTCATGGATGAGCCAAACCCAGTGGGCACCGATAAGGGTCCAAACGCTTCAAAGGTACTCGCAGCCGCCATGGGCAACTGCCTCACTGCCAGTCTCATGTTCTGCCTCCAGAAGGCCAGAGCAGATATTGGAGAAATAGAGACTCGTGTCGAGGGTAAGATGAGGCGTAACGAGAAGGGTAGGTGGAGGATAGCTGAGGTAAACGTGGAGATCAGCCCAGAGATTGACCTTGGTGAGTATCAGAGCCAATATGACCGCTGCATGGGGCTATTCGAGGATTTCTGCATAGTATCCCAGAGCATCGAGGAAGGGATTCCGATTAACGTATTGGTTGTTCCTCGCTAGTTCTCTATCCACTGGTGCCCGCATTTCACGCATCTGAACCGCTCGACGCTACGGTCGGTGTTGACCCCAGCGTGTTCACCTAGGGCCACCGTGATGTTGTGGTACGCCTCGTTGTAGCCGCATTCAGGGCATCTGCGGTTTACCTTGATGGCGCTCTCCACCCCTGACATTACGTAGACTGGTTCTGCCTCGGTATCTGGGCCTGTCTTGACCTCTATTACCATGGCTTTTTTCTCCCAGCCGCATCGGGGGCACTCGTAGCCGTTTGGGGATTGCTTCATGAAGCTGCCACAACGGTCACAGAACTCTACCATCTCGGATCTCTCTCTTTGTTATAGAACAGTATACTGTGTTACATGGTTCAATATAGGAGTTTGTAGTTATATCTTTGGTATAAACAATATGTAACTGTTTTTTTCCACACTCACTATCTGAAAACGTCTGGAAACCAATATTATATCCTGTCATTCTCTGTTATCTATGAGGTTCATAACCAACGACGACATGGCCATTGGAGTGGAAAACCTTGAAAAAGCCATAAATTTCTACGAGGGCACACTCGGATTCAAACCCACAAGAGCTGAGCCGGGTCTCAGGGTCTACGAGACAGGGTGTCTCACCCTCTATGTCATGGAGGGAGAACCTCACCCGCCTGTACCCAGTTTCACTGTCGGAAACCTCTCGGAGGCAAAGCAATTGTTGATGGAAAACGGTTGCACTATAATGGTTGAGCGAGAGAATAGCCTATACTTCCAAGACCCTGATGGCAACACTTGGGACATAATTGAGGGCTAGACCCTTACGATGTAAGGCTGCTCCGCCTTTATCAGTCTCATGCAGAAGCTGAACCTGTTGAGATCCATGGCGCAGTGGAAATCCCCCTCTTTGAACAAGGGCTGAGCTGGGTCAAAGAACTTGGCTCCCTGTGAATGCTCTCTGATTCGTTTTTTCATGGCCCCAAAGTCCGGCTCCACTCCAGTGAGCTTCTGTTCAATGTACTCAGCGAGGGACTCATCTTCTGGCGCGATTTCTTTCCCACCCCAACCCATAGCCACCAGGCTCACGGTCTCGGGGTTCCGATGTTTGATGTAATTCACGATTGCATCTGCCATCACGAAGCTTCCAGGGAGTATCTCCTCAGCCCTATATGCGTTGAATAATCCGTTGGTGCCTGCGCTGGTGGTCTGGATGACTGTCTTGCCTTTGAAGTCAATCTCCATGATGTCGTAGGGGCTGTTGCCGTAGTCGAATCCAGGCACCTGTTTTCCCCCACGCTCACCTATCAGTATCCAATCGGGGTGCTTCTCCTTCAACGCAAAGGCTTCTTCTACAGTGGCAACTGGGTAGATGCGGTCTACGTCATTGGCCATGATGTATGCATCTGTTGTGAATGCCCTGAAAACATCGATGACAACCGCTAAACCGGTGGCTTGTTTCGCTCCCTCGACTAGACTCAGACGTTTGATCCTCAAAGATATCAGGTAAATGATGATTATCTTGCTAATAACGGCTATGCGAGGTGTCTTATCTCGTTTATCTGCTGCCTGAAGTCCACTGGGTTTCCGCTCCCCAGCTGGAAGAGCATCTCCTTGATCCTGCCGGCTGCGTCGGTCTCAACGTTCTCCTGGGTCCTCAATATGTTCCAAGCCCACTCAAGTGCCTCAAAAGCACCTATCTCATAAGTTGACATGCGTTATCAACTTCAACACTTGATCTCGGGTTAAAAGGCAGACGCACTGGACAACCATGGAGAGAGACGGGTGAAAATGGGTTCGGTGCAGTGTTTTCTCTCATAACCTCTAAATGTGTCATTGCCTATGGGTTCTGTTGCGTGGAAAAGGATGCTAGACATCAAACTCATCCGAGAGAGCCCAGAGGAAGTAAGGGCAAACATAGCCAGAAGACACGACCCCACGAAGCTAGAGCTCCTAGACCATGTAATCGCCACCGACAAGGAGTGGCGTGAGCTCATAGCCAGGGTCAACGATTTGCGTCGAAGGAGGAACGAGATATCCTCCGAGATTGGACGCGTCATCAAGAGCGGGGGAGACGCCTCATCCCTCAAGGCTGAGGCAAGCAGTATACCATCCCAGCTCAAGGAGTTAGAGGCATCGATGAGTTCAAAGGAGGAGCATCTCAGAGATGGTTTGATGCGGCTACCAAACATGCTCCACGATTCGGTTCCCTATGGGATAGATGACCATGATAACGTGGAGATCAAGAGGTGGGGAAAACAGCCAGAGTTCAGCTTCACCCCCAAGAGCCACACGGATATAACTGAGGCACTTGGTATAGCTGACTTTGAACGCGCCGCCAAGACAGCGGGAGCCGGGTTCTATTATCTTAGGAACGAGTTCGCGTTGCTGGATCACGCGGTTCAGCGCTACGCTATTGATTTCCTGTTGAAGCGTGGCTACGCGTTGATCGAGCCACCGTTCATGCTTAGAAGGGCTGCCTATGAGGGGGTAACCGATCTAGCTGACTTTGAGTCTGTGATGTATAAGGTCGAGGACGAGGACCTGTACCTGATAGCTACTAGCGAGCACAGCGTAGGTTCAATGTTGATGAACGAGACCATGCTAGCCGAGGACCTGCCCATCAAGGTATGCGGTATCAGCCCATGCTTCAGGCGGGAGATCGGGCAACATGGACGCTACACCAAGGGTATATTCAGGGTCCATCAGTTCTACAAAATAGAGCAATTCATCTTCAGCCTCCCAGAGCAGAGCTGGGAGCTACACGAGGAGCTGCAGAGGAACAGCGAGTTACTCTATGAGGGACTGGGGCTGCATTACAGGGTGGTGAATGTCTGCACCGGTGATATGGGCAGCATCGCGTCCAAGAAGTATGATATCGAGTGCTGGATGGCTGACGGCGAGTTCCGTGAGACGGGTAGCAACAGCAACTGCACCGATTATCAGGCGAGACGCCTCAACGTAAAGTACCGTCTCAAGGAGGGTGCAGCACCCGAGGGCTTCGTGCATACGTTGAACAACACGGCTATCGCTACTAGCAGGACCATGATCGCTGTTATTGAGCAGTATCAGCAGGAAGATGGAACCATAAGGGTACCCGATGCGTTGCAGCCTTATATGAATGGGATGAAGGTCATCGACGGCACCTTAAACAAGTTACACTTTTAATTTTTTTCAATCATTACTTTCATACTACCATTTCACTTTTAAACCACCGTTCATCCATTATCGGCATCTACTTCGTGTGTGTGGAAGCGGATGAAACAGGGACAAAACGCGATATGCTATGGATTTTTCTCGACGCTGGCTAACCCAACTAGGCTCGCGATATTGGAGCAGTTGCTGAAGGGATCGATGAATGTCAGTGGATTGGCGGGTGCTCTGGGTCAAGAGCAGAGTATGGTGAGCCACAACCTAAAGCTCTTGGAGGGTTGTCATTTTATCTCCTCTGAGAGGTGTGGTAAGGAGAAGTATGTTTCTTTGAATCGTGAGATCATTGAGCCTTTATTTGAGTTGGTTGAGGAGTTCTCTGAGGCTTATTGTAATGGGTTTAATGACTGTCCCAACTATAAATGATATTTACAGTGAATACGTTTTACTCGAAACCCTTTTAACACTATGACATAATATTCATATGAAGAATGCTTCATGGTGAGATTGATTGAAAACAGGAGTAACCGAACTATGCTACGGGTTCTTCTCAACCCTAGCCAACCCAACGAGACTAGCCATAATAGAACACCTGCACGAGAAACCAATGAGCGTAACCGAGCTCGTCGAAGCCATCGGCCAAGAACAGAGCATGGTAAGCCACAACCTAAGACCACTAACACGCTGTAAACTCGTCTCACGGAGACGAGAAGGAAAAAACAACGTCTATTATCTTAATCACGAGACACTGGACCCCATCCTCACCGCTGTCGAGAACCACGCAGAGAAATTCTGCGGCAACGGAACCGACTGCGTCCTCAGACAGGAAGCATCCTAAGAGGACAAATAAGATGTTTTGTTATCAATGTGAGCAAACAGCTGGAGGAGCCGGCTGTACCAAATTCGGAGTCTGTGGCAAGAATCCCGAAGTGGCTGCTCTTCAAGACCTATTGATCCACGCTGTAAAAGGATTATCACACGTGGTAGTGGAGGGCAAACGTCACGGCGTCGTTGACAGAAGCAGCGACCGCTTCATCGCAGAGGCCATCTTCAATACTTTAACCAACGTAAACTTTGACGAGAACCGGTTCCCAGAGCTGATCCACAAGGCTGTGGAGTACCGTGAATCATATAAGCAGAAGATAAGGGAGGCTGGTGGCCCAGAGGGCTTTGACTCCAGAGCCGCCAATTACTATCCAAAGAAATCCCGTGATGATTTGGTGAAGGATGGCGCCGAGGTGGGCATCATGTCTGACCTAGACATCAACCCAGATGTACGTAGCCTCCAGCAACTCTTAATCTATGGATTGAAGGGTGTGGCTGCCTACGCCGACCACGCAGCCATACTGGGTTACGAGGATCCAGCTGTGTATGACTTCATCTATGAGGGCTTCGAGGCTACCTTGAATGGGTCCTCTTCGGTTGATACATTGCTTGGCTTGGTGTTACGGTGTGGCGAGGTAAACCTACGCGCCATGGAGCTGCTTGATGCTGGGAACACTGGTCATTATGGTCACCCGGTCCCTACATCAGTGCCGTTGGGCGCCAAGAAGGGAAAAGCCATCGTGGTCTCGGGGCATGATCTCAGGGACATGGAGTTGTTGCTCAAGCAGACTGAGGGTAAGGGAATCAATGTTTATACTCATGGCGAGATGCTGCCTACCCATGGGTACCCTGAGTTGAAGAAGTATCCACACTTCTATGGCCATTATGGGACTGCTTGGCAGAACCAGATAAAGGAGTTCCAGCACTTCCCCGGCGCCATATTGATGACTACTAATTGCATCCAAAAACCCACCCTCAACTACAAGGACAACATATTCACCACGGGCCAAGTAGGGTTCCCCGGTGTACAGCACATCGAGGACAAGGACTTTACACCAGTTATTGAGAAGGCGCTGGAGATGCCGGGTTTCTCGGAGGATGAACCTGGTGGCTTTGTGATGGTTGGGTTCGCGAGAAACGCCGTGATGGGTGTGGCTGGCAAGGTGATCGATGCGGTTAAGGCTGGTAAGATCAGGCACTTTTTCCTAGTGGGTGGCTGTGATGGAGCAAAGACAGGCCGGAACTATTATACTAAGTTTGTTGAGATGGCGCCGCAGGATACAGTCATATTGACTCTGGCTTGTGGTAAGTTCAGGTTCTTCGACAAGGAACTTGGTGATATTGGCGGTATCCCAAGGCTGCTGGATATTGGGCAATGCAATGATGCCTATAGCGCTATTCAGATCGCCTTGGCGCTTTCAGAGGCTTTTGATGTTGACGTGAATGAACTCCCATTGAGCATGATCCTCAGCTGGTACGAGCAGAAGGCAGTCTCGATCCTGTTGACGCTTCTTCATCTGGGAATCAAAGACATCAGGCTAGGACCGAGTCTACCCGCGTTCATCACGCCAAACGTGTTGAACATGCTTGTGGAGAACTTTAACATCATGCCCATTGGCACCCCAGAGGAGGACCTCAAGGCAATATTGGGTTAGGTGAAATATATGGAAATAACAAGAGTAAACGAAACGGAACTGGGTAAGAACCCCCATGGGGTTGAGACCCGCAAGATATATGATCACGAGAACGCCTTGGCGGTACACATAACATTGAAGCCGGGTGAGAAACTTAGACGACACATCACATCGGTGGATGTAATGTTCTATGTGCTGGTCGGTGAGGGCGTCGTCGAGATCGGTGACGAGAAGCAGACGGTATCAAAGGATACCACGATTCATAGTCCAGCCCGGATAGTTCACTGCTGGTACAACGAGTCAGATAAGCCCCTAAAAGTATTGGTTCTTAAGACGCCACGTCCCAAGGATCAAACAGTACTACTATAGGTGAGCCAGATGAGTTTCATAAAGAGACCAAGCGAGAACTACTGCCCCGGGATAGAGGAATTTGTCAGACCCAGCGTTGACTATGAGGTCTGTGAGGTATGCGGAGGCAGGGTTGAGGTCTGGAGCGACGAGGATAAGGGCGAGTGCCTGGACTGTGGCTCTGTCTGGGTGAAGAAGGAGTCCACCCCCAGCTGCTTGGAGTACTGTGATTACGCTGACCGCTGCAAGGGCATCATAATGTCCAAGAAACGGTAAACAGCCTATTCTCTCCAATAATTTTAATACCTATCCCGCTGAGTATGCGAAAGCATAGCAGCGTCTGGAGAATACTGTATTTGGAGATCGATAAACGGGCAGTACTCATCACAGTGAGCCTCAGCAGTTTTCTCACCCCCTTCAGTGGTAGCAGCTTCAACCTTGCCCTGCCCAGTATCGCTGCGGAGTACGCCTTGGACGCTATCTCGATGAGTTGGGCTAGTCTAGCTTATCTTCTTGCCTCCGCCATGTTCCTGATACCGTTTGGGCGGTTGGCTGATATGTATGGGCGTAAACGGGTTTTTCTCTATGGTATAATCGTCTTCACAGTCTCCTCAGCCCTGCTCGGGCTCTATCCTTCGTCTGCCACCCTTGTGCTCCTAAGAGCCCTCCAAGGAGTGGGTTCATCTATGATCTTCGGCACCAGCCTAGCCATACTGGTTTCAGTTAGTTCTCCTCAGGAACGCGGAAGGATGCTAGGCATATCAATCGCAACCGTCTATATTGGGCTCAGCGCTGGACCCTATATCGGCGGTTTTCTAACCAAGAACTTTGGGTGGAGGAGCATCTTCTTGGCGAATGTCGCCATAGGGCTGCTGGTTATCGCCATGATATTGACCCAGTTGAAGGCTGAGTGGAGGACCAGCGATGGCGAGCGATTCGATCTACTTGGGTCGTCTGCCTTTAGCTTGATGCTACTTGCGTTGATGTATGGGATGAGTAAGCTCCCAGCCCAGTCCGCCTTGCTACCGATAGCCCTTGGTTTGATATTCATGGCTGTCTTTATCTACATCGAGGGGCGTGTGGAGAACCCCGTCTTGGACCTTGGGGTCTTCAAGTCTAATCGAGCCTATTCCTTGTTTAACATCGCTGCACTGATCAACTTCAGCGCCACCTTCAGCCTCACATTCCTCCTGAGCATGTATCTCCAATACCATAAGGGGTTAGACCCACAACAGGCAGGAACCATAATGATAGCATCTCCCATCATCCAGGCAATCATGTCCCCCATAGCTGGGCGGCTCAGCGATAGCATCAAGCCCTCTAGGCTAGCCTCTCTTGGCATGGTGGTAACTGGTGTGGCGTTGGCTCCTCTGGCTTTCATTGATGCTGGTACTTCGACTCTCTACGTCGTGGGGTGCCTTCTGGTTCTGGGAGCAGGTTTAGCGTTATTCAGTAGCCCAAACACGAACGCCATCATGGGGAGCGTGGATAAGAGCCTGCTCGGTGTGGCTTCCTCTACTGTGGGTACTATGAGGCTCTCTGGGCAGATGTTGAGTCAGGGCATCGCCATGACATTGATCGCTATTAATCTAGGTAGCGCCTCAATTGTGCCAGCCCTGTAC
>CAZVMT010000041.1:0-17233 GCA_964628765.1 uncultured Candidatus Bathyarchaeia archaeon | reverse complement strand
CCCAGATCACCCTCTGATATATGGCGAAAACCGTTATGTTAACCGGTAAAAATGTGCACAAAACCCGGCAGGTAACCCGCTACAGGTTACACGCCTCTAAGACCCCAAGATAATTAACCATAGACGGCTCCCCCTTGTAACGCTTCACAGCGTCGAGAAGCCTATCCCGGTCAGGCATCGGGTAAACCCTCCCCAACAGCTCAGCGAACCTATGCTTCAAGAAGAGACTCTGAACCGTACTCGTCACGTTACTCGGAGCCCTATCCAGGCTAGCCGACTCAAAATCAATAACCCTGGGACCAGCCTCAGACACGATATAATGCCGCCTTATCCGAGTCAACTCACCATGATCCAGCCCAGACTGATCGAGACGCCAAGCGATATCCAACACAGCGTGAACAATCCTCATCACCGCATCCCGGTCATCAAGATGACCCTCGACCCATTCACCCAGATAGGGACCCACCAATAGCTCCATGACGATAAAGTCATCACTAAAACCCATGAGCCTCGGACCCACCCCCCACCTGTTGGCGTGGGCGATAAACTCTGCTTCCCTCACCATGCTCCTTCTACCAGCATCAGTGCGCCGAGCCTTCAACGCCACCTCTTTTCCATCGAATAACGCCCTAACCACGACCCCAGCGTGCCCCTTACCCAGGATCGGCGTACCAAAAATGGCATGAGGCCCACCAGTAGCCACTGCCTCGACCCCCAGCGTCTTGAGCTGCTTCAATCTCTTCACGGCTTCATCTGCATCATACTGGGGCCAGCATAGAAACTCCCCCACCTTGTGCTTCAGCGCCTCATCGATGGGCTTGAAGTCACTCAATCCAGAGCGGCCTTCCCTTCAACCAGTTAAAAAGATAATACTCGAAACCATCAACTAAATAGTCCCTGATCTCCTCATTCAATAAAACCCTGTGATGCTGCAGAATCCTGACAGAGAGCTTCCTAGAAACACCCACAGCCCTCCCACCATCACTCAACAGGAAACCCATCAAATCCCGGATATCAGTATAATCCCGCTTGATAAGCACATACCACCTATCCCCCAACAGATCCGGGCCAGCGATCGTCTTCGGGTTATCCTTGTAGGCTTCGATAAACTGCCTAACATTACTCTCAAGACGAGCCGGGGGCCCCATATGCTTCACAGCCTCAGGGATCACCCCTGACTTCAACTCATAGACGAAGACATGCCGCGTCTCCTCATTACTCCACGCCGTACTCCTAAGAACCTCGAACCCATTCTCATTGATCTGAAGCTCAAGCGCCTGCCTGGATTTATGAATCTGACCCCAGAGCGTATCCGCCACATCAGCGCGGCTCTCCTCGATAACCAGGAAAAGAATATCCGTCGGACGATCCCGCAGATCATCTAAGATCATCTCCTCCGAGACCATTACCTGCTCTTTCTTGAAGAAGGCTTGGCTAGGTTTCTTCGTGAAGCTGCGGGCAGCAGCGATGAAGAAACTGTAAGAGTCCTCTCTCAGCGCCGATGCGACATTCCTATCCCGGTCAACCGGGTCGATCACCGTCAATGGATCAGTGAATCTCCTTGGCTTCTCATCCGAGAAACTCAGGACTTCTTTCTTGCCCCACCTCGACGCTGCCTCGACTAGCTCCCAGAAGCCACCATAATAAACGATAAGCAGCTCACACAGGTAACCGCTGAAGCCCCCGATCTTTATCTCAGCACCATAGAGCCCCAGAGTCAACAGGAACTGCTTCAGGAGCCTTACATCATCCTCTAGTCCGCTGAGCTTGCCATCCAGCCACTCTGTGTGAAGCGGAGTCCTATCCGTCGAGCTATAGAGTGGGTCCCCGGGATCCACCTTGAAACATGGCACGATGTCCAGGCTATACCCGTTGATCTGGGTCTTCAAGTAAGGGTGCTCAGCGTAAGCCTCGGTGTACTCCCACTCAGTGTTCTCCTTCACTGTATCCAGTACATGTTGAAGCTGCTCACGCCCCACATATCGCTCGATGATAATGAAGATGTCCAAGTCCTGTTGTCCACTGATCCATGTACCATGGGCGACGCTGCCATGATACTCAGCCTTTGCCTCGATGCCAGCCTCCACGAGAACCCCGTTGATCTTGTTCACTGTCTCCTCTGTGAACGCCAGTAACCGGGATTGCTCATCCACATTGGGTCTAAGCCCCTGAATTATCTCTTCTCTGATCGTTTCCCAGTCCGGCATGGCTTCACCAATAGACAGTGTCCCTCAAATATCTAACTATGACGGCTCTCAGCCAACGAGGTATAGATGGGTCCACTGGAGGTCAACACGCTCTTCTTCAAGACTATCCTATCCACATCGACCACCCCGAACTCCATGTTCTCAAGCCTCACCAGCTCATCCACCAGTTGATCCCTGTTCTTACCGCTGCGAACCCTGCATATGGTCAGATGCGGATGGAACCTCCTCCGTTCCCGTTCGAAGCCGAGACCACTGAGCTTCTGGTCCAGTTCCTCAAAGACCATAGACAAGTCTGCTACCCCATCGGTTATACCCGCCCAGATAGTAGAAGGACGCCTGAGGTTAGGGAACACTCCCACCTCCTCGACCTTGAAACTGAAAGACTCAAAAGAAATCCCCTCGACGATCTCAGCCACCTCATCCACCTTGGGCTGCTGTATCTCGCCTAGAAACTTCAGTGTCAGGTGCAGGTTCTCCGGCTCCACAGATTTGAGGTCGGCACCAGTAGATTCCAGAATCCCCTGAACCTGCCTAATCCCATTAATAATCCCCGGGTTACCGCACTCTACGGCTACGAAACACCTTACCATACAATGAATACCCACACCCGCGAATATAATTCAAATGCACGGGTAACCCTAAATCAAAGAAACACACACAAGACTCATGGACCCACTGCCCCTCATACTCGTACTTGTATCAGCGGTGAGCCACGGATTATGGAACTATCTAGCAAAATCCGGCAGAGACAAAGAATCCTATATGCTGCTGCTAAACATCAGCAGCCTCATCCTCTTTCTACCAGTCTTCTACCTGATACTACCCGAGATATACTTCCCACCCAGCATACTCCCCTACCTAATCATCAGCGGCATATCCGAGACACTATACTTCCTCGGCTTGGGAAAAGCCTACGAAGACGGCGACCTAAGCCTCGTCTACCCCGTCGCCCGCTCCAGCCCAGTCTTCGTTACCATCGCAGCGTTTCTCTTCCTCGGCGAGAAGATATCACCCTTCGGCGTAGCCGGTATCCTTGTGATCTTCGTTGGAGTCTATATCCTCCACTTGAAGGGGTTGAGCCGCCAAGACCTGTCTGGTCCATTGATGTATCTGAAGACAGGTAGCAGCAGATACGCGTTACTCGCGGCGTTCGGGACCACGATCTACTCAATATCCGATAAACTTGGGGTAACCACTGTCGATCCCCTTCTCTACTCCTTCTGGCTGGGCTTCTTCATAACCGGGATGCTGACAGTAACCATAGTCTATCGACGCGGCGTCACACGGATAAGAGACGAGGTGAAGGGAGCACTACCCGGGATAGCTTTGAGCGGGGTTCTCATGAAGGGCGGCTATATGCTGGTGCTCTACGCCATGAGCATAGCGCAAGTAAGCTACATCTTGGCGCTAAGACAGATCAGCGTAGTCCTCGGAGCCCTGATGGGCGTAATCTTCCTCGGCGAGAAATATGGGAGAGTCAGGATCATAGGGAGCATAATCATCTTCATCGGCGTCTACATCCTAGGGGCGCTGGCTTGATCCAGACTTAAATCTAGGAAAAACACAGATCAGGTCAGAATCATCTTGGCTGAACTAGGTACAAAGATAAGGATCGGCGGAGTCACCGATATGAGCACAGTAGACTGGTACGGTAACGTTTCACTGGTCGTATTCTGGGCGGGATGCAACATCCGATGCCCCTACTGCCACAACTCCCCCCTGATACCATTGGACTCTGGGACAGAGGTAACCCTCCACTACCTCGATGAGCGACTAAAACAGGGAATGAACCCCGTACCCAGCCTAGACGCAGTGGTATTCACAGGAGGCGAGCCGCTTCTTCAATCAGACGCTGTCATTGAGGCAGCCAAGCTTGTCAAAGAAAACGGTTTCAAACTAATGCTGGACACCAATGGGACCATCTGGGAGGCAGCCGAGAAAACACTCAGGACTGGATTATTCGACCGTGTAGCCTTGGACGTAAAAAGCCCCCTAACCCCAAAGGCATTTGGAAAGCTCTCGGGGGTACCGGAGATGGGGGAAAAATACGTTGAATCCATACAGAACACGATAAGCCTCTGCAACGAACTCGGGATACCCATAGAGGCTAGGACAACAGTAGCGCCCGGAGTATCCGATGACGAGAATTACATCAGGAAGATAGCGCGAGAAATCAAAGGCAAGACAGATGTATATTATCTTCAACAATTCGATAACCATGGAGACGTACTGGACCCAGAGCTGAAAGAGGAAAAACCCCCCACAAAAGAACACATGATCACGTTGGCTAGGGCAGCACTCGATGAGGGATTATCGCCTGTCTACATAAAGACGAGATTCGATGGATTGGAGCAGATAAGATGAGCGCAAAAAGAAGACTATTACTGATCACAGGCATGGCTGGCTCGGGGAAAACCACGGTAGCAGACATGCTCAGGGAGAAAGACTACGCTATATACACGATGGGGGATGTAATCCGCCAAGAGGTCAGGATGAGAAACCAAGAACCCACACCAGAGAACCTCGGCAAGATGGCGGAACAGATCAGAAAAACAGGGGGAGACGCAGCCGTAGCGCGAAAATGCATCCCCCTCATCATAGGTGAACCCAATAACAAGGTCGCGCTGGATGGGGTGAGAAGCCTCGACGAGGTCTACGCGTTCCAGGAAGCCTTCGACACATACCTTGTGGCAGTCCACTCCTCCCCTGAGACCCGATACCAGCGGCTGAAAAACAGGGGACGCAGCGATGACCCACCTAATAGACAGGTATTCAGGGAGAGGGACCGCCGCGAGCTGGGCTTCGGCATGGGGGACGCGATAGCCCTCAGCGATTATATTATTCTTAACTACAACAGCATGGATACCTTGGAGAGGGAGCTGGATAAACTCATCAGGAAGCTCAAGGAACAATGACATCCATCAGAGTCAAAGCCCAGCTACAACATACAGAAGACCCAGAGAAAGTAATCAAGGCGATAAAGAACCTATTCGGAGGCATAGCCCTCAACCACGACACCGAGCAAAACATACTCACAGGCAAATTAACCGAAATCAATGACCTGAAGGAACTCAGGGCTAGAATAGCGCAGGACAGGATCAGGACGACAATAGGTAACACCTTATCTAGATGGGTTGATGAAGACTACCTCAGCTTTGGATTAAACCGCCAAGCCGCCTTTGTTGGGCACGTATCGCTTAACCTGACAAATGAGGACCCCATGGGGCCTATACAGGTTCAGATACGGGGTGATGCCCAAGGAGTAATTGATTTCCTGTGCAATTGATCATGTTGATGGTATTTACTATCATTACGTAGTCAACATTGCCTATACTGGCTTACGAAAATAATATATTATTACATCTAGACTGGTAATAGATTCCCAAAGTGCTCAAAATAGTCCTACATAATGTAAGCAGGTACAACCAAGGACTATGAGTCAGCTTTTGGGTTATTTCAGATAAGGCAGGGGATAAGATGGCAAGAATCTTATTAATAGGGCTCGCAGGGGATAGCGGATGCCAAGTCGCGGCACTGGGTCTCCATGAGGCACTGGTTGAGATACTGGTGGCGAATGAGCTCATTTACGCACCTACCCTTCTTGACGCGAAAGATATTCCGGAGAATATCGATGTAGCAATCGTTGAAGGCGGAATCAGAAACACTCACGAAGAGGAGATTATCAAAGAGATCCGAGAGAAATCCGGAGTCGTAATAGCCCTAGGGGCATGCGCGGCGTTCGGGGGTATCCCAGGTCTCGCGAACCTCAAGAAGGGCTCGGAGCTCATGAACACCATCTACAATGACTGGAGGGGAACCGACAAAGGAACGATTCCCACACACCTCGTGTCACTTGAGGAACAGCATCCCATCAAAGACTATGTAAAAGTCGATTTCATCATACCCGGATGCCCACCCGAGGTCACCGATATCGCATACACGTTAACTACCTTGCTGAGCGGGGAGGTGCCAAAATACAACTCAACTCAGGTCTGCGATGATTGTCCAAGGGAAAGAATCGGAGAATACGAGCCTGAACTCAAGAGAATCCACGAGGAGATACCGGACCCAGATAGATGCCTCCTAGAACAGGGATTCTTCTGCATGGGGCCAGCCACGATGGGTGGCTGCGGAGCACCCTGCCCCCAGAGCGGAAACACCTGCGAGGGATGCAGAGGATCATGCCTCGATGTATCAGATCAGGGGATGGCTATGATAGACGCCATGACTGGGCTACTGAACAAGCTCAAGGACGAGTTCACAGTCGAGACCTACACAGGGCAACTATACAGGTTCACATACGCTGAGTCTGTGCTCAGCGAGATCGCGAGGAGGAAAAACAAATGACCCGTATAGAGATAGACCCATTGACAAGAATAGAGGGAATGGGCAAGATCAAGGTAGAGGTCCAGGACAATGAGTTAAAAGACCTGAAGTTCCAGATCACCGTAGCCCCCAGATTCTTCGAGTACCTCCTAACAGGAAAAAGAGCAGAAGAGGCACCAAGACTAACTCAGAGAATCTGCGGCATATGCTACGTCAGTCACCATCTGGTATCGGTGAAAGCCATCGAGAACGCATGGGAGGTAACCCCACCAGAGACCGCGATCAAGCTCAGACGATTAATGAACGCAGGCGGCTTCGTCACCAGCCACAGCCTTCACAGCGCATTCTTGGCTATTCCTGATATGATTGGTTTGCCCGCAGAGGCGCGAAACTTCATTGCCTTAATGGGAAAATACCCAGAGATCGGTAAAGCAGCGCTCAAGATACACGCCTACGGAAACAAGGTAGTGGAAGCAACAGGTGGGAGAATAGTCCAAGTTGTTACCTCGGTTCCTGGCGGACAGACACTGGCATTGAAAGAGGAGAGGAGGCGCGAGCTCCTCGATGAGGGAAAAGAAGTACTGGAGCTGATGAAAGTCTACGCCGAGTGGGTGTTCGACATGTACGAGAAAGATGTACCCATGTGCAGCCAGTATCCAGACATAGAGACCAACTTCATGGGACTAGTAAACGGACCAGACAGCCACTACGATGTCTATGATGGAGACGCTAGAATAGTATCAGGCACAGGCAAGGAGCTTGCACGCTTCGATACTAACCACTATTATAACTATATTCAGGAAGCTGTCTGGGAGCACAGCAGCACCAAGGTCCCCTACTATAAACCCGAGGGAGTAAACGGGAACCTCAGGGTAGGACCCTTGGCGAGACTAAATGTAGCGAGTAGGCTACCATGGCCAGTTGCCAACGAGTATGAGCAAAGATACCTGAAGCTCTTCCCGAGAACCTGCTTACAGGTGCAGGGCTTCAACCTAGCTAGGATACCTGAGCTAATCGCTGGTCAGGAGGAGGTTCTACAGATGCTGGAAGACCCAGAGATCACCAGCACAGATATCCGTGTACCTGTGAAGAGTCGAGGTGGTGAAGGAGCCTCATTCGTTGAGGCGCCCCGAGGAGTCTTAACTCATCACTATGTGATTGATGATAAGGGGCTCATCAGGTACGCGAACATAATGGCGCCTACCACCTATAATCATCCGCTCATCCAGCATGACTTGTATGAGAACGCCAAGATATATGCGCCAGAGTTAGCTGACCCAGCGAAACGCGCTGATGCCTGTTGGAGGCTTGAGAAGATTGTACGCTGCTACGATCCCTGTACCAGCTGCAGTGTCCACATGGTGGATTTCGATATAACCGTAGATGGTAGGATGGTCGAGGTCAAGGAGGTCAACTAGATGAGCACTAAAATAGTATTATGCACCTGTGGAGACACGCTTAACGATAAACTAGACTACAAGGCATTGGCGGATTATTCCTCAAACCTTGATGGTGTAAGCGCAGTCGCTTCAATGCAGGCAATGTGTACAGCGGGCGACAAGATGGAATTAATCAAGGCGCTGAAAGGTAATGACAAGCTTGTCGTCCTAGCCTGCACCAGAAGCGTCTGCGGGAAACCCATCGAGGCAGCCATGAAGGAAGCGGGGCTCGCCAACGAGAACTATGTGTTGGTAAATGGCAAAGAACAGATAGCCTCTGTCCACAAGAATAAAACCGAGGCGACAAAGAAAGCCAAGGCATTGCTGAAGGCAGCCGTCGCTAAGGTAAAGGCAGCAGAGCCACTGGAGACTGCTTCATATGAGCGTATTCAGGAGGCACTTGTAGTCGGCGGCGGCATCGCAGGGTTAACGGCAGCCTCAGAGCTAGCAGACCAAGGCTTCAAGGTACACGTAATTGAGAAGAGCCCAGCGATAGGCGGCGCGATGCCCCTAATCAGCAAGACCTACCCAGAGGAGGACTGCACCATGTGCCTCCGAGGACCAAGGATGATCGAATTACTCACAAAACCCGGGATAATATACCATGTAAACAGCATGGTTCAGGGTGTTGAGAGAACCCCAACAGGATTCACGGTAACCTATAACAGAAAGCCAGTAACACTCGATCTATCCCCGAGGAAAGGCAAGGGTCAACCAGTCGAGGTAATACCAGATGCATCAGGCGAGTACAAACTGGTCTACATGGGAGGCCCCGATAAGGCATCATTGAAGAACGTGGTCCAGAGCAAATGCGGAACCTGCACAAGCGTCTACCCAGCAGCATTAATGAGCCTGGATGAAGAACCTGGTGAGAAAACCCTCGAGGTAGGCTCCGTAATACTGGCCACTGGTTTCGAGGACTTTAACCCGAGAGGTATACCCAAGTGGGGATACGGGTTAGACAACGTAATAACCCAGCACCAGCTTGCAAGGCTACTAGACCCATTCGGCCCAACAGGCGGAGTGGTGGCGAGGCCAAGCGACGCCAGGCAGCCCAAGAAGATAGTGATGGTTCAATGTGTAGGTAGCCGAGATAGGGAATATCAGAGCTACTGTAGCAAGTATTGTTGTATGGCTGCCGTCAAACACGCCTCTGTTATAAAGGAGCTGCGCGACCCACGGGCAGATATCACAATACTATACAGGGATATTAGAGCCAGCGGATACGGCTTTGAGACCCTCTATAATAACGCCAAGAAGCTAGGTGTACACTTTGTACACGGCGACATCGATAATGTAACTCCAGAGGGAGATGAACTAGGGGTCACATACACCGATGGCATGGGTAAAACCAAGACATTGGAGGCAGACATGCTGGTCCTCAGCACGGGCATGAAGCCCAGTGAAGGAACAGCAGAACTAGCAGAGCTATTCAACGTAGAGTTAACAGATTCAGGTTTCTACAAGGAGATCGACGAGAAGGTAGCCAACATCTCTACACGGGCACCCGGAGTCTTCATAGCAGGAACCGCCACCGGACCAAAGAACATCCCTGACAGCATAGCTCAAGCAGGCGCAGCCGCCTATATGAGCGGTAACTATCTGAGGACCTATGTTGAGAAGAAGGTCAATCACCCGGAGGTTAACGAGGATAACTGCGGTAAATGCGGTATCTGCAGGAGCGTATGCCCATACGAGGCCATAACGATCCCAGAGGACGGTTACCCAAAGTTTGATCCACTTCTATGCCAGAGCTGTGGACTCTGTGTGAGCAGCTGTCCAACCCGGGCGTTGAACACACCCAGCTATGGATATGATCTGATTGATGCTCAGGTGGAGGCGATTCTCTCCGAGAAAGGGAATAAGCCAATGGTTCTGGGCTTCATCTGTGATGACTGTGGATACAACCTGATGGACACCGCGGGCTTCGTGAACGCGGAGTACAGCAGTTGCTTCATCCCAGTCTACGTCAACTGCATGAGCAACCTGAGCCTAAGAAACGTTCTAAACAGCATAAAGAAGGGCGCTGATGGCGTGATGCTCGTAGGCTGTGTCAAGGATCGTTGCCATTTCCTCAAGGGAACACAGAGGAGCAGGGGCCAGATGGATATCATCGCTGATTTCTTCAAGACAATGGGCATAGATGTCCCCATCAAGATACTGGAATCCAGTGGAACCATGGTCAGCCAATTCACCACAGCGTTGGGTGAACTAATGAAAGAGGTGAAGGAGGCATAACGATGAAGGTAGGAGTAATAATCAGCCCATGGGGAACCAGCCCAGACACATCCGCCAAGGTAGGCGGACTCGCGGTATACGCCGAGACACTGTCCAACGTGGTGGCAGTGGATTCAGGTTACTATGGACCAACCGATAAAGACCTTGAGAAATTCAAGAAATGGATAACCGAGCACGAGGTTGACCGCGTAGTATTCGCCTCATGCAGGCCAAGGCTCTTCAAGGAGGCATACAAGCACGCAGCCATCGATGTTGGCATCAACAAGTACCTCATCGAGGTCATCGACATCAGTGAACTCTGTAGCGCCGAGGAGAAAACCGAGCTAATCGCGGAAAAAACAAAGATACTGCTCAGATCAGCCGTAAACAGGGTGACCAGCCTCGAAGAGATCAAGACCCAGAAGATACCAGTCGAGCAATCAGCGCTGGTAATAGGTGGAGGTCTCATCGGCATGGAGGCAGCCACGAGGCTAGCCGACATGGGTTATGAGGTTCATGTGGTTGAGAAGCAGCCCTTCATGGGCGGTAAGACGCCTCAACTGGGCACATGTTTCCCGTCTATGGACTGTGGTAACTGCATCATGCCCTTCGAGGGAGAGCTTCACAGGAGATGCATGTACAGGAGCCCGATAACCAAGGACCCCAATGTGCATATTCACACACTCAGCGAACTCAAGACACTAGCAGGCGTAATAGGAAACTTCAGAGCCGTAATAGAGACCCAGCCAAGATACATTGACCCAGAGAAGTGCATCGGCTGCGGTAAATGCATGGAGTTGTGCGAGGGAGAGGCACCTAACGAGTTTGATATGGGTCTCAGCACTAGGAAAGCCGTCTATATCCCCAGCAATCAGAGCCTGCCCAGAGTACCCTACATGGACCTTGAGAACTGTAAAAACGCGGAAGAGTTGGCCAAGGCTTGTCCAGTAGATGCGATTGACTTGACTATGAAGTCCAAGACTGAAACATTGAAGGTTGGCGCCGTCATCGTCTCCACTGGCTTCGACATGTTTGACCCCACTGGAATGTACCTTTATAGGGAGAACAAGGACGTGGTTACCCAACTTGAACTCGCGAGGCTTCTGGATATGAGCGGACCCACAGCGGGCAGCCTCAAGAAGATAAGCGACGGTAAAACCCCGAAGAAGTTGGTGATGATCCAGTGTGTCGGCAGCAGGGAGCCCAGAATCCACGAGTACTGCAGCAGGATCTGCTGTGGAATCGCCATGAAGCACGCCTTGGACATCAAGAAACGGTGGCCAGAGACCGATATCACGATACTCCACAAGGATATCAGGCTAAACGGGAAAGACTATGAACGATTCTACTACGAAGCCGAGGAACTGGGAGTCAAGATAATCCGAGGAGAAGCCGAGAAAGTCTCGGAGTCTCCGAACGGATTGGTCTTCAACTATAAGGACGAGGACAACAAGGATGTACAGCTACCAGTAGACATGGTTGTACTCAGCAACGGCATGGAGGCATCAAAGGGCAACGAGAGCCTAGCCAAGGCGATAGGCATCGACATCAACCCTGATGGGTTCTTGAACGAGAAACACCCCAAGCTGAGCCCAGTAGAGACCAACATCAACGGCGTCTACATCTGCGGCGCATGCCAAGGACCCATGGATATCCAGCACGCGTTAAACCAGGTACTATACGCTACGAGCAAGGCATCCACTATCCTGAGTAAGAAGGAGCTAGAGGTCGAGCTAACCAAGGCCATTGTTGATGAGGAGACCTGCGTTGGATGTGGCGCCTGTGCCTCAGCTTGCCCATTTGAGGCAATCACATGGAGCGACTTTGGTTTACCAGTAGTAAACGTCGAGGCATGCACAGGGTGTGGAATCTGTGCAGCTACATGCCCAGTAGCGGCGATGCAGCTACGACTATTCAGGGATGAACAGGTACTTCCAGCCATCGAGGGACTACTGAAGCCTACCAAGTGGCTTGAGGACCGTGATGAGCCAGTAATAGTCGCCTTCGCCTGTGAAGGAGCCGCAGGATACGCAGCGGAGATAGCTGGACAGCTAGGTATGAAGATGCCTGAGAACATCCGTGTACTAAAGGTGCCTTGCAGTGGGCGTTTGGATGTATTGCATCTTATGAAGGCGTTCAGTCAAGGCGCAGACGGAGTAGTCATATTCGCCTGCCCAGAAGACCAGTGTCATTATATCGATGGAAGCAAGAAAGCCGAGGGAAGAGTCACCTACCTAAAGAAGACACTCGATGTCTTAGGAATAGGCGGAGACAGGTTAGTTATCTACAATGTAAACAGCTGTGAACCAGACAGACTCGTTGCCTTAGCCACTAATTTCGCTGGCAAGATCAAGGCAAGGTCTATTGATGCAAAGCCCGTCTGATCGACATATACCCTATTTTATCCACTTCTTTTTACCGTTATTGTACATTTTTGTAAGTGTTTCCCGGACAAAATAAGTATAGTAATTATTTTTCGTAAAATATTCTGCAAAGCTATATATATAGAGTATAAGTCTGCATAAACGACTTACAGGTGAAGTCCTTTGGATAAGTATATTGAAAGCGTTTATCAGAGTATTCTTGACAAGGACCCCCTTCAGAAGGAGTTCCATCAAGCGGCTCTAGAAGTTCTGGAGACTCTCGGACCAGTTATCGAGAAATACCCAGTTTTCAAGGAGCACAAGATCCTTGAAAGGATCGTCGAGCCAGAGAGGATCATTCAGTTCCGTGTTCCATGGAAGGATAAGAACGGCGAGATCCAGATCAACAGAGGATACAGGGTACAGTACAACAGCGCCATCGGACCATACAAGGGCGGATTCAGGTTCCACCCAACAGTCTATCTAGGTCTGTTAAAGTTCTTGGGCTTTGAGCAAACATTCAAGAACAGCCTAACCACGCTCCCCATGGGTGGAGGCAAGGGAGGCTCAGACTTCGACCCGCACGGTAAGACTGATGCAGAAGTCGAGAGCTTTTGTCATAACTTCATGTATGAGATGTACCGTCACATTGGCCAGTTCACTGATGTACCAGCAGGAGACATCGGTGTAGGTGGGCGAGAGATCGGCTACTTGTATGCAGCGTACAGAAAGATCACTAATGAGCACGGCACAGGTGTACTAACCGGAAAAGGATACGGATGGGGAGGCTCACTCATCAGACCAGAAGCAACTGGTTATGGAAACGTATACTTCTGCCAAGAGATGTTAAAGACAAAGGGTGAAGACCTTAAAGGAAAGAAGGTCCTCATCAGCGGAAGCGGAAACGTCGCACAGTATGCAGCTCAGAAGGCTATGCAGCTAGGCGCAAAAGTAGCGAGCTTCAGCGACTCAAACGGCGCAGTCCACATCCCAGATGGATTAACGAAGGAGCAGTGGGACTACGTCATGGAGCTAAAGAACGTCAAGAGAGGCAGGATCAAAGAGTTTGCGGAAAAGTACAACCTCGAATATGAGGCAGGTGCACGTGTCTGGAAATTCGGTGGAGACATTGCCCTACCATGTGCAACTCAGAACGAGCTAGACAAGAAAGACGCTGAGGCACTTATAGCGAGTGGCGTTATCGCCGTTGGCGAGGGTGCTAACATGCCCACTACCCCAGAAGCAGTTACTCTGATCCAGGAGAAAGGCGTACTGTTCTCACCAGGCAAGGCAAGTAACGCAGGTGGCGTAGCTACAAGCGGCTTAGAGATGTCACAGAACAGTGGCAGGCTATTCTGGAGCCGTGAAGAGGTAGACCGACAACTCCATAGCATCATGGTAAACATTCACCAGAATGCCTATGAGACAGCCAAAGAGTTCGGTGCACCAGGTAACTATGTCCTTGGGGCAAACATCGCAGGCTTCTTGAAAGTAGCTAAAGCGATGGTAGCTATGGGTTACCTAGCCTAATCCTCTTTTTACACTTTTTTCGTTTTTATAGTAGATTTTAACATCTGCGGTGTCATTCTCTATCTGATTAGTTATGAGAGGCCAAGGTCATGACTTCATGGTGAAAACCAAGTACCAGAACTTAGAGACATCTGATCAAAATAAGAGGCTACCACAGCCACCCCTTGTTATCCCCCCTTTTGAGACCGGTAAGATAATAGAACTACTTGAACCAAAAGAGGTTCAAGTTAACCCGGTAGATCTCAGTGATGCGATAAACAGGAGAGTAAGTGTCAGGGCTTACAGCGATAAGCCCCTCACATTGGATGAGTTAAGCTATGTTCTATGGTCGGTACAAGGGGTTAAAGAGGTTACAACGCGTCCAGCTACCCTTAGGACTGTTCCTAGCGCTGGGGCTCGACACTGTTTTGAGCCATATGTGCTTGTTAACAACGTTGAGGGATTACCCGCTGGGCTCTACAGGTATCTCGCTGTTGAGCATAAGATTCAGGAAGTAAACCTAGAACCGGATATCGCAGAGAAGGTTACTCAATCCTGTCTGAATCAACGATTCATACTGAATGCAGCCATAGCATTGATCATAACAGTGGACCGGTATCGAATGATGTGGAGATACACAGAGCGAGGATACAGATACATGCACCTAGACGCTGGACACGTAATGCAGAACCTCTACCTATGCGCCGAGGCGATCGATGCAGGTGTCTGCGCCATAGCTGCATTTGATGATGACAAATTAAACGAGACATTGGGGCTGGACGGTGTCGAGCACTTCGCCATCTATGTGGGTGTGCTTGGGAAGAAGCCCTGATCACTCTTTATAACCTCCAATTCCAAACAATACTTGATAATTGTATGACCGATAAAATGCTGAAGTTTCTTGAAAACCAGATCATACTCGAAAACAAGATAGTTGAATCAGTACAAAACTCCATAGACAAGATCGAGAACGAGGCAGTGAGAACGGCTCTACGCGGAATCAGTCTAGACTCCACGAAACACGCTGAGATGTACCGCTCAGCCATCAACCTGCTCTCAGCGACAAGCATAGCGTTAAACGAGGAGCAACTGGACCTCCAGAAAGAGGTGATTGAGAACCACATCAAGATGGAGGAAGCCGTGATCAAAGAACTCGAAAAAAGGATAGGCAATGTCAAAAACGATAAGGTAGAGGTGCTTCTAAAGGCAATCTTGATGGATGAACACCGCCATCATAAGCTACTGAAGACCCTGTATGAGATAGTGGTACGTGGAGAGGCAGTCACTGAGGGTGACTGGTGGGACGCTATCTGGGGCGATGTTCCCGGGTTATGGACTTAGTTGAATAATAAATCCATTTTTTTTGTAAATTATGTACAATTAACAACAGTTATATTCCCCATATTGCATGATTTTTACGTCAATGAATCCTCAATTTTATTAATGTGTAAGTCTTCTTAATGAGATTCATTTCATCGTGGGGATTAAATGTTCAAGATAGCAAAGAAGAAGGTGTTAACACCTAATGTAAAGTTCTTTGAGGTACATGCACCCGCTGTGGCTCATAAATCCAAACCAGGACAATTCGTCATTGTCCGCGCCAAAGAAACGGGAGAACGATTACCGATAACAATCGCAGGTACAGACCCTGAGAAAGGCACGGTAGACATCTACTTCGCTGAAGTGGGGAAGAGCAGCACAGAACTCGGTTTACTGGAGGAAGGGGACTCTATACTTAACTTCGCAGGTCCTCTGGGAAACGCCGTCAAGATAGAGAACTATGGTAAGATTCTCTGTGTCGGGGGCGGTGTATTCGTTGGAGCCATGTTATACCAGATAGAAGCCTTCAAAGAAGCAGGGAACCATGTAACAGCTGTCTTTGGTTTCCGAAACAAGGATCACGTAATGCTAGAGGACGAGGTCAAGGTGATCGCTGATGAAGCCTACATATGCACTGATGACGGCTCATATGGCTTAGAAGGCATGAGCATAGTCGAGGAGCTATTAGAGAAAAACAAGTACGATCACGTGTTCACAATAGGACCCACAAGTCTGCAGAAACATCTCAGTGAAATGACCAGACCATATGGAATTCCTACAAACGTCAACCTGTTTCCTATAATGGTGGATGGGATGGGGATGTGTGGAGCATGCAGGGTCACCGTGGGTGGAAGCACGTTGTTCAGCTGTGTCAATGGACCGGAGTTCAATGGGCATGAGGTGGACTTTGATGAGCTCATAATGAGGATGAGGGTCTATAATCCTCAGGAGAAGATCGCCATGGTGGTAAAGAAATTGGAGGTCGAGCAATAATGGCTTTCAATAAACCAGCAATCGAGATGCCTAAACAGAAACCCGAGGAGCGCATCCACAACTTCGAGGAAGTAGCAAAAGGCTATACAAAGGAGTTGGCATTGGAGGAAGCCTCAAGGTGTCTAAACTGTAAGAACCCTCAATGCAGGAAAGGGTGTCCAGTAAACATCGATATACCCTCCTTCATCAAACTAATCACAGAGGAGAAATTCTCTGAAGCAGCCAAGAGGATCAAGGAATTCAACGCCTTACCAGCTATCTGTGGAAGGGTCTGCCCACAGGAAAACCAGTGCCAGAAATTCTGTGTGCTCGGAATCAGGGGGGACCCTGTAGAGATTGGGCGATTAGAGAGGTTCGCCGCAGACTTTGAGAGAGATAACGGTGTTGATATGCCGGTTAAAGCAGAGGAATCTGGTCATAAGGTCGCTGTTGTTGGGGCTGGTCCAGCTGGGTTAACAGTGGCGGCTGAGTTAAAGAAATCAGGTCACCATGTTGAGGTCTTTGAGGCGCTGCATGTCGCTGGAGGCGTATTGATGTACGGTATCCCTCAGTTCAGGCTACCCAAGGAGATAGTGCAATCAGAGGTCGAGTACATCAGAAAACTCGGCGTCAACATCCACCTCGATAACATGATCGGCAAACTCTACACAGTGCAAGAACTATTCGATGCTGGATACGAGTCAGTCTTCATAGGCAGTGGAGCAGGCTTACCCAACTTCCTAAACCTGCCTGGAGAGAACCTGAGCGGCATATACAGCGCAAACGAGTTCCTCATCAGGACCAACCTAATGAAAGCCTACAAGTTCCCAGAATACGACACCCCCATCAACATTGGTAAAAGAGTAACCGTAATTGGCGG
>CAZVMT010000040.1:0-17260 GCA_964628765.1 uncultured Candidatus Bathyarchaeia archaeon | reverse complement strand
ATTTTGCGCTGTTATGAGCGCCTCTAAGCCTAGCATACGTAAGACACTGGAGAACTATATCTTCAAGAAGATGAGCGATCAGGGAATCGTCGGACTTAGCATAGCCACTTTGAAGGATAGAAAACCCGACTACAAGCATGCCTTTGGGTTCAGGAACTTCGTGAAGGGAACAAGCGCTACTCCAAACACCATTTACTGTATCGGGAGCCTCACAAAGGCATTCACTGCTAGCGCGATAATGCAGCTCAGCGAGAAAGGTGCTCTAAACTTGGATGACCCAGTCGCCAAGTATCTTCCCCTTGAATTGACCGCTATGGGTGAGCCGGTCTTAATCAAACATGTATTGAGCCACAGCAGCGGGCTCAGCGCCTTGGGCTACGCTGAGGCGACTCTAACAGCTATCACCGATTTCAGTGATCAGTGGCTGCCTATTAGTAGCCCAGAGGATTTGATGGTCTTCATGAACGGCTCCGATGAGTGGGCCTTGGCGAGACCTGGTGAGCGATACGCCTACCTGAACGAGGGGTATATCCTGCTTGGTAGCATCATCAAGGCAGTCTCTGGTGTGGAGTACGCTGACTATGTTAAGAAGAACGTCCTTGAACCCCTCGGGATGAAGAGGAGCACCTACTATGAGCACGACATCATCCAGGAAAAGGATGTGGCGACCCCATATGTATCAGGGGAGAACGGTGAGAAGGTGGAGACCCGTTATCCTTATGGGCAGATGATCGCTGATGGGGGCTTGATGTCCAACGTCATGGATATGACCCGGTTTTTACAGATGTTCATGTCCAAGGGAGACCCCGAGACACTGAAGGTCCTCTCTGATGAATCCATCAAGACCATGACAACCAAAAAGATCAAGACAAGCGACATACCCCTGGGCAGCGCGGGTGACCGCTACTATGCCTATGGCTTCAGGGTCAAATCAGGCTTTTTCGGGCATAACCTTGTCTATCATAGCGGCAGTGTCTTCGGTTCCAGTGCCTACATGGGTTTCATCCCCGAGATGGGCGTGGGTGTGGTTATCATGGCTAGTGGTGGCTACTTCTTGGAGGATATTGGCGAGCTGGCTATCGCTCAGTTGATTGGGGCAGACCCTGATGATGTGCCTTACTTCAAACGCATAGAGCAGCTCGAAGCCCTCACAGGCACATATGTCACCTTCAGGAACACCTCGGAGTATGAGGTGACCCGTAACCGTGGCATATTGCATCTTGAGACTAGTTTCTGGCAGCGCAAATGGACCACTCCATTGATCCCCGTTGATCTTGATGGGGATGTTAAGCGGTTCATGGTCTATGGTTTGGAGGCTATGACTCCCGTGGAGTTTGTCTGGCGTGGTGACGAGTTATTGATGTTCTATGAGAACAGCCTCGCCAAACGGGTTAACGGCTGGTAAACTGTTTAATTCAGTGAACCCTATTTTCATACATGAGTTTACTTCATGATAAGACTCTGGGCGTCCTAGAGGCTATAGCCTTGGAGGCTGAGGGTGTTATCGGTATCCACGCCATTGACCCTGCGGACCCCGATAATGAGTTCGGGGTAAACGCTGATGAGTTGTTTCCTACCGCGAGCATAATCAAGGTGCCCGTTCTCCTTGAGTTCTATAATCAGGTGGCTAGCGGTGAGCTTGACCCAGATGAGATACATCCACTCAGCAACGCAAGTAAGGTGGGTGGCAGTGGTGTGCTCCAGTTTCTCTCAGACGAGACCCGGCTCACATTGGAGGATTGGGCTAAGCTGATGATTAACCTCAGCGATAACACCGCGACGAATTATATGATCGATGTGGTGGGGATGGACCGGGTCAATGATCTGCTTATGCGACTTGGGTTGGAGAAGACCAAGCTTCTACGGAAGATGCAGGCAAAGGATATCGATCCAGATGTTGAGGAGAATCTCACCACGCCCCGTGAGTTCAGCAACCTCATGATGATGATCATGAATCATTATGGTTTGGATGCTGATGTCTGTGAGAAGACCCTCAATGTCTTGAAGCTATACAAGGATGGGATGATCCGGGAAGCACTCCCGGAGGACCTTGTGGTCGCGGATAAGAGTGGCTGGATGGGGGCTGTCCAATGCGACTCAGGCATAGTATACTCTGAAAAGCCCTACATCGTCACGGTTATGTCCAAGTATATTCCAGCGTGGGATAGGAACGGCGCTGAGGCGCGTGATGCCTTGAAGCAGGCAGTGGTTGAGGTGCATGAATACTATCAGAACATCGCAACCGCCACTAGGTATGGCAGACGGGTAAGATGAAGACAGTCGAGACCGTCTCCTTCATCCTAATCAAAGACAACAAGGTACTGGTGGAGCGCAGACGACTCGACAGAAGAAATGACCCCGGGGCAGTCGTTGTACCTGGTGGGCACGTTGAGCCCGGTGAGACCCATCAGGAAGCCCTGAGGCGTGAGATGAAGGAGGAGCTACGTCTTGAGGGCTCGGAGTTCAGGTTTTTTGATCGTATGCTTTGTGAGTCCACTACTGAGTACCAGATGAATCACTGGTACATCTGTGAGGACTGGGAAGGAGTGCCCAACCCAACAGAGGCTGAGGAGGTATTCTACATTGGAGGCGACGAACTGCATAAACTGAGCCTACCCTACGACAAAGCTGTCTTAACTAAGTTATTTCATATGGCGATCGATAGAGCCTAGTCCATGGAATATTTGATATGAGACATCCCTTACCCAATTATCCAGTATGCAAGCTATACTGTCCAGACGACTAGTGCTTGTTCTTCTCATAATCCATGCCTGCTCTATCCCAATTGCATTAGCAGCCAGCTACGATGGAGTCTACAACTATGCATACAATCTCCATGGACCTAGTGGCTGGGAGACCCACTACGTTGATGAGGGCTTCATCGTCAGAAGCGGAGTCATCTCAAGCAACCCACCAGCGCTCACCGGATCTGTGGACTCAAATGGAAACGTCCACTTCACAGGACCCAGTCCATATGGCAGCCCAACAGCAACATTCACCGGGGCACTCTACGCTGATGGGACCGGCAAGGGTACGTATTCGGATTCTCAGGGGCTTCAAGGAGCCTGGAGCGTCACAAGGGTATCCGGTGGGGGCTCAGACATCGCCAGCATCATAATGAATGTGATGAACAGCTTCGCCTTCATAGGTGAATACATTGGCTTCACGGGCTCAACCGCTGCTGCGGTTGGCACTGCGGCTGTGATCACTGGTTTTGTCTTCTTCATTGTCATTGTTATCTCTGCTGGAAGATCAAGTGGCACCATGAGGAGAGGAGAGTACAATGCTGATCCGCCTGATATGCCTCAACGAGAACACGGTATACCACCCTCGACTATCGGTGTTCCCTCACCTGTGACTCCACCTACTGGTGTGAGTTTTCAACCACCGGGGCTACCAGATAATATTAAACTGCGGGCAAGGTGGGGGAGAAAGATACTGCTGGACTGGAAACACCCTAAATACGATAAACGGCTATACGAGCTCTACGGCTACGAGGTCATCCAGCTAAAATATGATGGAATGACCACCGCCCCCTCCAATGTGCTGCTGGACAGGCTCTCACCCCGGTCATCCAACTGGAGAGCCAACGTAAACCAGACCTATGATTGGAGCACACAGGGGGACGTAGCCGGGTACAGGGTTGACGCATTGTTCCTGAATAAGCAGTCCCCATACCACGAGTTCATCAGGATAGGGGAGACCGCTTACTGTCCAAAGAGATAGCCTAGATAGAGTTATTCTATCTGGGGCATATCTTAGCCCATGAGTATTGAGCTTCCCGAGGCGCGGATACTCGCCCAGCAGCTAGATGAGGCTCTCAGAGGAAAGACCATCCAATCTTATGATCTCAGAGACGTTGACCGGATGAAGCAGATAGGCTTCGTCAACAAGTATCTAGACGATTTTGAGGCAATAAAGGGGAAAACCGTTGAGGCTGCGGTCTCGCGGGGAAACACCATCAGGGTGAAGCTTACAGGCTCCATGAACCTACTCATCGCCCCAGAGTATGGGGGAGTAATCACCTACCTGCCTGAAGCCGGTAAGCCACCCAAATACCATCTCAAGCTAGGGTTCACCGATGGCTCGATCCTCACTACACGAATAACCAGCATGGGAGTCATCTACGCAGTAGACGATGAGCACATCTCCGAGAACTATATGTATAGACGCGACTTCTTGGCTGGGGTCTCACCGGATGAACCCGGCTTCACGTGGGAGTGGTTCAGAGACACCATCGGCTCAGAGAACAGGCAGCCAAAGGGGTTGCTCGTGGGCAAGGACTCGCCGATAATCGGGATAAGCAACGCCACATTCCAAGACGTAATCTACAGGGCGGGGGTCCACCCTAAACGCAAGGTCTCTGAGTTATCCGAGAATGAGCTCAAGAAGCTCTTTGAAGCCATCAAGACAGTGACTAGTGAACGCCTCAGACTGCATGGGAAATCCGAGTTCAATGACATCCACGGGGTCCAAGGCGGATACAAGGCAGCCATGGGACCCAACATGAAGAACCAGAACTGCCCAAGATGCGGCTCAGCGATCCAGAAAATAGCCCACGGAGGCGGCGGCGTCTACTTCTGCCCCACATGCCAACCCGAGTGACAATCCAATTTTATTAAATGTAAAACTCTTTAACTGCACACCCTTTTTCTATCCTGTGTGCGCCGTTGAGTGAGAAAAGGATCATAGGTGAGTTGAGTTATCAATTTGTCACTGACTATCATGAGGCGTCGATGGATTCAAGGATAGGGTTTGATGGCGTCATCGACTCCAAACCAGTAATATCACATTCCCCATCACGGAAGCCCCTCAGGATACAGATTGTAAGATATTATGTCAATACCCGTTTCACTGTGGATGGGGTTAAGGTCCATTACGATGGCCCAGCCTTCCTAAAGAAAGGTCAAGAAATAACGTTGTGGGGAAAAAAGAAGCATGACCACTTCGAGGCTGTAAGGATAGAGTGTGAGGATTATATAGTCCAGATAGAGTGAGCCCAGCTTCAACAATAATTAAAATAAGCCCCTGTGTGCTCATTTTGGTATGTCAGCTCCAGAGGACCGCTCGCTTCTCATAGCGAAAAACTGGTGGGACAAGCTCCCACGGAAAATCTACGCATCACTCGAACAGGTGCCCATCACGCAGGACTGGTTTCAGGTCTACAAGGTGCTCCCAGACATCTACGTCTTCTATGAGCCCTACCAATACGAGGAAGCCATCAGCACCCTAATCCTAGGATCAGAACAGGCAATACTCATCGACACAGGCTGCGGCATCGGCAACATCAGGAGAGCCGTAGAGGAGGTCACAGACCAGCCAATAATGGTGTTGAACACCCACGCCCACAACGACCACATAGCCCAGAACTATCTCTTTGACGAGATCGCCATGCTGGACCACCCGTGGAGCCACAAAGCCCAAGAGGGGCTCCCTAACAGCGAGATGGCGCATCTAATCGCAGACGGGATGCTCTGGAAACCACTTCCAGAAGAATTCGACGCTGAAAACTATATAGTACCTGGCTTCAAGGTCACCAAGTGGCTCAAGGATGGTGAGGCAATCGATCTCGGTAACAGGACCCTTGAAGTATTGCATACTCCGGGGCATACACCGGACAGTATCTGCTTGCTGGATCGTGAGGACAGGCTCCTCTTCACGGGTGATATGTTCTACACTGGGGGTATCTACACGTATCTCAACGGCGGTGATATTCCCACTTTCGTTGACAGCTATATGCGTATGCTGGACCACTACGCTGAGTACGAGCATTTGATGCCCAGCCACAACGAGCCATGGGTCGAGAAGGAGTTACTCAAGGAAGTGTTCAAGGCAGTGGTAGACATCGCAGAGGGAAGAGGATCATACAGGGAAGGCACCGACAGGGGTATACCCATAAGGAAATACGAGTACCAGCGGTTCAGCATAGTCACGAGGGCACCTGAATAACCCCCACGGATTCCCTCACCCGTTTCCTCATGGACTCCATCCACCTGTATAACCTAAAGAACCTGTTATCCTGCCTCTCATGAGGCTCTACTTGGTCTATGTATCCTAGGAACCGTGTCCTGAAGCGTTCAGAGGTGAATTCTTGGACTCGATCCCCGGCGTTCTCCCTTAGCCTCCTGCGCAGCATATCGTCAGTCATTATCTCTTTGATCTTCTCCACAGCCATCTCTGTCGATGTGTATGCAAGCCCCACATCCTCCTCTTCCTCAAAGATGTCACTCCAAGGTCCACCGCCACGGTAGACGACTGGTATACAGTCTAGGCTCATGGCTTCTACTATCGCCATCCCGAACGCCTCATCTCTCTGGGTTGAGAGGTATACGCTGCACCTGTTCATGAGGTCCAGTAGGTCGTCTCGTCTGGGGTTCGCGTAGACAGTGATGTTCTTGAATGATCTGAGCTCCCTGATGAGGCGCTCGGAGCCGTACTCGGTCTTGCCTGCTACGTTGAACTTGTATCTTGGTGAAGATGCTGCTATTTCAGCGATCTTCAGCAGGTCTTTGGATTGTTTGATCCTTGAGACCGTGAGTATCTCTCCGTTTTTCTCGGCGTGTCTTCGTGGGGGTAGCTGTATGGGTGGGTGGATTACCTCGACTTTTTTGTTCTTGTTTATTCTCTCCGCGTTGTATCTGGAGTTGGTGAGTATCCTCTCTGAGCCGTATCTCTCATCCATGAACCCGTAGATATACTGATATGCTCTTCTCATGATATCCCAGAATGGGATACCGTAGCTGTTGTTACTGGTTGAGCTCATGGGCACAGAGTGGACTATGGATATATCAGCGAAGAAGGGCATGATCTCACCATAGTTGTTAATGCATAGCTCAGCTTCCTCGCAGCCCCTTATCAACAGCCAAGTGTATGCATTGGCGGTCCTGAGCCACGAGAACAAGCCATCTGGCGCAAGTGTCTTGGATTGAAGATAAGCCTCCACGCTGGGTGATGCTGTTAGGTTTTGGGTTCTCCTGAGCATATCCCAATCCGTCTTATCTATGGTGTAGAGCCTGACCCGGTGCCCATGTGTAACTAGGGCATCTATCATTTCTAGGCAGTATCTCTCTGCGCCCCCTGCCTTGTTCAGTGAGGGATGAACAACGGATATCTCCAAGCCAATACATCAACATGCACAGACCCAATAACTCACCTGTAACCAACAAAATCACCAATCACTGACATGAAACCCCATAGAATCTACTGAATTATCTGATATCTGTCATGGCTGGAACGTTAATCCTATAACATGGTATGGCTGTTTCCCCTCTATGGCTTATTCAAACGACACCAACTCAGATATCATCGTCCCCAAGAAATGGTACGACAAACTCCCAAGAGAAGCATGGAGCCACTACCCCAAGGTAGAACAACCCGACAAATGGTTCGAGGTCTACAAGCTCACAGACACCGTCTACGCCATCTACGAGGACGGCCAATTCGAGGAAGTAATCAGCTACCTGGTTCTCGGCGACGAGAAAGCCGCCTTAATCGATACAGGTGATGGCATCGGAGACATCAAGAAGCTGGTGGGAGGACTCACAGACCAGCCAATCATGGTGGTGAACACCCATACCCATGGAGACCACATCGGAGGCAACCATCAATTCACCGAAGTAGCCGCACTGGAAACAGAGTTCAGCAAGGAAAGAGCCCTTAAGGGTCAGACAAAGGAACAGATGGGGCACTATTTGGATGGTGACATGGTGTGGAAGCCTCTACCAGAGTATTTTGATGCAGAGACTTGGCGTATACACCCATTCAAGGTCACTCGTTGGCTCAGGGATGGGGACAAGATAGATCTGGGTGGCAGAGAGCTTAGGGTTGTTCATACACCGGGTCATAGCCCCGATAGTGTCTGCTTGCTCGATGAGAAGAACAAGCTCTTCTGGACCGGTGACAGCTTCTACCCTGCACCTATCTACATCTACGCTCCGACCACCAACCTCGACCAATTCATCCAGAGCTTCGCAAAGATGGTTGAACTCATGCCCAAGTACGAGTGGGTCATGCCAAGCCACAACGAGCCAAAGATCGAGAAACACCTTATCAAAGAATGCTATGAGGCTGCGAAGAGCATCAAAGCTGGCACCGCTGGACCATACACCGAGGGAGTAGCTGCTGGTATCAAGGTACACCGGTATGACTATGATCGTTTCAGCTTGATCGTCAGGGCTGAGCGATAACCATTTTACGCTATTTCCTTGAATTTCTCGAATATTCTTTCACGTAGTTCGGCTTCGAGTCTGTGGCGTTCTTCCCTGATTTTTCGCTCTTTTTCTTTGAGCTGCTTGATACGCCTTTTGAGTGTCTCCTCATCCTCTACTCTTCTAGTTACAGCCCCAGCCACGTTTTGAGTAAAACCAGTAACCCTGTTAAGGGTGATGTCACCAGACTCAATGGTTTTAACCATATTTGCTCTATATTCAAAGCATGTTGAAACAAGTAATCGAGATAATGGACCTACTCGACGACGCCTCGATAACAGGGGAACGGGTTGCGGCGCTCCTAAAGGAGCACGGCGTCCAAGATATCAAGGTCAAGGAGATAAAAGGCGAGAAAGGAAGCACAGACTTCATCAAACTAAAGATACTCGGCTCAAAGGGCAAGACCAGCGGTGGAGACGCCCCCACCCTCGGAGTAATCGGACGCCTCGGCGGTATAGGGGCTCGCCCTGAGCAGATCGGATTGGTATCTGACTCCGATGGCGCCTCGACTGCGATGAGCGCCGCGTTAAAGCTCGCTGATATGCAGAGGAAGGGGGATCAACTCCCTGGGGACGTGATAATAGCGACCCATATCTGCCCTGATGCCCCCATCAAGCCCCATGAGCCTGTGCCCTTCATGGGCAGCCCAGTCAACATGGAGGATATGAACCGAGAAGAAGTGGACCCGGAGATGGACGCCATCATCAGCATCGACACCACCAAGGGTAACCGCATAGCCAACTGGAGGGGATTCGCTATCACCCCCACAGTGAAAGAGGGCTGGGTGCTAAAGGTGAGCAAAGACCTCGTTGATATCATGGAGTGGGTTACTGGCGAGTTGCCCAAGGTCTGCCCCATCACAACCCAGGACATCACCCCCTATGGCAACGACTTGGATCACATTAACAGCATCATGCAGCCCTGTATAGCAACAGATGTCCCCGTCGTTGGACTGGCGCTGACAACACAGGTGCCTGTACCCGGCTGCGGCACAGGTGCAAGCCACCCTACGGACATCGAGGCAGCTGGAAGATACGTTATCGAGGTAGCCAAGCAATTTGGTAAGGGATTGTGCAGCTTCTATGACCCGGATGAGTGGGAGACCATCTTAAGGCTCTATGGGGCTCATAAACACCTGCAAGCCAAGGGTTGAGGGGTTTATATCCCTCTACATCCACTCTTTAATTGATAAAGATGTACAGGAAGATACTCGTCGCATTTGATGGATCAGAGGCAAGCAAACACGCCCTAGACCACGCGGTTTCCATAGCCGACTTGATGAAAGCAGATGTACACATAATCTCAGTCGTCCCAAGGGTCATGATGCCCGTGTTCCCAGATGAGGGATTCGCAGCCGCACCAGTTACCGCGGCACAGGACATGAGTGACTACCAGGAACGCATGAAGACACTCTACGGTAAGAGCCTGGAGGAAGCCAAGAAAGACATCTCAAACCACTACCCGGAGCTAAAGGTCGAGACCAAGCTCTTGGAGGGAAGGCCGTCAAAAACCATCGTAGATGAGGCTGAGAACAACGACGTGGACCTGATAGTCATAGGAAGCAGGGGACTCGGCGGTATCACTGGCTGGATACTGGGTAGCACGAGCCGTAGGATCGTTGAGAGCTGCACAACGCCTGTGCTCGTAGTCAAATAATCCACTCTTTTTATGGGAACCCTTTTCCCCAAGACCTTCCTTTCTTTTGGATATGGAGCCACTTGAAGCCCTACGGGAAGCAGGGAGAATCGCGGCAAAGGTCAGGGAAGCAACCATATCCGAGATTGAGCCCGGGATGAAGGTGGAGTACCTCTGTGATTTGGTTAATCAACGCGTAGCGGAGCTGGGGGGAAGGATGGCTTTCCCATGCAACGTGGATATAGACCACATAGCCGCCCACTACTGCGCCCCCATAAACGATCAAACAGTTATCCCTGAGCGTAGCCTCGTCAAACTAGATATAGGCGTTCACGTTGATGGGTACATCGCGGATACCGCCAAGACCGTCTGCTTTGACCCAACCCTAGACTACTTGGTTGAGGCGGCTAAGGCTGGGCTCAACGCTGCTATAAACACCATCAGACCCGATATTCGCTCCAATGAGGTGGGCGCAGCCATCGGGAACGCCATCTCGAACCACGGCGCGAAGCCTATACGCAACCTCACGGGTCACAAGCTTGCCAGATACATCGTCCACTCCGCTGGATACAGCATACCAAACGTCAGTGAATTCAATGGACACACTATCCGAGAAGGCGATGTCTACGCCATAGAGCCCTTCGCTGTCCCAAGAACCGCAGATGGACTGGTAGCTGATGGACCGCCTAGCAACATATATCTCATGCAGAAGAAACGGAACGTCAAGGGCACGGCGAAGAAGATGATGAAATTCATCCAGGACGAGTACCGTACCCTGCCCTTCGCATCGAGATGGGTCATGAGAAAATTCAACACACCAGAAGGAACCGCAGCATTCCAAGAACTACTGAGATCAAAAGTAATCACGAGCTACCCACAGCTCATCGAGAGAACAAGGGCAAAGGTGGCTCAAGCCGAGCACACAGTCATAATAACAGATGATGGCTGTGAAGTAACTACAGCCTAATCCTTCTTCTTGGGGTCTTTGCGGGCGTTTATCCGTGTGATGGTCATCATGCCCTCGCATCGGGTGCATGGTTCATCCTTCTTGAAGATATAGTCCCCTACCTGGTATGCCCTGACACGCTTCAGGTTGCACTGTGGGCACTCCAGCGTGGTAACAACCTCAACCTCCTTGGGGCCTGTCTTGGTCTCTGCCACTGGTTTCGCCCTGAAGAAGCTGAACCCGATGGCAACGAACCCTGATACCCCGATGAGTATGTACATGAAGGCTGTCTCGATGTTATTATCACCATACTCCCTGAACCCCATGTAGAGGCTCGCGAGAGCTATGGCTCCAACGACGATCATGAGTCCGAGGCTCACCCAGTTCTGGCTCGCCCCACCCACTAGTGAACCCGTGTCTGAGTCCGCCATCCGCTTCATTGTCCAACCCCCACGGTGTTACCTATTCCAGCGATTATTATCGTGTCGCCTTCCTCGCTATAATCCAGTATGAGTCCCTTGACGCTGCTCACGGCCTTATCTGTGGCGTCCATTAGCTCCTCGACCAGTGGAGCCACAACGTGTTCCATCCCCTGCTTGACAGCCACAGCGTAAAGCGGTACATCGTTATCCATGGCTGCTTTCTCTATCTTGTACTTCTCGACACCCGGTCCACCGATGGCTGCGCCGACGCCTTCAGCGATCTCTCCCACGTCCTCGCCCTCAAGCTTACCCGCTGCATCTACAGTGATCAGCATCTTGACCTTCCCATTCTGCTCCTTGATGAGGTTCTCAACGGCGTCCCCTGGTTTTCCCACGCTGCCGCCTGGGCCCAGAGCCTTGGTGATGATGATTTTTCTTCCCTCAAACTCTGTCTCCCCTGCGACCATCTCCTTGGCTATCTCTCTCGTAGGCGCACCATTCAGGAGTTTACCCGCAATAATTGGTCCTACGCTGTCTCCGATGGGGATACCATCCTTGAAGGCTTGAAGTGCGGAGCTGTATGCCTCTATCTGCTGTATGAGCATGGGCAGGATCATGTGAATCTGCATTATGATGTAGATGTTCATGGTCTTCTTGCCCATGAGATAATAATGCCTGATGACCTTGTAGAACATATTCAATCCGAGGCTCGCCTCAAGGAGATTCTCAAGATTGTTTCTCTGGGCAGGCGTTGCCTCAGGGGCCATCCGCTCCACCTCCATCTGGAATGTGTATTCTCTAACGTTGAGGA
The DNA here is from genome assembly GCA_964628765.1 of uncultured Candidatus Bathyarchaeia archaeon. Lineage (GTDB taxonomy): Archaea > Thermoproteota > Bathyarchaeia > TCS64 > TCS64 > RBG-16-57-9. The sequence continues at coordinate 5,239 of CAZVMT010000040.1, read as the reverse complement.
CCTTACCTAACTTTTGCACCACACCCGCAGGGTCCATGTCAACTGGTGGGATCATGAAGTGATCCATGAACCTCTCCACCTGGGGGGTGGGGTCTTTATCCGGTTTCCCGAACTCTTTTATTGCTTCTATGGCTGTCTCCCTGCTCCTGTCCCGGTAGCTCTTGATCTTTCTCAGACTAGCTTCGATTTGACGCAGCATGGTCATGGCCTGGATACGTTGCGCGTAGAATAGGTAGACGATGAATGCAAAGCTGAAAAGCGTCTGTATTATCGTCCCTATCTCGCTGTCCTGTTGTAGTAGTTGTCCAAGCAGTTGGAACATTAAATTCACTGCTGTTGGTAATCGGGCAGCGGTTATAAAGTTTAGCTTATTTAAAGCAAAATCTTATTAGATGCATTTGAGGCTTCAACAACCCAATTTTAGCAAGTTTTTTTAAACGGTCATTGCGTCTCTTTGAGAGATGTTACGTTACGCTATCAAACGAATAATACGTGGACGAGGAATGTTCTTATCCCTTTTCCTAAGCGTAGCCATCGCCACCACACTGTTTGCGGGGGTACTTCAGGGAGCGGACGCCATCGGGGCTAGGAGCCTTGAGCAGATATTCGAGTCAGCCCCCTATGATATTATTGATGAAGCCACGGACAAGAACATCACCAAGACACGGATACTGGATGTGGAGAATGTTCTGGGAAATGTTGAGGGCGTAACGAGTGTTGAGCAGTTTATCTGGGCGCCGGTAATGCTCAGCGAACCCGATGGCAGTAATACCTCAATCGAGGATATTTACCTCATAGCCATACCAGATGACTCCATTTATTATGAAAAAATCATTGGAGTAGACCATTTTGAGCGGGGGAAAGTATATTTTGATGTTAGCTCAGCCCTCACCGAGGAGTTCATGGAGAACGGCACAGCCGTACTAGACATCAATACATATCTCTGGAGGAATCCTCCGGGTTTCGAGAGCAGAAAGTTTGCTCTTCCCATCGCTGACGCCGTGGCTGTAGAAGATACTGCGTGGACTCTATTTGTCGGTAGATACGATAGATATCTCCAGGGGCTTTTCAGCAGGAATGATCCAAGCCAGAAACGCCCCAGCTATAACCTGATGCTCATGAGCACAGACACATACATGGATATACAGAACTCATTATTCGCCGAGAATAGGAGACCCACCGATGACCAGCATGGGGTCGCGTTGATTGGCCTTGATAGATCCAGCTTGGTGAATCCATGGGATATCCAGGGCAGCATTGACGCCGTTGAATTGATCTTGGAGGAGATAAACGCCAATGGGGCTCAATACTATTATCTGCCACGGAACTTCCTCGGGGAGATACTTACAGCCATCTCCCAGAACTCCAACCAGATGAAGACAAGCACCATCATCGTCAGCCTCCCAGTTTTCTTCACTGCCTGGTATCTTGGCACCACAATAGCCGAGGTAGTGTTTGGTCTGAGACGCCGCGAGATTGGGTTACTCTTGACCCGGGGCATGAACCATAAGCAGGTATTGAACATGTTATTATTCGAGGGGTTGATCGTATCCCTCCTCGCTGGGCTAGTTGGAATCCTCTGCAGCAGCCTGGTTCTCCCAATCGTGATACCCAGAGTAAGCCCCATGGATATCCTGTTAGCGATAAACCCGGTGACGCTGGTCTCCATATTCATATTCAGCACAGCCTTGGCGTTATTCTCACTCATCAGACCCGCCCAACGGGCTGTAGAGGTCAACATAGTAGAGGCGCTACGCGAGCACCTGACAGAGGACGAGTCCTCCTTTGAGTTTGGTCCCCCCCTTATCGCTACTATACTTGGTCTGTACAGGTTCGCGATGATCTATCTCGGGTATACCGTGGATATGTTCAAACCCACATCAACAAATCTAGCAGTCACACTGCTTTACTCTACTTGGTGGGGCACGGATTACCTGTTGAGCTTCATAGCTCCCATGTTGTTCTTCTGGGGGTTCACCAAATTATTCATCCAATATGTACCATGGTACCAGACACTGCTAACTAAGCTCTCAGAGGTATTCGTAGGAGACGCAGCCAAGTTCTCCGCCCTGAGCTCAAGCAGGAACCTGAAAAGAATAGCAGCAACCACATTCATGGTAGCTCTAATCGTAGGGTACAGCTTCACAGTAATCGGGAACGTCGCCACAAGCGAGGACTTCATGAAGAGCGCCGTCTATACATCGGTGGGAGCCGATGCCGCTGTCTGGCTCTTTGAGGGCGAGAACCCTGATGTTGTCTTGGAGAAGATAAAGGAGGTTGAAGGCGTTGAGCACGCCTCCATTGAGATATTATTCACGCCAGACACAAGTCTGGGAGCCATACCAGTTAGGGGAATAGATCCTTTGACGTGGCGTGAATCAGCGTACCTCCCGGAGGAGTTCGTAGACGATCCCATGGTTTTCGAGGTCATGAACAGCACAGATAATGGGGCTATAATTGAACGAGGAGCCGCAGATGCTCTGGGGCTGAGTGTGAACAACTCCATGTTGATTAATACAGCGTCGAGGACTTATTTTGTGAAGATCGTGGGCTTCTTCGGTAAGGAAGCTGGTGATAACTGGATACCATCAAACCCAATGATGTATGTAAACGATGTATTCATGGAGCAGATCAGGGAAAGATACATCGACCAGAGAAGAATAATAGCCAAGCTAGAACCCGGAGTAGATTATGACACAATAAAGACAGCGCTTGAGGACGTAGACACTGATGTTCAGCGAGTAGACATAGCGCCGGTGAACCTAGAGAACGCTCTGAATAATCTGCTTCTCTCGGGGCCCAAACAGATACAGGTGCTGGGAACATATTTCGCTGGCCTAGTGGCATCAATAGGCATTGTCTTGATAATATCAACCATGATCAGAAGCAGGAACAAGGAGCTAACTATCATGGCCATCAGGGGCTACAGCCCAAGACAGATGGCGATCACATTGCTGACAGAGACCCTTGGCATGGATATATTCGCCATCGGGTTGGGCCTATTCGTTGGGCTCTTTACTCTCTACGGTATAGTCAACCTGCTGAATAGCACGTTGGCTTTCATATTCAAACACAGGGTTGTGTTCCCTGCATCTGTCATAATTCAGATGAGCGCCATAGTAGGGCTCATAATAGTATCCACCATTATACCGATAGTGGTGGCTGTGAACAAGATCTCGGCTGAGCCGGATCTCAATCTGGAGGAATAAATGTGAGTACAAGAAACGCGGTCATCGCAAGAGACCTGATAAAGATATACAGGATCGGTCAAATCGAAATACAGGCCCTGCGAGGCCTCAACGCAAACGTGCGCAAGGGCGAGATGGTCTCCATCATCGGGCCCAGCGGTAGCGGGAAAACAACCCTGCTAAACATCATAGGTGGATTGGACAGGGCCAGCGCTGGCTCTGTCAAGGTTATGGAGACCGATCTAACAAATCTTTCAACGACTGATTTGGTGAATTTCCGACGCGAGACCGTGGGGCACATCTTCCAGAACATGAACCTGATCCCGACTTTGACGGCTGCTGAGAACATCGAGTTGCCCATGGCTGCCCTCGGCATCAAGGCTGATAAACGCAGGAAACGCATCGAGGAGCTTCTAGGTGTCGTTGGTTTGGCTGAGCGACGCGACCATAAACCCGGTGAGCTAAGCGGTGGAGAGCAGCAGAGAATAGCCCTCGCAGCTGCTTTGGCTAATGATCCTCCGCTGGTCTTGGCTGATGAGCCTACAGGTGAGTTGGATACTGAGAATGCTAGGGTGGTCGTTGAGTATCTCCGCAAGATCAATCAAGAACTGGGCAAGACGGTCATCATGGTTACCCATGACCCCAACATCGCCAGGATCTCCGATAGAATCCTGAGAATACATGACGGCGTAGTGCAGGCTGATGTGGCTTCGCTCGGCGACTCAACAGCATCCACTGGTGACTACACCAAGCTACTTCGTTCCAGGATCGGTGAGATCGAGGCTACTCTATTGGGTCTTGATGGGCAGTTCAAGCAGGGCGTTATCAATGGTGACGAGTACGTCAAGCAGCAGACCAACTTGAAGAACACCGTTGAGGTTCTCAGGGAAGAGCTTCACCGAATGGGTGTGGTTAACTAGCATTTTTTGATTATTTTCATTTCTGGTACTTGAATAGGCTTGCGCGTACTGACAGACTGAAGTGGCTGAACTGGTATCTTCTGACTTCAATATTATAGTTGGTTGCCACAGATCTACGGGTCGTGTAATCCGTATTGGACCCGTCTATGATGCCTTTGGCCCCCAGATACATCTCCCTCATCTGTCCCTTTTCCACTAGTGGCTCATTGTGAGCAGGCATCAAGTAATCATAGTGGGACATCAAATCAACTAACCTTTTACAGCTCTCCACAAAATCATCATGGTTCCCACCGGGCAGATAACTGGTAACTCCACCAGTGTAATAGATATCCCCCGTGTAGAGATACCGTGCATCCCTATCCAGCAAGCAGATGTGGTCACTACTGTGCCCCGGCGTGTATATGACCTCAAGTTTCCTGCCTCCTAGATCTAATTCTTCTCCATCCCTCAGCCAATGTGTCACGGTGTAGGGTGGAGCGTAGAAGTCTTCAGGGTCAAATTCCGCTGGGAGGGGTTTAATCACGGCTCCGGGCTCCAGCATCTCCCCCATCTTGTCCTTGCCGAGACCTTTCGCTGCACTCTCACGGCTCATCACGTCATCATAAGCAGCAATCTCTTTGAAGTCCTCGCAGCCTCCTATGTGGTCGTTGTGGGTGTGTGTTAACAACAAGAAATATGGTTTGTCTGTAAGCTCCTCAACAAGCTTGTCCAGTCTGCCTATCCCGGTTCCACCATCAATAACCGCTGCCCTTTTCTCTCCGATAACTAGGTACATTAGGGCTTCATCGTATTGCCCATCCTCATAGAGCGCGTATAGCCAGTTATGAATCCGATATACCGAGTACCATGGCTGACAGGTCTCAACTTTCTCCAGCCTAGAGTAGACCTCTCTTGGGAGTATGTCCCACCAGTTCCCAGACATGGCGGAGAAATAGCATCCAGTGTTTAAAACAGTTAAGCGAAGGATTCGAGTCTGGTCTCCTCGTAGAGCTGTGCACCCACATCCAGTTCACCCGGGATGAATGGACGGAGAAGGTTCCAAGCCGCCCTCCTCACCATCTAAATGTACTTTTTCTTATCATAGCCCCTGTGCCCTGAGTCCAGTTTTGAGGCTAACATCACCCTCAAATA
>CAZVMT010000039.1:0-17458 GCA_964628765.1 uncultured Candidatus Bathyarchaeia archaeon | reverse complement strand
AAAAGAAATCAACAATTTAAACTCATTATCTGACCAATAGTCAGAAATCTCGTGTCTCCCGGAGAAGTCTTGACATCCATGGCGATATAATCAACAAAGGGTAGACAAACCCGTAACACATCCGGATTAAAGCCGTTGGTATCCAGCTTCACATTAAACCCATGTTCTTTGAGCCTACCCAAGAACCCGGGTAACCCAGAGTGTATCGTCGGCTCTCCACCCGTGATAACCACCGAGTCAACGTACCGCTTACGCTCAACCAAAGACTCCAGCACCTCATCTGCCTCAAGAAAGGGTCCAGCATAGCCATGCACCAACTCACCATTATGACAATAAGGACAACGCAGATTACATCCAGCGGTGAACAACACACTGGCTACCCTATCAGGGTAGTCGATGAGGCTGGTCTTTTGATACCCAGCGAACCTCAATCGTCGCGTCCCTCGATGAGGGGAGAAGCCATATCAAAGGTCTTCCTGATGCTGAACTCAGCCTGCTTCCCATCATTCCACTGCTTCACAGGACGCATATAGCCAACAACCCTGCTGTAGACCTCACACTCAGAGCCACATCTGGGACACACACCATGCTCACCCGTGATGTACCCATGAGTCGGGCAAACGCTGAACGTGGGCGTCAACGTAAAGTATGGGATATTGGTGTTCTCAGCCATCGTACGAACCAGGCTAGCCGCAGCCCTCCACGAGTGAACCCGTTCACCAAGGAAAGTATGGAAAACAGTACCACCAGTGTAGAGAGGCTGCAACGTATTCTGTTGATCCAAGACATCAAACAAGTCCAAGCTGGTGTCCACAGGCATCTGGCTACTATTGGTATAGAAAGGCTCCACACCGGGACGCAGCAGCTCCTCGTTCGCCACCTTGATGCTCCCATAGCGTTTCTTGTCTATCCGCGCTAGTCTATAGCTGGTTCCCTCAGCTGGTGATGCCTCAAGGTTGTAGATGTTGCCTGTTTCCTCTTGGTAGTCGCTGAGCCTGTCTCTCATATAGAGCAGCACCCTCTCAGCAAACGCATGCCCCTCGGGCGTGGTGATGTCTGAGCCCATGAGGTTAACTATCGCCTCATTCATACCCAACAAGCCAATGGTACTGAAATGGTTCTTCCAGTAGCTACCATAAGCCTCCTTCACATGCCGCAGATAGAAGGCGCTATAGGGATACAAGCCGTATTCGCTGAGCTTCTCAACCGTCTTCCTCTTGACCTCAAGGCTATCCCTCGCGATATCCATCAACCCAGATACACGCTCAAAGAAAGCATCCTCCGTCTTACTGATGTACCCCACCCTAGGAAGATTCAACGTAACCACCCCAATGCTCCCAGTCAATGGGTTAGCGCCGAACAAGCCACCGCCACGCTTCCGAAGCTCACGGTTATCGATCCTGAGCCTACAACACATGCTCCGCACATCCTCTGGGCTCATGTCACTGTTGATGAAGTTACTGAAATACGGGATACCATACTTGGCGGTCATCTCGAAGACCTTCTGCGAGACAGGGCTATCCCAGTCAAAATCCCTCGTAAGGCTATACGTGGGTATAGGGAAAGTGAAGACTCTACCAGATGCGTCACCCTCACTCATAGCCTCAGCGAAACAAGTATTGAACAGGTCCATCTCTTCCTGGAAATCACCATAAGTATCCTGCTTGATCTTGCCTCCCAATATCACTGGCTCCTCCTTGAGGAAGCCGGGCACCTTCATATCCATGGTGACGTTTGTGAAAGGAGTCTGGAAACCCACCCTAGTGGGCACATTAATGTTGAAAAGAAACTCCTGGAAAGCCTGCCTAACCTCACGCTCACCCAATCCATCATACCTGATGAACGGAGCCAAATAAGAGTCAAAGTTACTGAAAGCCTGTGCACCAGCAGCCTCACCCTGAAGAGTATAGAAAAAGTTCACGATCTGCCCCAAAGCGGTTCTGAAGTGCTTGGCAGGTGTACTAGAAATCTTACCAGATACACCCTTGAAACCCGATAACAGCAGATCTGGCAGATCCCAGCCCACACAATATGGCCCCAGCACGGCTAGGTCGTGGATGTGCAGGTCTCCACTGTTGTGGGCATCACGTACGCTCTGTGGGTAGATCCTGTTGGTCCAGTAGCGGCTGATGACGTTACTGGAAATATAATTGTTCAAGCCCTGTAGGCTATAGCTCATGTTGCTGTTTTCCCTGATCCTCCAGTCATCCACCATCAGGTACTTCTCAACCATATCATCACTGCTAAGCCCAGCGGCGAGCTCCCTTAGCTCATTCTGTTTCGCCCTATACAGGATATACGCCTTGGCTGTCCGTGCGTAGCCTGCCTTGATTATTGACTCCTCTACGAGGTCCTGTATCTCCTCAACCGTGGGGCAGCCATCATCCCCAAAATGCTCGTCCAGCCCGCCCAACACAATATGGGTGATACCTGTTGCGGTCTCCTTGTTTCCCTCCCCAACCGCCCTCATGGCCTTACCAATCGCGTTCTCTATGCGGCTCTTATCAAACTCCGCAAGCTTGCCATCTCGCTTTCTAACATACTTCATTATTTTTTCCTTCCAAGCATATCAGCCAGAGGGGATCATAGCGCCAGTGATGGATGCGCACGGATGGCTATGGTATCAAAGATGATGCCTTCTCCCCCGAGAGCTCCCCTAAATATAGTGGCTTTTATTCTTCTACACACTACAGATAGAGTAGTGTTTATAATGATTTCGATTTCCTGCGACAATCCATAATAAAATCCATTATTCCAAGAAAGATCAAAAACCACAAAACAGCTCTAGTACAACTCAGAGCCATCCAAGAAAACTAGAAAATAGAAAAAAAGAGGGGTTAGCCCTCTATTACTGGGCAGTTGACGTATAGATCGGTCGCCTCGATGGACACAGATCCATTTGAGACCGCGTCCATGATATCAGCCACGGTATTCAAGGAGTTAGCCTCGTAATCCATGCCAACTATCACCTTGTGAACATGCCACAGGTCGCTGTAATCCATGTCCATAGGCAACGCATCGATGACATTCATCTGACCCATAACGGGCTCACTGTCACCGTAGAAGAACGCATAGATAGGCTCAAGCTCAACGACCCAGCCAACTGTATCACTGTTAGCCCCAAAGTCAAAGTAGAAGACCTCACGCCCACGATACCAGCCCTGAACCAGATCATAAGAGACCTCCTCGGTCACCGTATCAGGGTTCACCACAGGGCAATTCACCACGATATCCGTCTCAACGACCTCGTAGCCAGACTCCACGACCCCCTCAAGGGAAGTAATGCTGTTAGCCTCATAGTCGCTGGGAGCCAACACCTTGAAGACCCTCCAGAAGTCGCTGTACCCGGGCACACCGGGCACCGAGTCGATGATGTTCATCTGACCATCCACCATCATATCCGGGTTATCCATCTGGAAGAACACCATTATGGGGATAGCCACATTGGGGTTGAGCCCAAAGTCAAAGTAGACGACATCCTCGCCCCTGTACCAGCCATGCACCAGCGGGATGACATCGGGTCTATCCAGGCCATCCACCGGCTCAAGCATCATAGGCTCAGGTGTCATCATCGATGTTCCATAGAAGTAGCCGCCTCCCAGCCCAACCAAGAGGGCTATGACGGCTATAATCGCTAATGTTGATTGTTTCTCCATATCAATCAAAGAAGCCAGCGAAGCACCCCATATAAGCCACATAACACAAACACCGAAGCCCCCTAGTACAAACAAAAAACACGAGACAAGAAAAAACTAGGAACCAAGCTTCCGCCGGATAATCTCCCTCAACACAATCTCATAGGAAACCATCTTCATCTGAGTCATATACTCGACCTCCTCCCTATCCTGCTGAGCACCACGAATATCCTCAATGGAGCCGAAGTGCTCATCGATGATCTCCGAGGCCAGATGCAAGCTATCCTCCAAGACTTCCTTTAATTCAATGTTAGACATACATGATGAAAAGGAACCACGGGATAAAAAGCATAACCAACCCGTATAACCCACCCCGCACCTAGTTACATGATGATAGAGAAAACCAGCACACTCCTAGATGAACTCAAAAAAAAGTACCCAGGCATCACCATCCAAGACAAACTCAAAGACCACTACAGCACCGAACACCAGGTATTCTTCAACTGCAACAAAGACCCAGAAAAATGCCTCCAAGAGACACTAACCAACCCCCACCCACCAGCCTTCAGGGCATTCTACATAACCCAAAACAAAACCAACGAAAAATACACACTCAAAGAAACACTCTACACAAACTACCCCGAGACCAGCCTAAGTCGATGGACCCCACGCTACCAGAGCCAGCTAAGACCCGGCGGAGAAGCCGGACTAGAAGCATCAGGCTACAAATACATCGAATACATCGGCGCAGAGATCCGAGAATAACTACTCCTCAAGCACCTCGACGAGCTTCTCATACCCCATCTCAAGCCTCTCAAGAACCAGCTGATAGATGCCCCGCTCATCCACCACATCATCCAGCACCTGGCTCCTCTGGAGCAGGAACAAACGCAGCGCAGCCATCAAGTCAGGAGAAGGAGCGAAAGCCACCGGGCAACCCTCATCATCCTCATCCCCCAGCAATCCCACTAGTTTTCCCTCGGAGTCAACTATCAAACGCAGCAGCGTCTTGGATTCATCCTCATACATTTATTTCAGTTGAGAGAAGAGGAAACATCCAATATAAACAGAAGAAACAAGGCACTCATAGGGTCAGCGGGATGGAAAAAGACCGCTTGACACCCAGAGACCCACATACTATCAAACCAAACACAGACCTCGACGAGATAATGCCACTTATCAAACAAGCATACCAGAAAAACAAGTAGCAGTATTCCTCCATATTCACATACACTGAACCCCTTATCGAGACAAGACCAACCAAAATACCAGAGTAATTAGGACGAATCCATAAACGCCCTAAAACAATTTAAGCAATCCAAGAAACACTAGAAGAAGAATAAGTCAAGCTCTTTTTAACAGGAATTTACCCTCATTCTCTCTGAAAGTAATCTCATACAGCTTGAAAATCGTATCTCGACCAAGAACACAGTAAGGGATCTCAGCAGGAGGCTTGGGTACATGCACTAATACATCCTCCAACATGCAGACAGCGTTCACACCTTTCTTTATGGTAATCCCCTCAATGTTCATCAACATATTTGGAAACGTGGACCCAGCCCCGGTAACAGGAACATCATCCTTCACAACCTTCAACCCAAGAATATCAACCGCAATCTCATATGGAATAAAAGTCGCAGTAGCACCAGAGTCAATCAACGCAACCGTAGATATAGCCTCATCGCCATTCCGTAAATCAACACGGATCAAAGGCAGCTTAAGCCAATTACCCGCCTTGTTCTGGTACGAAAGATACTTACAGAGAATCTTTCGCCTCCGACCAAGGTGAGTAAAATTCAAAAAAACCCTCCACTACAGTAGCATAACCCGGTCTGAAGGCACCTTCAACACCATAGGCACCGCCTCAGGGTACTTCTCCCTAGAAACACGGTACACCTCGGCACCAGTATCACCTATAGCCACAACTTCATCCCCAACAAGAGCTATCCACCTATCCACATAATCACCCAGATTAGGAATACTCATCAAGCACTGAAACTCATCCATCACAGTTTCCTCAGCCTTAACCTTCTTATCGCTCACAATCACTCCGCCTTTACATTTATATAATACTTATCACTTGGTTTCATCTTGATCTTCGGTTTTCTCCACCCAGAGCAACATGGCTTCCTCTATTGCCTGAGTAAGGTTACCCTTCTTCATGCCTTTCTGGTTGAATACTTGCTGTCGGAACTTGGATTCTATGGAATCCTTAACGTTTACATTTATTCTTCCCAACTTTTCTCACTCATAGATACTCTGCATACATGCATATATGTATATATGCATATCTGCATATGTGGAGTGTCATTAAAAGCTTTCTGTATCCACAATCCATACCATAAGGAGCATCCAACCAAAGACCCCCCCAATACTGAACTGGCTTCATAGTACAAGTGCAGAACACACAGATACTAGAGCAGTGGCTTCCTCATGTTCCTGTTCATTGGTTTAACAGCCCTCTGCCTCTGCTTCTTATCACGCCCACGTTTCCGTTCAACCACAACCTCAACAGCCTCAACCGGAGCATTAAACAAGAAGCCACAAAAGACGCAAATAATCTCCTCACCGGGTTTAACCTCTGAACCAACAGGATTCAACCCACCACAACTACTACATTTTAGATAAACAGGGCTAGGCAAACAATCACCACCAATAATATACACAGGGACTGTGATAAACACATCACATAGAAACCAGCCACCCAAGCTAAACCAACCCATATAACCAGCCAAACCCATGAAGAATAGACTGGGAGCCGGAGCAGGCCAACCAGGCAAGGTAGCCGACAACCTCAAAGAACTATTCGACAACGGGCTAGGCTTGGTCACCCTAAGCTTCATCGATATCGAAGACATACCAGTATTCGCGAACGAGGTCATCACCCAGCTCAGATAACCCCACATTTTATCCCACAACAAACCCAGGATACATAGATGAGGCGCAGAGAAACCGTATCACTGATAATCATCATCGCATTCATAGCCCTCTACGCCTATCAAACCTACTTCACAGAGCCAGAACTGGAGCCCAGCTACACGTATCAGGTTGTCAACAAGTACCCCCACGACCCAACCGCATTCACACAGGGACTCATCTACCATGACGGGGTCTTCTATGAGGGAACAGGGCTCAGGGGAGAATCCAGTCTCCGAATAATAGAACCAGAAACAGGAGAGATAATCAAACACATCAACCTCCCCCCAGAGTACTTCGGCGAAGGCATAACCATACTCGACCAACAGGTCTACCAGTTGACGTGGCGAGAACACACAGGCATAGTCTACGACCATGAGCTAAACCAACTCAGAACATGGAGCATCACGGGTGAAGGCTGGGGACTCACAGAGAACGGAACTCATCTGATAATGAGCGACGGCACATCAACCCTCAGCATCATCGACCCAGAAACACTCACCATAACCAAAACAATAACCGTAACCGACAACGGTGAGCCGATAACGATGATCAACGAGCTCGAATACATCCAAGGATACATCTACGCCAACATATGGCAGACAGACCAGATAGCCATAATAGACCCAACGACCGGCATGGTAGCCTCATGGATCGACCTAACCGGGCTAAAGGACCAACTGGACACCAAGACAGGCATCGATGTGCTCAACGGCATCGCCTACGATAATGAAACCCGGAAAATCTACGTAACAGGCAAACTCTGGCCAAACCTATTCGAGATAAAACTAGTACCAAAATAACCCCACAGGCTGCATAGTGCTTTATAATCAATAGACAGCCGATAACCAATGCCCATCGAAAAGTACATCCGCAAGGAACACAGAGGACCAGCGCGAAGATCAGCCACAAGAAGGGCTACATGCTAGAAGACGCTATGGACAGGATCGCAAGATTCGTCCAAAGGCACGCCTAGGGTAATATTGACTAACCCCCTTCAGCTTTTTTAATCAAAAAACGTTGCAGGTGTAGTATTGACTACAGGTTGAACTTGTAGTATTTACTATAGGTTGACTTTTGTCTCCATTGTTTCTATCCCGTTTAATCGGTTTCTTATGTAAGTACCCGTGATATTGGTGTATGGTTAAACCCGTAATCATTGTACATGGGGGAGCCTGGGGCATCCCAGATGAACAAGTAGAGGACAACATAGCAGGAGTCGAGGAAGCAGCCCAACAAGGCTGGAGTATTCTCAAGAATAATGGCTCAGCCCTGGACGCGGTAGTGGCGGCGGTCAATGTCCTGGAGGATAACCCGGTATTTGATGCAGGCATAGGCTCTGTGCTCACGGAGGATGGGACGGTTGAGATGGATGCCCTCATCATGGATGGGAGCACCCTGGGGGCTGGTGCCGTGGCTGGTCTCAGGGATGTGAGATACCCTGTGAAGCTGGCGAGGCTGGTGATGGAGAAGACGCCGCATGTTTTGATGATCGGGGAGGGAGCGAGCAGACTAGCCGACACATTCAAGGTAGAACGCATAACACAGGAAGAGCTTGTCACGGAGGAGGCACGCCGAGGCTTGGAGGAGTGGCTCAAGAAAAGTCAATTCGGGGAGACCTTTGGACACGAGACGGTGGGGGCAGTAGCCTTGGACTCTGAGGGTAACCTCGCTGCGGCTACGAGCACTGGTGGTGTAACCGGGAAACGGGTTGGAAGAGTTGGAGACGTGCCTATAATTGGATCGGGTGGCTACGCTGATAACAGGGTGGGGGCGGTGTCATCTACTGGGCACGGGGAGAGTATTTTGAAGGTGAATCTCGCCAAGCTGGTCTTATCCTATATGGATGCGGGTGTGAATGTTCAGGTGGCTGTTGAGAAGGCGCTTGGCTACATGTCGGTCAGGGTTGATGGTAATGGTGGCTTGATCGCGATAGACTCCCAGGGGAATGTGGCTCATGCTTGTACGACGAAGCGGATGGCTTGGGCATCCATCAAAGAAGATGTGCTGGAGTCAGACATCAATCCCTAGGCTATATAAACAGTGGTAGCGACCAAGGCTAATCCTGGTCCTATTAGCGTTATGGACGCCTTGGGATCATATTACATGTTGAGATACTGGTAACTAAAAACAGTCATATGGGTGATGTTTTCAAGAATGTTTAACTATATCACTATATAACTATATAATTAAGATGGCGAAGTATTCAACGATATCGGTTCCAGCGGAAATCAAAGAAGCCCTAGAACAAAACAAGGGAAACAAAGAATGGGGCGAATACTTGATGGAGCTCTACATGAAAGCAGAGGATGAACGAAAGAGACAAGCCTTCACAAAAATAAGGGATATTCTGTCTGATGAAGACTATGAGAATATGAAAAAGTCCTCGGAGAGATTTAGAGAGGAGTTTAAACTCAGATGAGCCTGCTAGATACAAGCATTATTATCAAGTACCTTCAAGAGAAAAAACCCCACACAGGAAATATCTCGATACTAACCTTAATAGAGCTACTCAGAGGAATCCCAGATGAAAAAAGAGCTGATGTAAAAGAGAGCTTTGAAGAACTATACAGGATTCATCCACTGGACAATGAAACCATTATCGAGTATTGCCGGCTTTACGATACCCTCAAGCAGGAGGGAAAACTGATCCCAGAAACAGATATGATAATAGCTGCCACAGCGATAAATAAAAAACTTAAACTAGCTACATTAGACACCCATTTTACACGACTTGAAAAACATGGTTTGAAACTAGCAGCGTGATCAGACTATCCCAGAAGCGATACGACTGCTATGCCCAACACGATTAAGACGCTGCCTATGATCATGAGCCTGTCTACTGGCTCATCCTTCAGGAACAATCTAGAGAATAACACGCTGAACAAAGGATAGCTGTAGATGATGGATGTAACCACCGAGACGCTCCCAAGATTAATTGCCATTGTCAACGTGATCCAAGCAAAGGGCATTCACTACTCCTGAGCCAGCGAGCCAGTTGATGTTCCGCTGACTAGCCTGAATATCATTGAAGCCTCCCTTGGCTCCAAGATACAGGCCGAATGCTATGAGCCCAGCCAATGTACTGGACTGGGCACCCAATACAGCGTGAGGCCTAATATCGGTACCAATCTTACGGATGACATTCGATACAGCGAAGAGCAACGCGCCCCCCAGCGGTAGATAGATTTATCCAAACTCGATCGAAAGATGCCTCCCCTTTTACCCAATAATATATACGCAGCCTTGCACTGGTTCAAGGTATGAACACCTGTGAACTATGCAACAAGACAGGCGAGGACTTGAGCCTCAGGGAAGCAACCCACAAGGAACTTGGTAAGAAATGGGTGTGCCAAGACTGCTGGACCAAGCTGTATGATAAGAACGAGATAGTGGCTGGTTCTAGTAGCGGCGGCGCTGTAGCTGGCTGTGGCATGGGTTGCCCCGGCTGCAGAAACGCATAGGTAGATTCTATATACGCTAAGGGTGTTTTCATCGTTGATAACGATGCGTGATAAGGTCAAGGTAGCTGTAGCCCAGATCAGCCCCGTCTTCATGGACAAAGAGGCAACGATCGACAAGACATGTAAGACCATCGAGGAAGCAGGCAATAACGGAGCTGAGTTGGTGGTCTTCAGCGAGACCCATATCCCGGGTTACCCCTATTGGAGGGGAACCAACCCCATAAGCAAGTGGAGCGAGAATCAAGTCGAATATATCAAGAACGCCATCAGCATTCCTGGATCCGAGACCGAGGTACTTGGTGATGCTTGTCGCTCAGCCGAGATAATCGCTGTGGTTGGAGCCACGGAGCTTAGCGACGTCAAGGGCAGTAACACCCTCTACAACAGCATCGCATTCATAGACAAAGAGGGAAAACTTCTAGGCAGGCATAGGAAGCTGATGCCCACCCATGGAGAACGTACCGTCTGGGGTCTCGGGGGAAGAGAAGACATCAGGGTCTTCGACACAGACATAGGCACCGTTGGGGGCTCCATCTGCTACGAGCATCACATGACGTTGCTCAAGGCTGCTAATGCTTATCTTGGTGAGGAGATCCACTGCGCTCTCTGGGATGGTTACTGGGTGATGGATTGGCACCCGGGTAAGAAATGGCGCTACAAAACAGGGGATGATTATCATCTATGCGATATCGAGTACGCCTCCAAGGAATACGCTTTGGAGACCCAGACATTCGTGCTCTCAGCATGCCAATATATCCCTGATGAGGAGATGCCTGATGACACCAAGGACTTTAACATTGCCTCTGGGGGCTCTAGTATAATCAACCCAGCTGGAGTATACATCGTTGAGCCTGTGTTTGATAAGGAGACTATTCTATACGCTGAGCTTGATCAGGATGACCGCAGACACACCAAAGCGTACTTGGATGCCCTTGGGCATTATGCTCGATGGGATGTACTCAGGCTGGACTTACGGGGAACACCGAACAAACCATTCACCGAGCCACCCGAGATACCGTATAGCAAGGTGAGAGCAGTAGCTGAGAAGCACGGTGTGGACCCGGATAAGCTTGAGAAGATGCTCAGGGAGCTAGAGTAGCCGGGTTCGCTGCATCATTGGATCCGTTGGGCTCCTTGGATAGGAAAGCCATAGCCGCTGCGAGAGCCATTCCAGCTCCGAGGAAAAGCAAAGTAGCATAATAGTTACCAGTCCTGTCTACCAGCCATCCACCTATCAAGGGGAACAAGCCACCGCCTATACCACCAACCATTGTGAGTAAACCAAAGAGCGCCGTGCTATTGCTTCTACCGAAGTAATCAGTGATTATCGCGGCGTATTGCTCTGGGGCACCGCCATAACTCAACCCATAGAGAACCGTCCAAGCGTAAAGAAACGTGATATCAACTGGGATAACCGTAGCCACACCAAAAGCTATGGCGATAAGCCCAGTCGTCGCTACAATCGTCCATTTCCTACCAAACCGATCCGAGAAGACACCAAAGAGTATGCTCCCAACAGCGCTCATGACCCCAATGATACTGAAGGCTCCACTAGCCTGTACAGAGGGAATCCCTATGTTGATCATGTGGGGAACGACGAAAGTCATGATGCTGATGACGCCCCCGAGACAGAAGAAGTAGCTTAACGCGACCAACCTGAAGCTCGGGTTCTGTGCAGCGGCTTTTGTATCCCAGTCAGACTTGACGAGATTTTCCTCAAGCGCCTCAGGTGGGATATCAGCCCCATCAGGGTACAAACCCAACTCCTCAGGGTTTTCCCTTAGGAAAAGATACCCTAAGACACTGGTCGTGCAGATAACCATGACGCCGAGGAACAACATGCTCGGTCGCCAACCCCAGACCGGGATAATCCTCGCGATCCAGGGGATAATCAATGCTTGACCAGCCGAGACGCCTACGCTGCTCCATCCCACTGTGCTCCCTCTTCGTTTGTGGAAAAATTTGCTGAGCACCATTGTCGGTACCACATAGAGGGCGGCGCTGCCGACTGCTGCGATGAGCCCCCACGCCAGGTAGAGGTGCCAAAGCGCTCGTATCTGGGAGAGAATAACCCCACCGCCACCTAGTAGAAGCCCACCCATCAAGACGGTTTTCCTGACCCCGATCCTTCGAGCTAACTGTCCAACAAGGGGGGCAGCAAAGGCGTAGACCCAGAAGAAGATGGTTACCCCGCTGGCTGTCATGGCGGTGGTCCAGCCGAACTCGTTCCTGATGGGTTCAAAGAATATTCCAACGCTGTACCTAAGACCATACATGAACATGTAGATGAAGAAGGTAATACCGAAAATCACCCAGCCATAATAGAAGGGGAGCCGCTTCTCCCAGCGCTCAACCATATCACTGTACCGCGTCCTACAGGCGTAAAAATTTGTGGGGTAACGGGGATCACTTGACCCCATGCCCTCGGTTGACCTGGGTCGTCATCATTGACTTGAAGATGCCTCGGACCCAGCCAACCACCACCAATATTGTATTTATTGTTTTCTAGTCAAAAAAGTGACTAATGTTTACGTGATTAATGATTCCCTGTATGAATGATTGAAATAAAACAAGTCCAATCTTGTCTACATGGTCTCGGTTGAGATAGGTGATCTAGTCACCCTACAGAGCAAAGTGCTGGATGAAAGACGAGAGATTGTGATCACTCTCCCAGAGAGCTATCATGGCTCGGAAAACAGGTACCCGGTGCTATACATACTGGACGCCAACTTCTCGCCATTCTACGAGAAGAACCTATTCACTGTCCAGTTCATGAGGCTATGGCAACAGGTGCCAGAACTCATCATCGTTGGCGTCTATAACACCATCAGGGACAGGGACATGATACCAGTCGAGGTACCAGAGAAAGAAGACTCAGGAGGAGCGAATAAATTTCTGAGGTTTATCACAGAGGAACTCCGAGCCAAGATAAACAACAACTATCGAACCACAGATTACAATCTCATCTATGGTGGAAGCAACGCGGGGTTATTCGTGTTATACGCCCTGCTTGAGAGACCTGATGTCTTTAATGGGGTTATCTCATCGAGCCCCATGATCGGCTGGTGCGAGGACTATGTTTACGAACGAGCTGAACACAGCTTCAAGAACAAGGAATACGACAACAGACTTTACATGATCTACGGGAAAGACGACTACCCACAAGTAACAGAGACAACCCCCGCGTTCACAGAGTACCTCACAGAGAAAGCACCAGAGGGCTTAAGGTGGGAACTCAAATACCTACCAGACGAAGGCCACGTACCCTACACCAGCATCTACGATGGACTACGCTTCCTATTCCCAAAAAGAGGCTAACGATTCTGGCTGAGTAACACATCAAACGCTTTTGAGGCATCTTCCTCGTTTATTATGAGGCTGATCTCACCCTGACTGAAGAAGGCGTTCACCAGATGCACTCCATGCCTGAATAATAGATCAGTGAGCATCGCTATCCTATCATAGCGACTGGTCTCCTGAGCCAGCTGGATATTCAACTCAGCATACCCCTCACGAATAACAGGTTGATACTGCCAGAGGTCCTGCATGAAATCAGGCATCTCATGGCTCGTAGTGATTATCTTAAGGCTCCCCTGATACTGGTGAACCTTGATGTTTGCACCCCGCTTCTGAAGCCCATACAGTTGCTCCAGTAGCGAAACCTGATCCTGAGGACTAGTACGAATAGTAACATCCACGATGTCCGTCACTAGGTTGAACCTTGCGCCAGCCAAGGCGCTCTCTGGACGTGTGGGCTCCTCCTCTGTTGCTTCTCTGCTGAACCTCATAATGGCGGTAACAATTGTATTGGGGTCTACCTCGTTTCCCGCCATGTCCTGTACTTGTTCTTGGATGTATCGGGCTACTGCGCTGTAGTTTATTACTTGCATTCGGAGCCCTCGGTAGAGGTATGGGTTCTGTGTGATGATGACCCTGACTGCTTCCTGTACTGAGCTCCGTCTGTTTGACATCGTATCTTGTTAATTCAGCGTAGTATAAAAATTTATGACATGTGGTTATAATTTCCGTGTTTCTTGGCTTTGTTGTTAAAATCAAATGAAATATGTCATATATCTGACATTTTGACATAAACTTTATAAGCTGGGCTTATAGAGACCATTCCGAGAAACAAAATGGCATGGATAAGAGACGAAGACATAAACAAACTATTCGAACGCATGCTCAGAAACATGAGCCTAAACCAAGATGACCCCAACCTGCAGTCATGGAGCTACGGCTACAGCATGACCACGGGACCAGACGGAAATCCAGTCATCAAGGAATGGGGAACAGGGCTACCAGACGGGACAACCCCACTGAAACCACAGCCCTACATACCAGAGACCCCAGAGCCGCTATCACAAGTAGACATCGACACCGAGAATGAACGAGTGCGTGTCATCGTCGAGATGCCTGGATTCACGAAGGAATCAATCAAGATAACTGGGACCGAGAACAAGCTTCAGCTATCAGCAGACAACGAGACCAGACACATAGACACAGAGATACCAATAAACGCACGGGTAGACCCCAAATCAGCCCAAGCAACATACAAGAACGGCGTACTGGACATCACCTTGAAGCTACTGGAAGCACCGAAACCTGATGGCGTGGACATCCAAGTCAACTAAACCCAGTTTTTTAAATCAATAAAGAGGTAAAACAATTGTCAGAGATAACACTCAGAGTCGCGGAAGCACCGCAAAACCTAGTCGGCAGAGGAATAGCCGTCATAGACCCCAAGATCATCCAAGAACAAGGATGGCAGAGCGGGGACGTAATCGAGATCACAGGCAAGAGAAAAGCATACGCCAAGGTATGGCCAAGCCAGACCCTAGAATACGGCAGAGGACTCATCAGGATAGATGGATTCATCAGGAGCAACACAGGCGTAGGCATCGATGAAAGAGTGCAGGTACGCAAAGTAGAGGCTAAGGAAGCAACAAGCCTAACCCTTTACCCAACAGAGCCACTACGAATAGTAGGGGCAGAAGGCTACCTGAGCCAACTCCTTGAAGGCAGGGTAGTCACACAGGGCAGCAACATAACCATCAACATCATGGGCCGCAGGGTAGACCTCATGATAGCCAAAGTAGAGCCCAGAGCAGACGTAGTAATCGTCAACAGGGGCACCCAGATACGATTCACCGATAAAGCCCCAAAACAAACGATGGGCAACATACCCAAGGTCACATACGAGGACATCGGAGGACTCGACAGGGAGATCAGCCGAGTACGCGAGATGATCGAACTACCACTCAAACACCCTGAGTTATTCGAGCGCCTAGGCGTAGAGGCACCAAAAGGAGTACTACTTCACGGTCCACCGGGAACAGGAAAGACGCTACTAGCCAAAGCTGTGGCTAACGAGACCAATGCTAACTTCTACCATATCGGCGGACCAGAGATCATGAGCAAGTTCTACGGGGAATCCGAGGAACGCCTCAGGGAGATATTCAAGGAAGCCGAAGAGAACGCACCCAGCATCATCTTTATCGACGAGATCGACAGCATCGCCCCCAAACGTGAAGAGGTCAGCGGAGACGTAGAGAAACGCATCGTATCCCAGCTACTAACCATCATGGACGGCTTGGAGAGCAGGGGACAACTCGTAGTCATAGGAGCAACCAACAGGGTTAATGCGCTGGACCCAGCCCTCAGACGCCCAGGAAGATTCGACAGAGAGATAGAGATCGGGCTCCCAGACAGTAAAGGCAGGCTCCAGATACTACACATCCACACCAGAGGCATGCCACTATCAGAAGAAGTAGACCTAGAAAACATCGCATCAAGAACCCACGGATTCGTAGGAGCAGACCTAGAAGCACTAGCAAAGGAAGCAGCCATGGGCGCCCTACGCAGAATCCTGCCGGAGATCAACCTCGACGAGCAAAGTATCCCAGCCGATCTACTGGACAAAATCAACGTCACCATGGACGACTTCGAGAACAGCCTACGCGAGGTCCCGCCAAGCACTATGCGTGAAGTACTAGTAGAGTCCCCCAACATCCACTGGGACGATGTAGGTGGCCTAGAGGATACAAAACAAGAGCTCAAGGAAGCCATCGAGTGGCCCCTCAAATACGGTGAGATCTTCGATTACTCGGGCGTCAGCCCCCCAAAAGGCATAATGCTCTACGGACCACCAGGCACAGGCAAGACCCTGATAGCGAAAGCAGTCGCAACAGAATCCGAGGTCAACTTCATCAGCATAAAGGGACCAGAACTCCTCAGCAAATGGGTGGGAGAATCAGAGAGAGGAGTCAGAGAGGTGTTCAGGAAGGCCAGGCAGGCGGCCCCTTGCATCGTCTTCTTCGACGAGATCGATAGCATCGTGCCCCCCAGAGGCAGAGACCTTGGCACCAACGTCACAGAACGAGTGGTAAGCCAGATACTCACAGAACTAGATGGCTTGGATGCACTGAAAGACGTAGTCGTAATAGCTGCAACCAACAGGCCGGACATGGTGGACCCAGCCCTCATGAGACCGGGCAGGATAGATAGAATACTCTACATACCCAACCCGGACAAAGAGGCAAGGGAAGCCATCCTAGCGATACACACCCGGGGAATGCCCCTAGCGGAAGACGTGGACAAAGATAAGCTAGCTGAGCTAATGGAAGGCTATAACGGCGCGGACATAGCGGCAACATGCCAAGCAGCCAGCCAGATAGCCATCCATGAGCACCTTGAGAAATACAGCGACCCCAAAGAGGCAATGGAGCACAAAGAGGAGCTAACCGTTAAAATGGAGCACTTCAGAAAAGCCTTCACTAAGGTGAAATCCAGCAGCTACCAAAAAGCCACCATCTTCTGGGACCAGAACAAGGAAGCCAACAACCTAATCGCCTAAACCCCACTTTATTGGAGAAGCAATACAATCAATACAGACATCAACCCGGTGAGGTAAACACCATCAAAGGTCCCAGCCCCACCGATACTCACAACAGGACCCACCCCAGCTATTTTCCCTATATTCATTAGATCGGCGCCAATCAACGCCCCCAGCGTACCACCGATATAAGCGATCTGTGTAGCGCAGCTAACCGGACTGAAATAGTTAATCAGGAAAACCAAGAAAGCCGTCATAGTTGGGGGACCCCAAGCAGGAGTAGTTATCCCTAATCCCTCCACGATCTGAGCGCTCTGATGTGTTGACGCGGTGACCAGCACTAGTACAATCAATGCATGCAGATAACTCGCCCATACGTTCGTGGAATTAGCTGGAATAGATACGAGTAAAAGATAGACGCTGATAATCGCCGGGATTATAGCCCCACCGAGATTAATCATTACAAGAGTCTCCCGTGTACCAGCCTCCATATGAGGCACCGCACGTTTAGCGCCAAAAACATCAACTTCCTCAACCAGAGTAACAGGATGCGAGCTTTCTAAGATGAACAAGGGAAAATTAACCGCGCTACCAATCAAACTCAGCAAGGT
>CAZVMT010000038.1:0-17514 GCA_964628765.1 uncultured Candidatus Bathyarchaeia archaeon | reverse complement strand
TTCCGTCGCTGCCCTGGCCCTGCCCGCCCAAGAGCTGAACAACGCGGGCGCCTACTACATAAACGATTCAGCTGCCGCGCTGGCCGCCGTAGGGCACTCCATGGTTTCGACTTACGCGCTGGACGAGCTAGTGGCGCAAGGCGTCATAGTCGGCCGCGTGGGCCTGATTCAGCTGGACGTTGAAGGGCTGGAACTTCGAGTATTAAAGGGCGCGCGTCAAATGATAGACACCGACAGCCCTGTAATAATGCTGGAAGACAAGGCCCTGCCGCAGGACAGCAAAACGGGCCACGTTGTCGGGGCCGCCAGCGCCTGGCTATGCAAGCACATGGGCTACAAGCTGCACCGGGCCGTGCACCGGGACCTTATTTTTGTGCCGAGGGGGGCGTAACATGGATCTTTCTTTGCCGAAGCTTAACGCGCCGATATGGGCGACCCAGAGCGGGGAGCACAGCCAAGTCGTTAACGTCGTATGCGTTCGATGGGGCACGAAGTACCCGACGCACTACGTAGAAAAGCTGCACCGGGCCGTCGAGCGCAATTTTCCGCGGTGGCGTCTAGGCGGGTTCTACTGCATAACCGATGTGAGCAACGCCACCAGCAGCGACTGGCAGGCCCGCGGCATCCAGACCATAAAGTCTGCGCAGAACTGGGGCACTTGGTGGCAGAAGTTCAACATGTTCAACCCCGATATTATGCCGCCTGGGCTTACCCTGTACCTTGACCTGGACATGGTGATAACCGGCGACCTTAGCCCGCTGCTAGACGCGCGAGCAGAGCAGCCGCTAATCATGGTCGAAAACTTTTCCCCGAACAAGTCCCACTGCGCGCATAATTCGTCAGCTATGCTGTTCGATACAGGCGACATCCGAATAGAGCGCCTGTACAGGGAATTTGAAAACAACGCCGTGCGCGCTATGAAGCACCTGCACGGGGACCAGTGCGCTATCTGGCGCATACTCCGCGACGACATCGCGAATTTCGAGCGGCGCTATGTGGTATCATACAAATATCACTGTCGAGGCAAGAAATTGCCGAAGGACGCCCGCGCAGTAGTGTTTCACGGTAAGCCCGACCCGCACGAAGTCGGCGACCACTGGGTAAAGCTTAATTGGTGGGGGTAAGCGCATGTCTGAGTTGATAAAGCTGGCGGACGGGCGCCTGGCCCTAGTCATCGATACCGACAGGCAAGAGGTTACCTTGTCGGTAACGTCCGACGGCGAAGCTTTTGTGGTATCCGCGCATACGTCAGAAGAGGGGGACGAACAGCCGGAGCACTCCAAGCTGCTGCGCGGACTGGCGCAGGCAATGATAGAACCCGAACTTCAGTGGGAACTGAAGGCATTGGCGGAACGGGGCTTTGCCCTGTTCGAGTACGAATCGCAGGAAGCCGCCAGCGCTGAGAAGGCTAGCGGCCTGCAGCTACTGCACTAACCACGGAGTTACGTACATGGCAGGAAAAAAACCACCACAAAAACCACCACAAACAGTGCCGTTTTCCCCAAAGGCAAAAGTTCACGTTCCGCTGATAGTGCCCGGTTCTAAGCTGGACCTGAACGTGGCGAAATCAGAGCAGGCCCTTATCATCGACGAAGACGGGAACGCCTCATTCCAGGAAACGGCGCCTAATGCGGCCGCCCTGCGGCAGCCCTACCCTGTAAATGCCTGGCTGCTGCGGGGCCTTGCCGAAGCCTTGATGAACGAAGCCTTGCGGCCCGAATTGCACTCACTTGTCTGCCGGGCCATGGCCGCCGCGGGGTACCCGCAGCCAGTTCCAGGCAAGGAAAACCTAGAGCGAATTTAACAACATGCGCACGGACGCGCTAAATAGTACAAAGAAAGTTAAAAATTACTGTTTGCAGGCCCTAAATATTCCGCTACACTTGTCGTCACAGTATCCACAGACACAACGCAAGGGGATTAGAACAATGGCCATTAGAACTATGCTAGGCAACGACCAGGACAGCTACCCGGAAGGCGCATTTTGTCCGGTGAGCTGGCGCCGCGAAAAGGTTTGTGTTTACGATTACGCCCACGGCATGGTGGTCGCTGAGCGCGAAATGAACGGCTACGACGATAGCGATTTTTACGCCACCTACTGGAACGGCGAGAAGTTCGTCGAGGAAATGGTAGGAACTACCCGCTGTTGGTCGTACCCTTGTGGGTCAGAAGTGGACGCTGGCCCTGAGCTAATGGAAAAATACCGCCAGCACCTAGCACGCTGCGCCCGCGTGTACAGGGTTCGCGGCAAGGTGGACCTGCGCCACGACCTTATCGAAGACGCGCGCAAGGCTGCCCTGAAGTCCTATCACGTAGCCAAAAAGCTGCGCGATACCCTTGGTCCCGAAGCGTATGAACGCCTGATAGTATTACTGTCAAGCGATGCTCACGGCCGTTTGCGGTCGAAGTTCCGCAAGTCGCTAGCCGCGCAGGTTCGGTCCTGGCTGGCAGATCCAGCGCCGCAGTACGCCAGCCCGCTTTCCCCGCGACAGGCAAGCTACCTGTAAAACGTTAACCGGCCATGGACGGCCGACAGCCAAAAGGTACCCGCTATGCTCACCGACGACATTCTGAAAGATGGCCACGTGTGGCACTGTGCTGTTGCGCCGCGGTCTGTTGACCTACTTGACACCGCACTGGCAGTAGCGGTGGAAGCGCACGACGGCCAAGTGCGCAAGTATACTGGCGAGCCCTACGCACTGCACCCGGTAGCCGTGGCGCGCCTTGTGGGGGAAGTTTTCCCCGATGTCGACGCGATCGGCGCCGCGTATCTGCACGACGTATTAGAAGACACTGATACCACGGCAGCCGACCTACTTGCGCGCGGCCTGGGCGCTAGCATGATCCGCCTAGTAAACGAGCTGACGGACGTTAGCAAGCCGGAGGACGGCAACAGAGCGACGCGCAAGGCCCTGGACAGGGCGCACCTAGCGCGGGCTTCATGCCGTGCGCAGACCATAAAGCTGGCCGACCTGCTGGACAACGCGCGCTCTATAATCAATTACGACCCTGATTTTGCGAAAGTATTCATGCGGGAAAAAGCGCTGCTGTTAGAAGTACTTGTGGACGGCATGCGACCGTTATTTATTCAAGCCGCGGCGGCGGTGTATTTATTTGAAAATAATTGTTGCGTTGAACTAAAGAAAGTATGAGAATGGTCGCTAAGCTATACGAACGGCAACCAACAGAAGAGGACACGAACATGGTAACCGAAATCTTACTAACAGCTGCGGCGATGGTAGGCGGGATCGGTGGTTTTGTTGTAGTTCTACGCCATGAAATTAACGAGACGCGCAACCGGCCGACAAAGCCGTGGTACTAAGAGGGGCAAGAAATGAAAAAAGTTATTCACGTAAACCGGCATAACATCGCCGCGAACAAGAAAGCTGGCAACGCGAACAAGCCTGTTTTCACCGTAAAAACCTACATGGACAACCGCCGCGGAAATGGCGTGCGACTGCTGGACAAGGACGGGCGCGAAATCGCGCGCTTTGTGTATCGCCCGGAAAAGCCGCTGGCCTGTGGGGCGGTGGCGTGGCTTGAAACGTCCGCGGAGGTAGTCGTTTTATGAGCGAAGAGCACAAAAGCAGGGCCGAGCGGGCTTTTGATCGGCACCTGGCCCGGGGGAAGTACCCGGACGGGCAAACGGTGAAGGCGGAGCACAGGATGGGCTTCATTCGCGGATGGAACATGGCACACAGGAAATACGCCGCGGCACGACGCAAGCGCGCGCCCGTTGACAGCGGCACCGGCAAGTAGGCACACTTGATACTTACAGATACGCAACCTACATAACGAGGCTACTATGAACACCTACGACACAATTAAAAGCAATATCGCCGCTATCGGCAACACGGCCGCCAACATCGAAACAGTGGCAACAGAACTTGCTGGCGAACATCGCGTTATGTTCTCGGCACTTATGTCGATCCGGAATAGCATCCCGCAGGATCTGGGCGAGGGCGGCGACTACCTTAGCCAGCTGCTTGAATTCCGCCGCAAAGTAATCGATACTGTCGATGCCACGTGCGAAAAGCTGGGCGTATAATGAGCGCGCGAGGGGACTACGGGGCCATTCCCAGCGAATCGTGGCACGAAAAAGCATTTCAAGCGGCAGCTGCATACCAGGGGGAACAACACAACATGCGGTATTCGTGGCACTGGTGCACAGTAGCGGGGGAAACTTCCCTGATACTGAAGGACGCAGACGACACGCTTGTGGCACTGGTTACACCTGGCAAGCACTTTGCCACAGCGTATTTAGTGACGCCGTTAAACGGCCCAGCTGCATTCGCGGAATTTCCCCGCACCAAGTTTTCCATGCTGGGGGTGTTTCCGTCTGCCACGGCGGGAACAAAAGCAGTTAAGCGAGAAGTAGAGTTGTGTAAAAAATTCGGGAGATTCCCGAACATAGTACAGTCTTAGTAACGATTGTGTGGGGCCGGGCTATCCTCAGAGGCGACCCGCGGCGTCTTTAACCTAAGTGTCTATCGATGGCGCCCGGCGCCCGACACACTCATACCTGTAATAGACACAGCCGCGGGACAATTTATTATGCAGCGAGAAAACGGTAAAATTGAACTACGGGAACACGAAATTCGCTGCTTGTACGCGCAGCTGTTCGGGGAACCTATTCCCGACGGTGCGAACCTTGAAGACGCCGCGCTGGCGTGTGTATTTTACGTAGGCGTGGAACGCGTAGAACTGTACTTGGCCGCCTGCCAGCCCGAGAAGTAAAAATTACGCGCGAAATGTGAACCTGTTCACACAAAAAGCTTGATTTAGTTCCGCCTCTGTCCGATAATCAAATCGAGACTAACGAAAGGGGCACAGAAATGGGCAAATTACTTTTTATCGCATTGTTGCTGTTCTTCGCCTGGGGCGGGGTTCAGATGCTGCAGACAGCGACTGCACTTGTACACTGATAACCACGGAGTAAGATAACGTGACTGAAATACCTGCGAACGAGCTGCGCGCATTAGGGACCAGCAATTTTAGTTCCTTGCGCATACTGGAACTAGGCAACAAGAAAAACCCCAGTGGTTTGTATCGTGACTTCTACGAGCAGAACGGCGGCCGGTATTTATCGACGGACATAAACGGAGCCGACGGCGCCATTCGCTGGGACATCCGCGAGCCGATGCCTGCGGAAGTTCGCGCGGTGGTGCCCGTCGACATCGTTACTAATTTCGGCTTCACGGAGCACGTACAAGACCGGCAGGGTGAGACGTGGGCGAACATCGACGCCATGGTACATCCGGCGTTCGGCAGGCTCTGCTGCGTTCTACCGGCGCCTGGGGGCTGGAAAACGCACGGCCGCGCTAAGGGCTTCCCTGGGACGTGGTACCCGCACCCGCTGTTTTTCAACGAGCTGGCGCGCCTGAACCAGTACGACGTGGCTAGTCTATGGTACGACCCGCTAGCTAAGCTGGTGGGCTGCAGGCTTGTAAAGCTACCATCTAGCCTTACCCGCAAGCGCTTCCAGTTCCCAACGGTGGGAATGTACAACAACGTTCAAGATGAACCTAAATTCGAGGGCACGCTGTTATGGTAAAAAGTAAGCGCACGCGTAAAGTTATCATAGCGGGGTCGAGGGGCTTCACAGATAAAAAGTTTCTGTTTAACCGCGCGGGATGGTGGTATGGTTCGCTTCCGTCGACCCCTGAAATCATAGTTGTATCCGGCGGGGCGGCTGGCGCGGACAAGCTGGGCGAGCAGTGGGCTAAGTTTATGGACTTTCCTGTGCACCATTACCCCGTACTTGCCGCGGACTGGGAAAAACACGGCGCCAAGGCTGGCATGCTGCGTAACGTAGAAATGGCTAAAGTAGGGGACGTGCTGCTGGCTTTCTGGGACGGCGTGTCTAAGGGCACCAAGCAGATGATAAACACAGCGCTGCTTCACGGCCTGGACGTGCACGTGTGGCAGGGGGACGATACGAAACCCGGCCCCAAGCCTAAATCGAACAGAACTGTAAAACTCAACAGAGGCTAAATGTAATGGATAAATCATGGCAGAACCTGCTTATTGAGCGCCCGCACGCACGGCACAAGGGGAACACTATCCGATCGAAAGCGCACCGGGCGGAAATCAAGAACCAGCAGACCGTGGACGAGCTGCGGGACCGCCGCGACTACGAAATGGGGCACGCTTTCTGCGAGCGCTACGGGTTCAAGGGGTGGTAGCATGGATAAGTCATGGCAGAACCTGCTGCTGGACGACGATCGCCCACGCGTGCGGCACGTATCCGATTCGGCCTTGCCAGTATTCGGCGGGCGTGCGCCAAAGCGATTCCGCAGCGGAACGCACGACCAGGAACTGGGCGCCGAAATAGAGGGCAAGTATTCGTTGACACTGGGCGACCCTGGGCGCACACTGGCTAAAGAAAGTGACGCAGACAACCAACTGGAGACATTAGGCAATGAGTGAGCAAAAGAAAACAGAGTTCTATGCCAAGCACTACGGCATGGGAAAACGCAGGTTAGGCGAGGTTTTAGACCGTTGGCAGAGTGAGCTAGAGGGGCAGGAAGTAGTCGAACAGCCGACGAAAAAACCCGCGCCTGGCCAGCCTGACAGCGCACGCGCTAAAAGCTATACGTTCAAGTCCGCGCATCCGCTGGACATCGATTTTAGCGACATCGCGGCGGGCCTATCGCGCAAAAACCCGCTGGCCCTTGTTAACGGCCACGTAACCACTGCTGTGCAGTTTAGCGGCGAGGATACCCCTGGCGGCGACGGCGGAACACCGTACACGGTCGACGTGGACGTGGAAACGGAAGAAACCTATGTTGTCGTGCACCCCTACTTGTACGAAAAGTCCGGCGTGGCAGGGTTAGACATGCCGTCCGACGGGTTTTATAAAACCTTTGAAGGCCCTACGGCGCAGCAGCCTTACCGCAAGCTGGCCGACGGTGCGCGCGTGTACCTTGTCGCTGGCGTAGCCGACTTTGCCGCGTGGGTCAAGTGGGCGAAGGAAGTTAGAGGCGCCAGCTGGCGCGATTCCACGGCACGCCGGGGTACATTCCACGTGTCTTTCCCGACGGTGTAACTTTCGCAAGAACCTGTAAATAACCTACTAAAGGGGCAGAAAATGAAACTTTCCGAACTGGTTACGATGATAACCAAAAAAATAGTTGATTCGCTTCCCAAGCCTGCTTGGGCACCCACGCCTATGAAGTTCCGCCTAAACAAGGACTTCGACCTGCCGGACACGCCTGTGTGGGCTGGCTACCTGTCGGGCAGGATCCACAAGAAAACCGGGTTACCGGTACCGTCTGAGCGGCCTTTCTGGCGGGCTAGCTATGTCGGCGATCGCAGCATATACATTCCGCACCAGAGCAAGCGCGAATGCGCACGGCGCCGTCGCCAGCTGGAGCAGGGGGTGATTCATGGATAAGGAAGAACAGCGGCCCCAGTGGGCTGGACTAGCCACGGCACTTGTGGCCACAGTCCTGTTTTTCAGCGGTTTCGTTATGGTTTCGTTCGGCGGCTGGTGGATTTCGTGGGGCGTCACACTGATATTGTGGGCGTCTAATATCGAGCGCGAAATGATACGCGTGGCGCGCGAGCGACTAGCGTTCCGACTCCTGCTTGAAGCTGTAAACGAACTTACTAACGCGAAGAGCAACCAACAAGAGGGCACGACCGATGCGGTACCACCAGCAAATAATTAAAAAGCACGATCCGGCAAACGGCCAGTATGGCGACTGCTTCCGTACGACTATCGCGTGCCTGCTTGACCTGGATTGCCCTATGCAGGTTCCGCACGTAATGGACGGCGTGGAAACCCCAGAGGCTAACTTTGCGGCCTTGGAAAAGATGAACAAGTGGCTTGACGATGTTTGGGGCCTGCGCCTTATCGAAATCCCGTTTCCGGCGGAAACCTTGTGCAGCATGCTGGATAGCGCGGCCGTCTTGACAGAGGGCTGCCGCTACCTGCTTACCGGAATGAGCAGTGCCGGGCACCCGCACGTGGTCGTTTGTAAGGGCGACCAGATAGAACACTGCACGTCCGGCAATGGCTTAGTAGGACCGGCCAAAGCCGCCGACGGGCGACCGTATTTTTGGGTAGGCTTACTTGTAAAGGTGGTGTAGCGTGGAAATTAAACTGAACACTGAAGACTTGCGGCAGGCCGTGCTTGAATACGTAGCGCGGCAGGTTATGGTTCCCGAAGGGTACCACGTCGACATACAGGATTCGTACTACTTGCGCTCAGTTACCGCGGAAGTAGTAAAGAATGCGGAGCCCGAAACGCCGCAGGGATCGGCCGACGGAACCCTTGACGAGGGCATCGCCGAGTACGGCCTTGACGATACCATCCTGCCGCTGGCAGACGGGACGGCAGACTAATGGCTAACGAAAGCGACGACAGCATATACCAGCGGAATAAAGCCGCTACCGGCAACGGCATGGTGACGCCAGAAGAGCACACGGAACGGCAGGTGCGGTACACATCGGGCTACGGCATAGCCGCGCTAGTGCGCAAGCACGAGAGACTACGCGACGCCTGTTCCGCCGAAAACGATGAAATCTGCCAGATACTGGGCAAAGCCCTGGGCTACCCGTGGTTTGCTGATGACCAGTTTAATTTCCCGGGCGCTACCAAGGAAGACGGCGTTTGCGTAGGCGATAACGTCGCTGCGTCACTGGCGGTGCAGGCGGCTAACCAGATCAAGACCGATAAAGCCACTATCCAGCGGCTTAACGACGCACTAGACGCCTGTTCGCGGGAGAGTAAAAGCGAAGAGCGAACGCGCAAGCTTAAATCGTGCAATTCGCGGCTGTTCCTTTTTCGCAAGCGCTGCGAGGATCTTACCGGCGACTTGCACATACTCAGGCGGCAGCTGTTTATTGCGAAAAAAGCGTACGAAATGGAGTGCAGCATTTCCGACAGCCTGCGCGAAAAGCTTAATGCCCACGAAGCGCCGACCAGGAAATGCACTAGCAGGTACCTGCGCACGCTGTGGGCCGCCGACAGCCACGACCCCGAAGACGACCCGGTAACCGCCCTGCACGACCATGTCGGGCAGCGCCTGCTGTTTTGGTACGACGGCGACATAGGCAGCCGCAGCCGCATGGCGGAGGGAACCCTGCTTAGCGTGTCA
The DNA here is from genome assembly GCA_964628765.1 of uncultured Candidatus Bathyarchaeia archaeon. Taxonomy (GTDB): domain Archaea; phylum Thermoproteota; class Bathyarchaeia; order TCS64; family TCS64; genus RBG-16-57-9. The sequence goes on along the minus strand of CAZVMT010000038.1, from coordinate 8,409 downwards.
TTGCAGGGGGTAGAACTTAACGTGGAACTGGGCGACCAGGACGAACTTTCGCAGACAGAAGTTGTTTACCAGCGATTGCGGGGTGTTTATGAACTTCAAAAGTAGCTATTTCGAGGAAGACACCCGGAACCACTCGCTACGGGTAGAGCATGACGACGGGCTGTACCGGCGCCTTGTGTTTAGCAAGAACGGCAGCGCGATTTACCGGTTCGAGCTGGTAACCTGGCCGGGCAGTCTTTGCATTAAAGGCGATATGGGGACGTTCGTATTCTCACGAGTGCCCGATATGTTCGAGTTCTTCAGGGGCGGAATAAGCACCGACTACGCTGCCGAAAAAGCAATGGCGGTAGAGAAAGTGGACGGGATGACCAAGTACAGCCCTGGCGCCCTGCGGGAACGCGTAATGCAGTACTTTAACGACCACTGGGGCGACCTGGACAAGCCTGCCGAACAGGCGGAGTGCTACGAGCAGGTAACCGAGCTGCTGGAAGAGTCAGCCGAGATTGAGGCAGACGCCTACCGAGCGGTAGCAGACTTCCGCTATGAGTACGAAGACGATTCGATAGGCTGGCTGCAGGGGCGATTTGCGTTCGATGATTTTTTCGACGGCGGCGCCTGTTATGAATACACGCAGCAGTTCCTTTGGTGCCTGGATGCTATCGTGTGGGGAATCGAGCAGTACGACCGACAGCGGTATAGCCCGGACGCTACGGTATGGAAAATGGGCGCGGTACTGTGGACGGCTGGCGGCGAGCCCGCCGACCTGGACATTGTATTGCGCGTGGCAAAGCGGAAGCGCCCGCGGATAACTGTCGAATGGACGACCCGGTGCAAGGAGCCTTTTGACATCGCCACTACCGGCGACGTGCAGGACGTGGAAAACGGCCAGATTAGGATGGCTGATGGGGCGATCCCACTGGAGCAGGTTCGGCGCGTTATAGCCGGGTAGGCGCCCGGGCTATTGACAGGGATGTCGCGGACAGCAGACAATCGATAGACCACTAAAACACACAAGGGGCACAAATAATGGCATACGAGATAAAGCCGGGCGGCGGTACCGTTTTCAGGAACCAGTACAAGAAGCAGGATAACCACCCAGATTACAAAGGGCAGGTTCGCACGCCGGACGGCGAGCTGCTGGACATCGCCATGTGGATCAAGGAAGGCGCGAAGGGCAAGTTCTTTTCCGCCAAGCTGCAGGTCCCGCGGCCGCGCGCTGCCAAGGGCGACGAGCGCACCGATGCGCGCTGGGGCGAAGACGATCCGTTTTAATGCGCAAAATAGTTCAATTTCAGTCGACTACGGCGTACGTGTACGCGCTAACAGCGGACGGTATCCTGTGGCGCAAGACGCACAAGGGCGACGAGTGGACGGCGCTACGTGGACCAGGGGACGGTAACCCGTACAAGGCGGAGGACACGCCAGAGCGGGTAGCCAAGCGCCTGCGCGAGAAGTTGAACAGGGCCAGCGGCGAGTTCGGCCGCGGCGGCCATAACGACATGTAACTGGAGCACGCAACAATGTCAGAAGCAGGCTTGTGGAAGAAAATGCGCAACAACATGCGCCGCTACTGGGACGAAGCTACGCGACACGAAGACACGGCTAACATTGGCGTGGCGGATGTTTCGTTTTGCATCGGCGGGCGCCACAGCTGGATGGAACTAAAGCACCTGGCCGCATGGCCGAAGCGGCCTAGCACGATAGTGCGGTGCGCGCATTACAAGCCAGAGCAGTGGAATTTCCTGCTATCCAAAGGACGCGCTGGCGGGTATACGTGGCTGTTTGTGCAAATAGGCAGCGACCACTTGCTGTTCCACTGGAAGCAGGCAAAGCATTTCGGAACACTGAACACGGAGGACACCAAGCGAATGGCCACTAAAGTGTGGCTGAAAAAAATGGACTGGCGGGAGCTGGCCGACATCCTGGAACGGAACGGTACCGGCGACGCCGATCCGTGGTATTGATACTAGACAGCTAGCATAAAGGTGGTGACGACATGCCATACGTAACGTATAAACACGCAATCCTGGCCCTGCTACTGGGCGCACTTGCGGTCCTGGGCCACCGCGCCTGCACGCATAAGCCCGATATGGCGGCGATAGTTCGCGACGCCTGCCCGCCTGGATTTACCTGCCGCCTGAAGCTGGATAGCGCGCGCAAACCGACCGACGGCAGCATCTAACCGTTGACAGTGGCCCGGGAAACCGGGCACTATTACCGCAACACAGAAATACTACACAGGGGCACTACCATGCCAACATACAAAAGCAACGGGCCGTTTATGATTTCGGGCGTAAAGGAAGTGCACGAAAAATTCCGCCTGACCGACCATGCGGTGCAAACGCTGGTGCGCGACGTAATCCACGAAGCTACCGGCCTGGAGCGCGATACGCGTGTCAATGACAAGGGCGAGCTGGTGCAGGAGACCGAACAGTACGGGGGCTCGCATTCATGGTGGGACACGAAGCCGCTGCGCAAAGCTACCGAGGCCGACCGGCAAGCCGTGGCGGTACTGGCAGCGGTCAACAAGTACTTTGCCGACCGCCGCTACCCCGGCAAGGCGTAGCGCCATGACGCCCGACCAAGTAAAGACCGCTATCCGCGAAGAATATGCGCGACTTTCGCGAGTAGCGAGACAGGGCCGCATGCGGGAGTCTGCTATTTATGGGATTATCGCACGACGCTGCCGCGAGGGCGCCCGACACAACGGCATTCCCGCGGCGTGGGCCGACTACCTGCCGGAAGAGCTGCGCTAGTTATGGCCGACATCCTGCGCGATCAAGCGGACAAGCTGCGGGAAGCCACCGCAGCGCTTAAACGCGCAGCCGACAAGTTCGTGCTAGCAAATCATTCGCTAAAGTTTGCGGAAAAGTGGGCGCTACGGAAGACATCGGCCCGGGCGAAACCAGGGACATTGCTGCAGTTCACAAGGACTGCTAAAAGACAACCCGCAGACGACAAATAGGGAACAGTATGAAAACCGACAGCACGCCCGCAGGGCATGAAATCCGCCTATCATGGGCACATAAGCTAAGTTCCAGCGGCGAAGTTAGATCGTACCGCCTGGACGGTAGTGTGGCGCCGCCAGAGCAGGGGTTTTTAGAGGTTACCCTGTACGCGTCATTCCTACCAGAAGCGCTGCAGCCCTTTATCCCGCGCATGCGGGACCTGTGCGAGGTTACCGTGATAAACGACCTGCCGGAGTGGCAATGCTTACTGCCGCAGGTATTTAAAGCGACGCTGATAGCCGTGGAAATGACCATGGACAGATCCCCGGGGCACAAGCCGCCGCCGATAAACCTAACGTTCCGCATTTCGCCCAACATGGGCGCCAGCTAAAGGGCAGGCACGACCATGCGCATACAAATAAGCAGGAATCACCTTAGACGATTCGGCATACACCGGCCATACTATTGGCGCACGCGAATGCGCCAGACAGGTGCGCGGATTTGCGTTAACTGGGACGCGCCCGGGATGCACTTGCACTTTCTTAAGCGTGGCGTCCTGGGGGAAGTACTGCACAAGGCCGACGGGCATCCGCGGTTCAAGATTCGCCGCACGGGCTCGCAGTGGTACGGAGATAAACGCTGGCGTGGCGAAAAGCTGCGCTAATTTAACCGACAGGAGCACACATAAGTGAAGCCTTTACGTTTTAAATTGTTGTGGGGCCACAAAGACGGCGGCCCGGAATCGGAGGTTCGATGCTGGGGCATTGAAATAAAAGCCTTGTTTTCGATCCTGCTGCTTGAATTCACGCCGAACACGCGCGAAGCTTACCACTCACACGCGTTTAATAGTGTCAGCTGGCTGCTGCGTGGCGGGCTGGTGGAGGACAGAGTGGAGCCCACGCGTACCACGCACGTGTATATCGCTGGGCTTAGCCCGATCGTTATAAAGCGCGCCGACATGCACAAAGTATGGGGCGTGTTTCCTAAGAACTGGGTGCTGTCTTTGCGTGGCCCTTGGAAGGATACCTGGCAGGACGGCCAGCCCGGCGACAGCAAGACCCTGACACATGGGCGGCGCGCGATATGAGCACTACAACTGGCGTTTTGAGCGAAACAAACAAGGCCCTGATAGAGCTGGAAGTACTGCGCGACAAGTACGACGCTGCCAGCTTGGCCCTGCGCGATATAGAGCGGTACACTGGCGACGGTCGAATCATGCGCATAAAGGAAGTCCTGGAATGGCTGCGCGATAGGGAAGCTGCCCTGGACAAGTACCACAACACGCGCTTGAAACTGGCCGAGGCTAAGGCTGCAGAGCTGGAGAGTAAAACGCATGTTGGCTGATACTTTGCTATTCGCGGCCGTGTGGCTGCCCTGCGGCGTGGTCGCCGTCGTTCCGAGCATACTGCGAGACTGGAAGCGCTACGAGCAGGTAACTGTAGGCGATATACTATTTTACTTCCTTGTGGTACTGCTTGGCGGGCTCTCACTTGGTATTAGCCTGATGAATTCTACCGACACCGTCGTGTTCAGGAAAAAACGCGAGGACAAAACGCATGTCGGCTGATACTTTGCTGCACGTGGCTGGATGGTTAGCTGTATGGTTAGCTTGCGGCCTTGCCGCCGTCGCACCGATCGTCCTGCACGACTGGTACCGGTGCGGGAGAATAACTGTGGGCAATATATTTAGCTATTTCCTTGTGGTATCGCTTGGCGGGTTCTCACTTGGGGCGACATTGCTGGCCGCGGTGGGCACACTTGCGGTTAGCGACACCGTCGTATTCAGGAAAAAGCGCAAGTGAACAAGCAGAAGCTAGTATGGCGCGTGGATCCAAAGCCTGTCGGGCGGTACCGATCCTTTGAAAAGCGGGGCTGGCCGACGTGCTACTACGGCCACGCCGACGGCCCTATTGCCGCAAAGCTGTACTGCGCGGACGCGTACGAGCCGCGGGACGTGCGCACCGGTAACCACGCGAACATTGTTATTTACGTGGCGCACTGGGGCGTGGTGCCGTTCAAATGGTTCGTTCTGAAGCGACGCGCGCCAACGCTGGACGAAGCTAAGAGCATTGCTAGCGACTTTCTGGCAAGGCATCCGGACTGGGCGCCGCCTCAAGTTGTCTGGAAGCAATACGAATAACCGAGTACGGGAGCAAAACACGTGGAAATGCAAAGAGTAGTGGAAGAGGTAACCGACAGGCTGGAAGGAAAGGCCCCGCGAAACGTTAGCATCGACATCGAAACCCTGGGGCTTGGCGCCGACGCGCACATTCTGTCTATTGCGGCCGTGCCGTTCGACATTATTACGGGGACGATATACAGCGACGAAGCCCTGCACCTGCATATTACGACGGATGGACAAGGCAACAGGCACGTCGACCCCGATGTTGTGCGCTGGTGGCTGGCACAGGATCCTGCCCTGGCAGCTGAAACACTCCTGCCCGCACGATCCTTAAAGCTTGGCCCTGCCCTGATAGAGCTGCATCGATGGTACAGGGGAGGGAACCACAGCTGCGTGTGGGGCAACGGGGCGACGTTCGACATCGCTATTCTTGAGCACGCCTATCGCGCCCTTTCCTTACGCGTGCCGTGGAAATTCTACGACGCGCGGGACATGCGCACCATTGTCGCGATTTCCCGGGACCTGGGGTACGACCCGAAAAGTAGTGTTGTTTTCGTAGGGTCGAAGCACGAAGCCCTGGCAGATGCCACCTACCAGGCGCAAGTCATTTCGAGCGCCTACCGTCGAATAATTCGGTTCAGCAAAGAGCAAAATTAACCGAGCACAGGAGCATTCAACATGTACGACGCTAGTCTAAACATCGCGACCCTTTCCAACGCCGCCGACGCGCACATTCTGTCTATCGCCGCGGTAGCGTTCGGCAGGGAAGAGGGCAAGATAGCGAGCGAGCAGTTCTACGTCGGCATCGACGCGCAGGACCAGGACGACAGGGACATCGACCCGGACATCGTGCGCTGGTGGCTTACCATTCCCGCGCCGTCTGTGGCGGCCGGGGCACTGCGGGCGGAAGTGGCGACCCCACTGGCCGAAGCCCTGCACGGCCTGTCTGTGTGGCTGCATACCAGCCCGGGGAAGCACTGCCGTGTGTGGGGCGACCCGCAGCTGTTCGCCACGCTTGAGCATGCGTACCGATCCTTAGACATGCCTGTGCCCTGGGACAGACACCGCCTGCGGGACATCCGGACGCTGTTTGACACTGTTCTGTATGTCGGACACAACGTGCTGGCCCTGCAGCGGGGGACGACCGAGGTAGCGCTAGACGGCACTGTGGCTGCCGCCACCGCGAATGCTGGCATTATCGTGGACGCCGGGCGCCTTCTCAGGGACAAGTTCCGGTGAAGTGGCTTGACCGGGCCATTGTGGTATCGCCAGTCTACTACGGGCTGTGCCTGTCTAAGCGGGATTTTAGAAAAGAGCTGCGGCGGCTGGGGATAAAAGAGCGTGTGTCCTGGCTGTCGCCCGGGGCGGGCGCGACTACGCATATGCTGGATAGCGACGACGGCAGGGCCTGCGCTATCGTTTGCCTGGGCGACCACAAGGGGCGTTCCCTGGCCGCGGTCCACGCCCTGCTGGTGCACGAGGCGGTCCACGTGTGGCAGAAAATCCGGGAAACTATCAACGAGCGCGATCCGTCCAGCGAATTTGAGGCATATTCGCTTCAAAGTATTGCACTGGAGCTGTTCGCCGCGTACCATGATGCAACTGCCGGGGAAAAATAGCGCCGCGGCTGATTGATGCAAGAGGCCAGAAAGTATGAAGAAAGTATTTACGCTGACGCGGCACTACGACGGCGGGCTGTTTATAGATGAACTGAGCGACAGTATTTTTAAATCACTCGCCGCGGGGCGCGCTATTAGCGTAATCCCTGATTCACCGCACATATGCCCGCGCGGCCTGCGCCGGTTTTTCGATGTTGGAGAAACCGAGCGGCTGGAGCTGGTAACGAGCGACGAGCCGTTTGCGGAGGCGCTACGCGTCAAGATGCCCACATTACTGTGGTACGTGGGCGCCCAGCTGCTTATCGATTACGAAGACGGCTGCGTAGTACTAGAGCAAGCGCGCATTACCCGACCAGTGAGCGAGTTTATAGCGGAGCTGTGGGGGTATGATAGCTGGTTTTACGTGGGCTTTAACATTCTCGAAGATTGACGAAGATAGCGACAGTTTAGGAGGTGATAGCATGTTTTTAGCGACAGTCGAATTAGACTGGGGTTCGCGGGGAAAGATTACACAGCGCGAACTTCCGGAGGAAACCTACCACACCTTGCGCCGCGAGATACCCGCGCTTACCCTGCCGGAGGACTACTCCGAAACGGGGCTCAAGGGGTGGTACACGTCCGAAATGATAATGGACGAGCGCGAAGTAGGACTGCTGACCGACGCGGGCCTGCAGCTGAACATCCGGCGCCTAAAGGGCATGCAATACCCCGCGGGCTGGCCGCATCGTATGGGCAAGAGTGGCCCGGACATGGGGCAGAATATAACCATGGTATCGGTCCCGAATGTGGGCCTGCTGTCGGTTACTAACGTAACGTGGCTGGAAAATGCTTGCACGCAGGAACTGCAGGGCTGGCTGAACAAGGGGTGGCGCATTCTGGCGGTCTGCCCGCCAAACGACCAGCGGCGCCCGGACTACATCCTGGGGCACACTGATACAGAGGCCGTAGGAGCATGAACACTGGCGAACCGATCCCGATGCTGTTGTGGTGCCCGGCGTGCGGCGAAAGACATTACGACCTGGGGCACTGGAAGACCACGCCGCACCATACACACGCCTGCCAGAACTGCGGCATGATCTGGCGCCCGGCGCTGGTGAACACCGTTGGCGTAGTTTTCCTTCCGGGGTGTAAAAACTGGGGGACGAAGAGCTGGAGTCTTAAAAAGTGAGCGACAATGGTGCGCTGACCCTGTGCGACTGGCAGCTGGCCATTGCCGCCCATGTCTACGAGAGCGGCGGGCGGCCGATAATGACAGACCAGGGCTACGATCGAATGAGCAAGGCGGCAGCGGAACGCAGGACGCGCCTGCCGGGCTTTCTGGATTACACGGGAACTTGGGTCGACGGGATGGACCGCGAGCAGCTGGCGGCCCTGTACGAAGCTGCCATGGCGGAGAACCGCGGCTGCGCTGACCTGCACCCGCCTGCCATTCAACACGCCCTGGACGCCTTGGGCTGCCGGTATACATGCTGCAACGAGGGGCCTTGCTGGGAATGATTAGCGACCGCGAACGATTTTTACTGTGGCGTAAGCGCAACGGATTGTCTCAAAAATTCGCAGCGCACGAAATCGGTGCAACGTATTCGACCGTCCGAAGGATCGAATGCGGAGAAGTGCCGCCTAGTTTGTACGTTGACATGTCATTATTACCCGTCCTACCCACGCCGGGGGAAGAACTTCTGCTTCTGCGGCGACGCCACGGGCTAACGCAGGAAGAGGC